>NZ_JBTIWT010000011.1:77775-143945 GCF_054353775.1 Bacillus sp. 5w2 | reverse complement strand
TCTTCTTCATCTTCTTCATCTTCTTCATCTTCTTCGTCTTCTTCGTCTTCTTCGTCTTCTTCGTCTTCTTCGTCTTCTTCGTCTTCTTCATCTTCTTCATCTTCTTCATCTTCTTCGTCTTCTTCGTCTTCTTCGTCTTCTTCGTCTTCGTCTTCTTCGTCTTCTTCGTCTTCTTCGTCTTCTTCGTCTTCTTCAGTAAAGGTTATTTCTGTTTCATCAACATATTGAACTTCTACTTCTATACCAGTATGTGCACCAGATTGAATTACTTCAGCCAAGAGTTTTAATACCTCTTGTATTTCTTGATCAGAATTAATACTGAAGCCATTCTCAAAATCTATTTTTATTTTTACTCTTTTTACATCAGCCATTTACATAACTCCTTCCTTATTTGATTTATATTTAAAATATGCTAGAAAGTATAAAATGATTGTTGTAATTGCGGACTTTTCATTATTCTTTTCCCTTGAAAGGCTTTAAAATTTCAGCTATCCATGGTCTTTTTAATGGATCATTAGGAGTAACAATTTTTATTTTAATTTTTGGTTTTTCTGGCTCAGTAGTAATTGACTCCAATTGTACGGATTCCTCTTCAACGATTTGAATATCTTCATCATAGATTCCATCATCAATTTTCCTAACTAGTGTGTCTGTTTTACTACTTATTGTTTCTAACTCTAGTAATCCTACTGTCGGTAACTCTACTAACTCTATATTTTGAATGATCGCTAAGTTCTCTAATATAGATGATTCATCAAGTACAATGTCTTTTTGTTTCTCTAATGTTTGCTCATACTCTGACATTTCCCATCCCATCGGTCCTGGTGGAGAAAACATAAATTTTTCTAAATCTAAAATAGGTATGACTATTTCTTCTGGTTCTAAATTCATTTTCTTCCCCCTCCACTCTTATTCTTGATTTCACCATAAACATCTGAAAATCGAGATAAAAATCCCTCCTTAGAATCTTCAAGTGCGATTATATTTTGTAATGCCCAAATATATTTTTCATCAGACCAAGAACGCTTTTGCCCTAAATAATATTTATGTGCAATTGAACATAATAAATGAGGAAACGTTAAATCCGTCCAAAGTATGCGATATTGTTTTTCAGTTAACTGATTTTCTGAATCGTAAGCACTCAGCATATGAATTACTAAATCAACATCCCAAACTGACATTTTTTTCATCACTTTATTTAAAATAATACGCAAATCTCTTACTGGTAAATCATTTGTAATAGAATGTAACTCCTTCATAAAAATAGCATCATCTATTTCCTCAAATCTTGCCAATGTAAAGTCTTGTTGACAAAAACTTTTAGATGCAATTACTTGCTTTGTCCATTCATTATAAAATGGTTCATCAATATCTTGTAATGCCCTTTGGGCACGGACTATCATTTTATCAACATATTCTAAAAACATTTTCGAAAACACATCATTAGGATAAGATTGTGCAATTCTTTTGTTCCCTTCTAATTCTTGCAATTTCCATCTATATAACTTATGCCATTTTCCTAATCGACTTCTCATTTTACTTTCTGGATGCGGAATATATCCTTCTGATGCTTGATGAAACCTACCTGCATATATAAGCACTTTTTCCAATTGCTCTTTATTATAATAAATCACTTCTTTTCCTTGATGTTTATCATATAATACATATGCATACTCATCCGCTCCAATACAATATCCCCCCCTTTTTGTTTGATGCATTTTTGTAATTGGCAACCCTTTTTGAAAAAGATGTAAATGTGCTCCCGCAATAAATAACATTCTTTTCGGTTTCATATGTGCTTGTTTTAATATTTTTAACCCTGCATTTGTCTCCACTTCCCAAACAGTTCTTCCGCTTCTACTTGATTGTAGAATAATATTATTTACCTCAAATGGATAAAAACTAAGAATTCTATTTAAATGTTCTTTCTCTAATCCAGCTATTTCTTCCAATTCTCTTCATCCTCCCCTTGAATTCAATAGCACTTCTTTATATACTCCAATTAAATTCATGGCAACACGATTCCAACCAAAATCCTTTTCAACTTTTAAACGTCCATATTTCCCCATTTGAACTCTCGTAGATTCATTATTTAATAGATTAATAATTTTCTCTGCATATGCATCAGGGTTCTCGAAATCATTGACAATGTAGCCATTTTTCCCTTCTTCAATTACTTCAGGGTTACCACCCCGATTACTAGTTATAATTGGTAATCCCGCCGCCATCGCTTCATAATGTACCCTTGCAAGAGGTTCTTGCCACTGAGAAGAACAAACGAAAAGATCTGACATAGCGTACAGTGTTGGAATATCTTTAGGCTTAACAAATTTAATAAAGATTACATTATTTTGAAACATTGCTCCCAATGTATATAGATGTTTTACATAGTTGTTTACGTTGTTATCACCAAACCATTTTGACCCTATAAAAACCATTACAATATCCGGGTTTTTTTCAATGATTTTAGGTAGAGCTTGTAGCAAAATATGAGGTCCCTTTACTTTACTCAAACGTCCAACAAACAAAATCACCTTTTTATTTTGCAAATTCAACTCTTTCTTTACATAACGTTTAACTTCTTTTCCATTTATAGTCCAAGCAGGATAGTATTCATTTAAATCTACACCTGAATACACTGTTTTTGTCTTAGGCTTTGCTATCTTAAAACGAGAGGTAATTGTTTCTCCTATATAATCACTAACTGTAATAATTTTTGAAACAGCTTTAATACATTCCTCTCCTTCTTGATCACTCATCTTTTCATACGCAAACATTTCATTATGCACACTTAATACAAATTTTGTCTTTGTTGCCACTTCACTTAAAAGCGTAATCCAATTAGGGCGATTACATAAATGAACCACATCATATTGTTGATTTCTCAAATGTTCCAGAATATCATAAAGATATCCCTCTTCTGCAAAGCGTATATATCTTACACCACCCTTTTTTTCTTCCGATTTTAAATTTGGATCTGTTATGGAAATAACTGTTACATCATTTCCTTTAGAGGCAATAATGGAGGCAACGGAATCTATATAAATTTGAATAGCCCCCCCTCTTACAGCAGGTACAGGTAGCTTTTCAGTAGAAATTATTGCAATCTTCATTTTTCACCCTCCCTATTTCATAAAAATACAATTCTTTTCAATATATGTTACGGAATAAGTTTTATCATTGTGAATTATTCATTGTTTTTTCTATTCTTTACAATCAAAATTAGGCAAAATATCACTTTTTTATTTTAAAGGCGAATGTCTCAAACAAAATTGACCATGCACCATAAAGTAATAAGAGAATACAAAAGGATGGTGACATATTTGGAAATTCAAAATGAGGAAGCGGCATATATACTATCACCTGAAGAAGAGGAAAAGTTAATATCGTTAGCAGAAAGCATGATTAAACATTGGGATATCCATACAACTACAATCGAGCTTATACAAGGTGGTCAACTTGCTCTAGTGTGGAAAATTCATACTTCAGATGGACCATTTTGTTTGAAAAGAATCCATCGCCCTGAAAAGAAAGCTTTATTTTCAATTCATGCTCAAGATTATCTTTCTAAAAAAGGCATGCGTGTTCCAAATATAATCCCTAATATAAAGAACCAACTCTATACAAAACACGGTCCATTTTTATTTGTTTTATACGAGTGGATTGAAGGTAGACCTTTCGAACTAGCTATGCAGGAAGATCTTGAAATGATTATGAAGGGATTAGCAGATTTTCACTTAGCTTCAATTGGTTATAAGCCACCCCCAGGTATACCTATCTTTACAAAATTAGGTCGCTGGCCTAATCATTATATTAAAAGATTTCAACAAATGGAGGTTTGGAAAAACCTATCTGCAACTTTGATTGATGACCCTTTTTCACAACTATACTTAGCTGAAATCGATCCTTTTATTACAGAAGCAAAACTTACGTATCAACGTTTATTAGAGTCTGAATATCGAAAGTGGACAGAAGAATTACATGTATCCCCAAATTTATGCCACCAAGATTATGGTACAGGAAATTCTTTACTTGATACGAATAATCAAATTTGGGTAATTGATTTAGATACCGTTTCATTCGATCTACCGATTCGGGATTTACGTAAAATGATTATTCCTTTATTAGATACAACAGGTACATGGAACGAAGACCAATTTAACATTATGATTAATGCATATGAATCCGTTTCTCCATTGACAGCTGAACAAAAAAAAATCATGTTTATCGATATGCTATTTCCTTACGAGTTATATGATGTAATCCGTGAAAAATACGTCAGAAAAGCCCCACTACTTGCTGATGAACTCGCTGGAGCTATGGAGTATGAAAGGATAAAATCAAAGGAATTAAATATATTAATAGATAAATTTTAAAGTCACTTAATTATTCGATATGATTTATTTTTAAACTAAACCTGCAGTTCAAATACATCTTCGAATTTAAATCAGTAGGTTGCTTCAATTACAGAAAAAATGATTTTACATTCATTGAAGACATACGATATTAGAAATGATGTTCCAATTGAGTTTGATTCAAAATCACCTTAATTATAATAAGATATCTTTCCTATATAAATAAAGTAACGTATTTCTTACTATAATAAATATAAAGTTTAAATATGGGTCTGAATACGAAAAAGAAAGTTTTATGTGTTAACTCATAACAAATTATTTATATATCACATACACTTAAACTATATAAATTTTATGTATATTAATAAAAAAAGCATGACATAAAATCGTCATGCTTTTTATTTTCATTCAATAGTTTTTAAGTTTTAACTTGTTATTCAACTCTTTTCCCAATAAAAGACTGCTTTACTTGTAACTAGTAAAAATCCTCCACTTCATAAAAAACCTCATTTGCTTCTCTATCCGTTGAAAACATGACAATGGACATTTCAAACGGCTGAACAAAAGCTGTAAAATCTAATATATTTATCGCTTTATAACAGTTAAACGGTATTGTCTCATTGTAATACGAATCGAATCATCCGATTTCCCTTTAAAAGTTTGTTTAATCTTCAATTGCAAACAAATTACTATCGCTAAATAATGTGTCTATATAAATTTTTATATAAATTTAATCGATGAATGTTAACTTATTTAAGAATGTAGTGATAATACTTTTTACAGATTCAAAATTATTAGCACATGTATTATCTCCACTTAATGATGTAATTACGGTTAATCCTGCTGCTTTAATAAAATGTTTTACATCTAAGTGCATAGAAATAGCCTTCATGAATTTAGTTACGCCTATTATTACAGAAGTATTGCGACTGAAACATGGAAGGAATAAACAAACGTCCTCTTTAAGGATTTATTTTCTACTCTCAACTTGTTTTAGCGCATTATATACTGATTCGATTTCTTATTGTATAAAGTGAAAATTTAACTAGTGTGGTAGCGTCTATCCCCACTGATTATTAGTCCACACCAATCGGGCTTTTCCGAGTAGTTACTCTCCCGCCCATCTTCTTTGCTTTACAGCTAAACTTACGGTGAGAGTCTTACTGCCTGTTAATTCGCGATAAATAAAAAGGCTGCCCTAATATAGGACAGCTTCAAATATGTATACATATTACACTTCGATTGACTTACCATCTTCAACAATATGATAAAGTAAGTGAGCTAAATGATGAATTGGGCCATACTCTTCCTCTTCCTCATCTGTTTCACCGTGGAACTCAAGATCATTTAAGTATAGTGCTAAAAATTGATAGTATAATTTTAAATCAAATCCGTAGCACGCAGTTGGCTCTTCATGATCTCCTTCGTATTGTAACATTAAGTATTGATCATTTCCTTCTGCATCTTCTGCGTCAAAGAATACAAAGAATCCAACGTTTGTATCTAAATCAAATAGATGACGAGTACCTTTTTCTGTTGCTTTATTGAAGTCCTCTTCACTTAATTTATGTACTGTTGTCGCTTTAGCATTATCTTCTTGATGGAAATTTACTGTAAATGTTTTCAATGCTGACACCTCCTGATTGTATAATACTAGCATAACATATAAAAAGGACTGCTTACAAATGTAAACAGTCCTTACATTCATTTTCGCATTGCTCGTAATAAGAAACTTACAATAAAGATTAAAATAACCGCACCGATTAAAGCTGGAATAATTGCAAATCCACCAATTACCGGACCAAAACTACCCAGTAATTTCGTACCAATCCAAGAACCGATAATACCAGCAATAATATTACCAATTACACCACCAGGTACGTCTTTTCCAGTAATTAAGCTTGCAAACCATCCTAATATACCACCTACGATTAAAGACCAAATCATATGATAACCTCCTTTATATTTCACCAATCAAATTATAATTAGAAACAATTGCTTACCATTAGTTATGTTACATTTTTCATTAGTTATTCATACAGATCAACTATTAGATTATTTCAAAATAATGAACGACCAGTTTTTTCGTCTTCTGGTTGATGCCGTTCGTATTACACAAATTAAGGACAATCGGGCTTTAATATCGTTCGCATAAATTCTTCTTTAAAAGCCGGATAGTTAAAACCAACCGCAATTTTTTGAATAGGCCTATTATCAAACGTTGTCGGCTCAGCTATTTTTCTAAAATCTGCTACACTTTGTCCTCTTGTTACGTCATTTGTCGTACTAATCCAAACTGCAGATTTTTTATATTCAAAAATATCATCATTTATAAATGAAATAAACGGAAGCAAATCGTGAATCGGACTTCCAGTAATACCCGGGTATTCTTTTTTATAAAAGTTCTCATAATAAAAATCTATCATTGGTTTAATAAGCTTTGCCTGCCCTGTTCCTTCTTTATTAATAATATCCAACATTTCAGGAGTAATTCGTGCTTCTTGCGTGACATTTAAAGGATAAATAGTCGCATTCTTTGCGTACTTCATTACAATATTTGCGGCGATTGGATCTCCATAAAAATTCGCTTCTGATACAGGAGTAACGTTACCAGGAAATAAAAAAGCACCGCCCATAATATAATACGAACATACCTTATCCATTACATTTGGATATAATAAAAATAACGTTGCCAATGTTGTTAATCGTCCTGTCGCTACGATAACAATATCTTCTGGACAAGGTTCAATTAATTTAATTAATTCACAAAAATTTTCCCGTTTACAAATCCTCATATCAGGTGGAATAATTGGTCCTAAACCGTGATCCCCATGAATTTCTGGGAAGAATAATGGCTCTTCAGCTGTCATTGGTCTTGCTGCACCTTCAATGATCTTTACTTCTGTAGCATAGTATCTTTCTAAAAAATACACATTTTCCGTTACAATTTCTCGCGATACATTTCCATATTCAGCAACAATACCTAAAATATCTAATTTACATGTTTTATTTACATAAATTAACGCCACAGCATCGTCAATACCAAAGTCTCCAAAAAAGATGATTTTCTTATTAACTATCCTCACCCCTCTTCAACATAATCTACTATTATTATTATGTGAAAAAGACAAGGCTGTGAAACGGTGCAAACTAAAAAAGCCGCCTATTTATTGGCGACTTCGATCTTTTTATAAGATAAATATGCTAGTACATTTTTACTTGAATCGTATTTTGGATTATTTCCTTTTCTCGGTTCTCTCAAATGTGTTTTTTCAAATCCAGGAATATCCGGCATTTTCTCCATAAATTCAAGCATTTCTTCTTCAGTTCCTTCAATACGTACGCGAATCATTATTACTTTTCCTCAATTCTCATTTTCTCTGTACTAAGTATAACGTACATTGAAAAGACTGCAAGAAATTTATCTTTTTAATGTCGCGCTTTTTTTACATACAAACAATGCCATTTCAGTATAAAACGATATAATTTTATTATTTTCATATTGAATGTTAAAGAATTCTTGCATTTCAACTGATGTTTTCATCATACATTCTGTTAACTTCATACGTTTCTGCAAAGGTACATTCATCATATCGCACCACCAGTCAAATTCAAACTTCTTGTCAAAAGTAAGACATGACTGCATTTGCAAACCGTTTTTTTCTAACAAAGTAATCCATTCTGTTTTTTTCAACGCTCGTTCATGACTCGGATCTCGCTTTTTTTCTATAAAATTATAAAATGTATCGTATTCATTATTTTCCGGTGAAACATTATCTATTAAAATAAACAATCCATTATCTTCTAACGTACGATTTACTTCATAAATAAACTGAGCTGGATTCGTAAAATGATGTGCTGCAATTCGGCACGTAATCGTATCAAAAGAACTATCGGAAAACGGTAAACTTTCAGCGTTTCCATCGACGAAAGATACATTATCATGTCCATTACTTATAATAAAGTTTTTCGCATTCTCTAACATTTTTTCTGTTAAGTCTAAAGCAACTACTTCTTGAAACAATGGAGCTAATACATTCGCAACATGTCCTCCACCAGTAGCAATATCAAGAAGACGCTTATTATGACGAGACTCAACTTGTCGAACTACATATTGTAAATCCGGTCCTTTTGCATGAATTTTACTTTTCACATACTTTTCCGCATTATTACCAAACTGTTGTTTTACAAGCTCTTCTTTACTCATTTTATCATCTTCTTTCTATTGTTATTTACATATAGAATTCATATAATAATTAAAGTTCTCTTTATGTATTTTCAAATCCTCTTTTCGGCTCACTTCTTACCATGCTGTCCTATCATCAATATAATATAGATTTTACGTTTTATTATTAAACAAAAAAGGCTACGGGAACTTGTCCCCTAACCTGACTAAATATCTATTACATTTTTACTTTTTCATATACATCTATATAATATAAATCCTCTTTCAACTTCATAATAACGTCTACTTCGTTATAAGTAGCCTCACGAGCATGTAAACCAAATTGATCCATGCCAATCCATATCCATCCAGGTGTATAATATAGAACGTCAATGTTAAAATAATCTAATTTAGTAAGCTCCGATTTAATAAATTTATCATTATTAGCGATTTGTTTATCTATTAAACCATATTCTTTTCCATTTTCCAATAACGATATAATTTTCCCTACAATCGGATGTTCACGCACAATAAAGTGATATTCCTTTTCCTCCACATTCGCCACAATCAAACGAGAATCAGATAAATCCATCCCTAAATTCGACATCTTAATTTATTCACCTCCTTTATGAGTTTCACAAACATAATAACAAATGAATATTCAAATAAAATTAATGTATTGTAAAAAAAATATAAAAACTGACTCCCCTTTAGAAATCAGCCTTTATATTTTGATCATCTGTATACTTTTAGCAACTATTATAATGTTTCTTTTTCCTCATCATTCCCGGAAACTAAATTTCCAATAGCATCAGCCGTTACTTCAACTACAAATTCACAAATACCTGCTACTACTTCTCCAATCACTTCATCCATCTTTTTTACCCCCTTATTTTATGTAACTTATTTGTAGTATAGATGAAATTAGTTATTTTTTACTATCAGAAAACGTGACAACAGCATTACAGTTTTGTAAGCTTTTTCAATTTGTTTAGCTTCTATCCTTTGAAACTCCAAGTATGATTAACAAGCATATAGGCCATCATAAGTTTAGGTAAGTTCCAATTATGCTAGAGGAGGCGTGTAAAATATACTACGTAAAATTAATTAAAGGTCAATCATTCTATGCTTTTGATCATCGTTTCTTAATGTCTGAAGAAGAAGAGGTTTCCGAGAAAGTTTATAATTACTTACGTCGTAATGAATTTTTCGAAGTGCGTAAAGAAGAATATTCTGCTTAATTACAAAAAGCATCAAGAAAAATATCACCTAATTGTGGTATATTCTTGATGCCTTTATTCGATTTCCCTCTTTTCAACAATTGTGCTCCATTCTCTTAATACATTCTATTATTTGTCCAAGCTATTTCATTGCTACTTTCATATTTTAGTATATGAGGAGGTGACGAATATGACTCATATCATTGATTACCAGGCTACTCAACCTATAAGTAAAACTGGTGAAACAACTTTTGCAATCCCAGCTTCTCCAAATAAAGCAATTCTAGCAAATTTGAAATTGAGAATTTCAAGTAGAGATTCACGTAATAATCGAGTAGAATTAATCGCTACAGTTGGCGTAAAAGGTATAACTGAGATTTCACAAATTTTATTCCGAATTTTCCGTGATAACATTGAAATTTTTAATACACAAGTAGGTATTGAATCTACAGATTCTGAACAATTCTATGCTCAAACATTTCAAGCTATAGATCAAAACGTTGGCAGTGGAACACACCAATATTCATTAACTGTAGAAAACCTAACTAGTGGTGCAAGTGCAGAAGTTATTGGTCCTCTATCTTTTAGCGCATTAGCTATTGGACAAGAACGTAAATGCTGCTAAGCCAATCTAATATTTAATTTTGTACTTGAGAAAAGCGAGACGTACTATGTACGTTCTTGCTTTTTTATATGTATCCTTACTTTCAATAGACACTTCATCATTAATTTTTCACGTTTTTATTGCTTATTTCACCAACTAATAAATCAATTTTTTAACAAATCAAAAAGATTGAAATCCATTCATGAAACACGTAATATAGACTCTGACTCTAAAAAAATTCGTTATAAATTATACATAAAATAAGGAGGTTTTATATACGAGTTTTTCATTTTAAAAGACGGAGAGGTTTTATATTATGTGGCGTAATAAAAATGTTTGGATTGTATTAATTGGGGAGTTTATTGCTGGTTTAGGGTTATGGCTTGGTATTCTTGGTAACCTTGAATTTATGCAAAAATATGTCCCTTCTGATTTCATGAAATCAGTTATATTATTTATCGGACTATTAGCAGGTGTTCTAGTTGGTCCTATGGCTGGTCGCATTATTGATCAGTATGAAAAGAAAAAAGTTCTTCTTTATGCCGGATTCGGTCGTGTTATTAGTGTTATTTTCATGTTTTTCGCTATCCAATTTGAAAGTATCGCCTTTATGATTGCATTTATGGTTGCTCTTCAAATTTCAGCAGCATTTTATTTTCCTGCATTACAATCTGTAATTCCACTTATCGTACGTGAGCATGAATTATTACAGATGAACGGTGTACATATGAATGTAGGTACAATCGCTCGTATTGCAGGTACTTCACTAGGTGGAATTCTTTTAGTTGTAATGAGTTTACAGTATATGTATGCCTTCTCAATGGCAGCATACGCTTTATTATTCCTCTCAACATTCTTCCTACAATTTGAAGATAAAAAATCAACAACACCAAGTAAACAAGCTGCAAAAGATAATAGTTTTATGGAAGTATTTCGTATTTTAAAAGGAATTCCAATTGCTTTTACAGCACTTATATTAAGTATTATCCCTCTATTATTTATAGCTGGATTTAATTTAATGGTAATTAACATTAGTGAAATGCAACATGATCCGACAATTAAAGGATTTATATATACAATTGAAGGCGTCGCATTTATGTTAGGTGCCTTCGTTATTAAACGTCTATCTGATCATTTCAAACCTGAAAAGTTACTATATTTCTTCGCAGTTTGTACTGCTTTTGCACATCTATCATTGTTCTTTAGTGATATAAAATGGATGTCTCTTACATCGTTTGGCTTGTTTGGCTTTAGTGTCGGCTGCTTCTTCCCTATTATGTCGACAATCTTCCAAACAAAAGTGGAAAAAAGCTATCACGGCCGTCTCTTCTCATTCCGTAATATGTTTGAGAGAGTGATGTTCCAAATTGTCTTACTCGGCACAGGCTTCTTCTTAGATACGATTGGATTGCAGTACATGGTCTTAATTTTCGGCGTCATTTCATTATTAATTATTTTCATTTCATTATCTAAACAGAAACAATATGAAAAACAACCTTCGCAATCTGCGAATTTATAACATAAACAAAGACGCATGAATCATATTAGATTAATCCATGTGTCTTTGTTATATAAAACCTTATTTATTACGCTTATTGTAATTATTTAAAGGAGTACCCTCTTTCACTTTCGAATACAGTATACTAACATGATATATACAGGAGTTGCGAAATTGTCTGATGGTATGCAGTTATTTATTATCTTTATTTTTGTATTAGCTCTGTTTAGCATCATAAACTTTTTAGCTATTTCCCTTTCTCAACATAACTTTAAAAGAAGAATTGTGGCAGGTTTCATATTTTTACTGTTAACTCCCATTATCTTTTTGACTACTTCAGCTTTAACTTCTATATTCAATAAAGCTAGTTTTGGAGCAGTCAACCTAACCTTTTCTATTGTAAATGTATATATTTTAAATGGCATTGTCATTCTTCTTTCCGCTTCATTTATCCACAAAAAACAAAACATAAGATAGTACACTAGGCATGAATCTGACTTTACACTAGATTCATGCTTTTTCAATTCCCCCTAAATTTTTATATGAAATTAAATAATTCTTTATAAAAATTTAAACTTTATTTATTACAATGTTCGTATCGTATTCGCACGTTTATTGATAAAGAAAAGAAAGGAGTACAAAATGAAAAAGGTTCTATTAATTATTCCAATATTCATCGTTCTACTTAGTGGATGTAGCAATAATGATATATACGGTTCTTGGGAGATCATTGACGACAAAAACGGTCTTTGCCCTGCATCTTATAAATTTGAAACAGTTGTAAAAGAAGAAAAGAAAGAAAAAATTGTTCAAAACTTAGTGGAAATGCAAACAACGAAGAAAAAAGAAGATTTATACAAAGGTTCATTTATAAAAGATTCTAATGTATATCACATTGATTATGGTAACTCATTTACATCAGATCAAACTATAAAAGTTGTCGATGGTACATTAAATGTATACTTTTATGCAGTGGAAAGATTATGTACATATAAAAAGAAATGATTACACCTCATATGAAACGCAGAAAATATTTTCTGCGTTATTTTATTTCACAAAGCTTTCTCAAAAGGTTTCCCTCTTTTAAATCTTTTAATTTAAATGTAATATTATACAATAACAATATTTTTACTGTGAGGTGCTTTTTTTGAGAAGTTTAAGTTCATTAATTGTGTCAACAATCTGTTCCATTATCCTAATCCTATGGAATACATTTTCATTTTATGAAAAATTCACGACAGGAGATTCATACTATTGGCTTAGTGGTATATTAGGCCTCGTTTTCGTGTTCTTTTTTATCCAAAATATGCGGGATATACTTCACAAAAACTACAAAACTTCCTAAACATAATAGACAGTTCAGTTAACCGATCTACCTTATTTACACCACCCCTTTCAAAATAGACTAATCCTCCCTCTAAATTTGTCAATCGTTTTAATTTTCATAAAAAAATGATAAAATGTAACCATGTGTTTTCAGAATAATTAAAAACGCGGAAAGAAAACACTGTTTTTAGGAGGGGTTTTGATGACTTACACGTTAGCAACTAGAATGAAAGCATTCCAATCTTCTATATTTAGTGAATTAGGGGCCTATAAAAAAGAAAAAATTGCAGCAGGTCACAAAATGATTGATTTAAGTATCGGGAATCCTGATATGCCGCCTGCTGACTTCGTAAGAGAAGAAATGGTACATACAGCAAGTGAAAAAGAAAGCTATGGATACACATTAAGTGGTATTAAAGAATTTCACGAAGCTGTAACTGAATATTATAATAACACTCATAATGTTAAATTAAATGCTGATAAAGAAGTTTTATTATTAATGGGTTCACAAGATGGACTCGTTCATTTACCTATGGTTTATGCGAATCCGGGAGATATTATATTAGTTCCTGATCCAGGATATACAGCTTATGAAACAGGAATTCAAATGGCTGGTGCAACATCCCACTACATGCCTTTAAGGAAAGAAAATGATTTCTTACCTAACTTAGAAGCCATCCCTGAAGAAATTGCCGATAAAGCGAAGATGATGATTTTGAACTTCCCAGGGAATCCCGTTCCGGCAATGGCTCATGAAGATTTCTTTAAAGAGGTAATCTCATTCGCGAAAAAACACAATATTATCGTTGTTCATGATTTCGCTTATGCTGAATTTTATTTTGATGGTAATAAACCAATTAGCTTCCTCTCTGTACCTGGTGCTAAAGAAGTTGGCGTAGAAATCAACTCTTTGTCAAAAAGTTATAGTTTAGCGGGTAGCCGCATTGGATATATGATCGGAAACGAAGAAATAGTTCGTGCGCTTACTCAGTTTAAATCAAATACAGATTACGGAGTGTTTTTACCCATTCAAAAAGCCGCATGTGCTGCACTGAGAAATGGGGCTGCTTTTTGTGAGAAAAATCGCGGTATTTATCAAGAGCGTAGAGATACTTTAGTCGACGGTTTCCGAACATTTGGTTGGAACGTCGATAAGCCAGCTGGTAGTATGTTCGTTTGGGCTGAAATTCCACAAGGCTGGACTTCTCTAGACTTCGCTTATGCATTAATGGATCATGCGAATGTCGTTGTTACACCAGGTCATGCATTTGGACCTCACGGGGAAGGCTTTGTACGTATTGCACTAGTTCAAGATAAAGAGGTGTTACAACAAGTTGTGGAAAACATTAGAAATAGCGGTATTTTTTCTCTTGAAAAAGCAAATGAATTAGTTAAAAATTAATGATAGCTCCCCTGCTTAACTGTAGCAGGGGTATTATTCATTGGAGGTATTTTCATATGCATATTAAAGACACTCTTCCCCATCGTTATCCATTTTTAATGATTGATAAAGTGACAAATGTAAAACATGGTGAATCCGTTACGGGATATAAACTCATTACAAATAATGAGTGGTTTTTAAATGATAGTCAAAAACATATGCCTCATATGTTAATCGTAGAAGCACTTGCTCAACTTAGTGCATTTGTACATACAAGTGACTCTCAAGGATTAGGCTTCCTCTCCTCATTAGATGGGGTTGAATTCCACGGAAAAGCACATCCCGGTGATAAACTTGATTTACATTATGAGCTAACTCGCAATCGCCGAGGTTTTGTTCTCGGTAAAGGCACCGCAACTGTTAATAACCAGCCGATTGTAACGATAGAAAAGCTATTAATATATCAAGCAGAATAGAGACGATGTAATTCACCCGGGTATCTATCTCCTACAAATTCGTCTCACCAACATGAACAGAGTAAACAAATTACTTGGTTAGGAGCAGGAAGATGGAAAGTACTATCGGTATTGATGCTGGAGGAACATTAACGAAAATTGCTTACTTGAACGAAAAAAAGCAATTAGCTTTTGAAAAATTTTATTCAAATGAACAAGATAAAATAATAAATTGGCTTAAGAAAAACACTGGTAAAAAACAAATATGTATTACAGGTGGTAAAGCAAAACAATTACAGCAACTACTTTCAGACTCATATAAAATAGTAGAACTAAACGAATTTGAAGCTACTCTTATAGGTGTCCGATACATTTTAAAAGAAGAGAAATATGATATAAACAACTTTATTTTAACAAATATCGGTACAGGTACTTCTATTCATTACGTTTATAATGACAAATATATTCGAGCTGGTGGAACTGGTGTTGGCGGTGGTACTATTATGGGACTTTCAAAATTGTTAACAAGTATAGATCATTTTGAAGATGTGATCCCTTTAACAAAAATAGGTTCTAGAAAAGAACTAGATATTACGGTTGGAGATATTTATGGTGGAATTCTCTCACCTATTGATAATAGCTTAACTGCAAGCAATTTTGGTAAAGCCGCTATTACAGAATCAAATTATAATAGCTCAGATATACTTGCTACTGTACAAGGACTTGTCGGTGAAGTCGTTACTGCATTAAGCCTTCAATTCGCCGAAACAAAAAACATTAACCATATTATTTATATTGGTTCGACTCTATGTAATAACGTACACCTTCAAAATATTATTAGTAGCTACACAAAATATCAAAATAAAACACCTATTCTTTTACAAGATGGTGGTAATAGCGGTGCGATTGGTGCTTTACTCCATGTTACAAATAAAAAAGGCTGACTTTTGTCAGCCTTTTTTCAACGGCACTTCAAATTCAATAATTGATTCTCCGTTCTTCCCAATTCGCTCTACACTAATTCTATCAATTACACATTGTAACTTTTCAGGGAAACTATGAATATCCTTAGCTACTTCAGCAGCTAACTCAGCACTTTCTTTTCTCCCGACTGTTACATGCGGTATGTACGGAATATCTTCTTTCAAAAATTGTATTAAAGGTCCTGTATACAGCATATCATGTAGTTCTTCTATTTGTTCTTTCCCTCCCTCAACTTCTAAAAACAAATAGTTTCCTACATTAGTGATACGATTTGCAAACTCAATTTCAATTTTGCCTACCCCTTTTGATACATTAAAAATATGAGATTTTAATTCATCATTTGAAATATTACTCTTAAATGGAAATACGATTGTTATATGTGGTGGAATTAATCCAAATAAAGGATCATGTTTTTGTCTAATGTTCTCTATTTTATTGATGGACATGTTATTTAGAAAAACTAAAATTGTACGCATTTTTATACCCTCTACTTTCCCTCATCTTAATTTGTATCATATTCTATGACAGCCTTGCACTTCAACAAATAGTTTTGCTTACATGTAAAAATAAAAAACTTCTCAAATGAGAAGTTTTCATATAACATGATTACTATTTTCCCGCCAAACTTTCCTAAACTTTATATAACAAGCAATTCTCCACGGAATAATATACGATACTGCAACAACATAAAATAATAAACCAATCGTTTGCTGATCTAAGTCAACAATATATTGTCTTGAACCATATCTCAAAACGACAAGTGCAATAAAAGTAATTAAAAAAGCTGCACTTTTTTTCGTATAAATATTCCCATCATCTCTCCGCTCATAATTTGTTAATACTATAAGCGGCACAGCGAAAAGTACACCAATGAATACCGCTATAACTACTTGTAATATAGCTGGATGTACGGGACCTAAAAACCATACAATACCTGGTGTTAAAAATAGTAATGGCCATAAAATACGTTTTCCCGATCCCTTTATTGGCTTATGCATGGAGCGATAACGACGCCAAAATATTAGTAGTGCAATACATAAAAAGACTGTTATTAATGAAGAAGTATCTCCCATTTACTTTTCCTTCTCTCTAAAATAATAATCTAGTACTATTTTAAACCGTTCGTTCAAATGATACTTTACGAATAAATATACTACTAGTTATGATAAAAAGAATAGTTAATCCGATTGAAATAACAGTAAAATAAGGAATGTCGATTAAAGATGCATCGTTTGTAAAAATTAAACCTTTTATCCCCGCTTCTCCATAAAGTACACTATTCATTGATAAGAAAAGTGTCCCACCAATCATAAGACCGATCCACTTAAATCTTTGCTTAAACACGACTACTAGTTGAAAGAAACATGCTGTCGTAACATAAAATAAAAATTGTAAAATAAATTGTTGTACCAATTGCTCCCAAAAGTTAACATTTACTACGTTATATTTTAAATCTTGTAAAAGCATAACTTGAAGAAATGAAAATAATGCAGATTGAAGTACAATATAACAAATTGCTCCGATAAAATATTGTGTTCTCGTTACACCGAATGAAACCGCTAAACGAAACAGCTCGTCTTGTATGATGAAAACACTTCCTACTATAAATATCATAATAGCTATCGAAGGATTATTGATAATTTCGGGTAAATAACCAATTTCCACTGCATTTATATGAGCAACATTTAAAGCTCCTTTTATTAATAAAGCTACAATCCAAAATATTAATAGTGCTTTATAATGAAAATTTATATGTAACTTTAACTGCTTCATTAATATCGTCATTTTACTTCACCACCAGTTATGTGAATAAATAATTTTTGTAATGTTATTCCATCAACTACTAATCCTAATTCTTCAATAGAGTCATAATCTTCATTAGACAATTTTCCCCATATAACAGCAATACCCTTATTTCCATAAACTTCTCGATTTAATACTTTTTTATTGATTGAGAACTCGTCCACTTTATCTTTTTGCCCTGAAATAATCTGAACTTGTTGTAATAAATCTTCTACCAATGATTGAACAACTAATCTTCCTTCTTTTATGATTATCACATCTTCAATAACATGAGTTACTTCTTCTACTAAATGTGTTGACAATATAATTGTTCGTGGATACTCACCGTAATCTTCTAGTAGTAGACTATAAAATAATTCACGGTGTGCTGCGTCTAAACCTGTAGTTGGTTCATCAAAAATAGTAATTGGCGCTCTACTTGCTAATCCTTGAATAATTCCTACGACTGTTTGCATACCATGGGATAGTTTATGGTATTTCTCTGTCATATTCAGCTGAAATTTATCTGCCAGTTCTTCAGCATAAGCTCCATCCCAATTTTTATAAAACATGCTACACATCTTAAAAAATTCTTTTACTTTATAACTTAAATGAGCCTCTTCTTTTACTCTAACAAAACAAATATTTTGCATCGCTTTACTATTTTCAAATACATTTTCACCAAATACAGATACACTTCCACTACTCGAAATAATTTGTCCTGCTAGTAAGTTTAATAAAGTCGTTTTCCCTGCTCCGTTCCTTCCAAGCAAACCATATATTTTATGCTCTTCCAATGAAATCGTTACTTCATTTACAGCTATTTTCTTTTTGTATTTTTTTGTTAACTCTAACGTTTCAAGTGCAATCATCCCTCTTTCCCCTCCTTCGTAATTTTTTGAATCATATCCATCAATTCATCTTTTGATATTTCTAGCACTTTCGCTTCTTCCCACACTTTAGGTAAATATTCGGTCATAAAAGTGTTTTGTCTTTTTTTTAGTACAACTTCTTTCGCTCCCTTTGCAACAAACATCCCGATCCCTCTCTTTTTATATAAAATCCCTTCATCCACTAATACATTTACCCCTTTAGCTGCAGTAGCTGGATTTATTTGTAACATCTTCGCAAATTGATTTGTTGATGGAACTTGTTCTTCTTCAAGCAATATGTCTTTTAAAATATCAGATTCGATCGTTTCTGCAATTTGTAAGTATATTAATTTATTTTGCTCTAGAGTAGGTTTCACAGTTTCACCACCTTAGGTTTATAGGTTCATTACTTATGTAATTAACCATATCACATTAAATTATTTATTTCCATAAATTTCTTTTACAAAAAAGAGAGCCATTCTTAAACGAATGACTCTCTTTCTAAAATAAGAAATTTTCTATACTAACTCCATCTTTGTCCCTCCAATTATTTCGACTACTTTATTGGATATTTAACAAATAAAGATTTTCGGAAATCTTTATCATTCACAAACCTATTAATTTTTTTGTTATTATCATTAAGGAACTTTACTACTTTGTTTTTATCCCATAAATTATCTTCTTTTGGAAAATCATCAAATTTTTCATACAGGACTGATAGTATTTCTTCTCTTTTTATCGTGAAGTTTTTATTTTCTAATTGAAACTCGTAACCTTTTGCATTTGGTACTAAAATCGCAAAATAAATAACGTTAAAGAGAAAATTCTTCTTCATCGTATCCTTACCATCAAACCAATACGTCTCAACCATGTCTTCTGTAAGTGGTCCATTCTCTTTTGCACCATAGTACACCTTTATACTTTCATTCTCTAAACTTATACTTTGAAATGTTTCACCACCGGGTAAATGATTAACAATTGCAACTACATCTGAGTTATTACCAACGTATGTCCCCGCATATTTTTTAAAATCACTTGGTTCCATATCTGATATTTCTTTTATTCTTTCTCCGCTAGAACAAGCAGTAACAAATAAAAAAATTGTTAGCATAACAACCACATTACGATGCATATATTTCATTTAGCAGCCCCCATTCTTATCAACATTTCGTTAATTACAATACTTCTTCTCAAAACCCTTTAAAATATACGCATTTTAATCAAAATTAAAAATTTTCAATTTTCATGTTTACAATTATCCATTAATTGTATATACTTACTAACGTAAGAAAAAAATTCTAAAAGGAGGTCGAAGGAAATGATGAAATTACAATTACATGCTTTAACTTTAGCATTAACTGCATCTGTGTTTTCTGGACAATTAAATATGAATTCGACCACCCTAATGGAGAATTGAAAATCGTACATTATTTCTATTAATTCATAAATTCGCCACAGGAGGTCGTATACTTTCCTGTGGCTTTTTCACGCCCTGCCATAGGAGAACTATATCTTCCTGTGGCTTTTTTGTGCAATTTTTTAGTCACTTACATTATTTTTCAAAGAAAGGAGCAACATTCGATGACTATTAGCGTATTGTTTTTAAGTATTACGATTCAAAGAAATACAATTTCTAAAGGTGAAATTCTTCATAATGAGCAAATTGAAAAAGCTATGAATGATGTTAAGGAGCGCCAAGCGCTTTATTGTGATCACCTGTAATTCCTTTTCGAAAGGAGGAATTCATTTATGACTTTTCATATTTTCTTTTTTACGACTGTACTTCAGAAAAACACTTTATCTGAAGATGAAATCTTTCGTAAACAACAATTAAAACAACTGACTGATAAAATCACTGACATTAAAAGTTCTTACTATACGCAAATGTATTAAAAATATATTTTTAAGGAGCAATATCTTCATGAAATTTAAAGCATTCTTTTTAACCATCACCATTCAAAAACGTGAGCTTTCACAGAATGAGATTTTGCGTGAGCAACACATTCAAACTATTATGAACGAAGTAAAAGAGCATCAAGCCTCTTATTACACACGTCTTTTCTAAATCATTTATAAAGGGGTATTATCTAATGAAATTTAAAGCATTCTTTTTAACAATTACCATTCAAAAACGTAAGCTTTCACAGAATGAGATTTTACATGAACAACACGTTCAAAACATTATGGATGATGTAAAAGAGCGTCAAGCTTCTTATTACAGCCGTCTTTTCTAATTAACTTATAAAGGGGTATTATCTAATGAAATTTAAAGTATTCTTTTTAACGATTACCATTCAAAAAACTAAGTTCTCAGACAGCGAGATATTGCATGACCATCAAATTAATAAAGCTATGGAAGATGTAAAAGAACGTCAAAGTCACTACTGTAGCCATTTATAGTTCCTTTCGAAAGGAGGAATGTATCATGAAATTTCACCTTTTCTTTTTAACAATTACAGTCCAGAAAAAAAGCCTTTCTGAAGCTGAATTACAACAAGAACAACAATACAAAAAGATTATGGACGAAATTCGAGATCGTAGAAGCGAATACTACTCTCACCTATAATTCTTTAAACATATAAAAATTGAAAGGAGTCGATTATGATGTTGATAGTACGTTGTAAGGAAATGATTTGGATAGTTCAGAGGGATTCCACATAGTTTTATAGAGCTTATATCACACAAGTTTACTGCTAAATTTGATATATAAAAAACATATAATAAAATTACATTAAAACACTTTTTAATATCCTTTAACAAACAAAGATACACCACTTAAAAAAGCGGTGTATCTTTCTCAACTTATACTATTTTCGATTACTTCGTTTCGTCTTAAACAATCTCACTAAATTCGATACAACTGTTTTTGTTACTGCATAAACTGGCACTGCTAAAATCATTCCGATAATTCCCGCAAAGTTCCCTACCCCTAAAATTAAAATAATAATTGTTAGCGGGTGGATATTTAATTTTGAACTCATAATACGCGGTGAAATGATGTTACTTTCAAACTGTTGTACAATTGTTACGATAATAATTACGTACAACGCTTGCATCGGAGATACGAACAGACCTACAATAACAGCTGGTGCTGCACCGATAAATGGACCTAAGTTTGGAATGATATTTGTAAATGCTGCTATAATTCCTAAAACGAAAGCGTACGGTAAATCGATAATTAAATAACCGATAAAAGTAAACGCACCTACAAATATACAAACGAGCGCTTGCCCTTGAATATATGCAGATAATGTTTCATTCGTTTCCTTAATAATGCGAAGCCCCTCTTCACGGTAAGACTCTGGTAATAGGCTTACTGCTTTACCTGGAAAGGCATGTCCATCTTTAAACATATAAAATAAAATGAACGGCACTGTAAATATAACTAATGCAACGTTCGTAATAATACCAAATAAAGCCGTTGCACTCGACGTAATTGTGTTTGGTATATCCTTTAAGTATTCAATCGCATTTTTTTCAATTGTTTCAATGGAAACATAATTTTGTGTAGATAACCATTCAAATAGTCTGTGATGGGATAAATCTTGTATGTATACTTTTCCCTCTTTAATATAACCCGGCATATTTTTCACTAAATCCATTAGCTGTTGTGAGATCGTTGGAACAACTACTCCAATACCAACCGCAGTTAATGATATGATAAAAAGATATAACAGTAAAATCGCTAAATTTCTAGGTACTTTTTTATTCTCCAAAAAGACTAACAGAGGATTAAAAATAAAGTATAAAAATAAAGCAATTAAGATGGGGAAAAACAACGTTGATATGAAGATACCAATCGGCTGAAATAGAAACGATATTTTTGTGCAAATAAATATGATTCCTACAACCATTAGCACTTCTAATGTCCAAAAGTGCACTTTCGATTTCAAAAAAACGTCCTCCTTTAAACTAGCACTTCTCTTCATTGTACCAAAATAAGCAAGAATTTCACATAATATTTTCCTTTACAATATTCCAAAATACCAATAAATAAACTACAATGAGAATACATACAAATTTGCAGGTAAAGGTGATAAATATGACACAATGCATCATTTGCAGGAAAGATACAAAAGAACTTAGTGAACAATATGTCATTCCAGAAATATTATGTGGATATTATTTCACAAATTCAATTTGTGATACTTGTCATGAACAAATGACAACAACTATTGACCGTCCCTTAATTCGGCATAAATTAAGTCAATATAAGATTGAGCAAATGAAAAAACAAATTGATTCCCCGCTCTATACGAATGAACATGGTGAGGAACTTGCAGCTGCTGAGACAGATGTTGTTGAAGTAAGTGATGAAATACTTTATTCCAATGCATTAATTATGAAACTTTGTAAAAAGCACGATATTTCACTACATAATGAAATTTGGAAGGAAGAACGTGTAACGAAAGTAGCTAGCTCTATTCAACGTGAATTACTTTTAGATAACCGTAAATACAAAATGAGTGTATTAAAAATGGCTTATACTTTCGCTGTACAAGCTGTTGATGGCTATTTTGAAGATCCAGATGCGATTGATATTTCTAACATTCTATCAAATGCCGATTTTATGGAATTAAAAGAAAAAAGTATAGTTCGTGATTTAAGTAAAAGTTCTTTATGGAATACATTAAATACAAATAGCGAGAACCATTACTTTATTTTATTAAGTGATAAAGATGGTCTGTTCTGTTTCATTCGTCTCTTTGATATATTTGACGTTGTCGTTCATTTATCAGAAAAGAGATATGAACTTTCATCTCCAATTGTCGGCGTAAATGATGTAAATAGGCAGGAATTTTATGTCCAAACTTTAAAACAGTATATGGATGGGCTATTTAGAGAAAAAAAACCTTCTATTTAATCGAAATCAGAACATACGGTCTCCTTTCTTGATGAAAAGACACTGTGTTATAATAAGTATGAAAAGAACAATACAATCACATAAACCGATTATTAATTGTATATAAATAAAAAAGACCAGTGTGCGGCTACACACTAGTCCACGTAACTTAACAGATTGGATTGTTCATTTATCCTATTTGTTTCTTACAAACAAAACAACCCACATTCTATTGGCATAGGTGGGTTGTTATTTTTTGAGCTTGTCTATTAAAACGACGACGAACGTTAACAATGCAACGAGAAACAGTCCACCCTGCAGTAGCAACGCTATTTCACTCACGTATTATCACCCCCCTCCTATTCGGAGAAGTGATAATTGAACAACCAACCGTACCTTAAGTTACTATTTAATTTTACCATATTTTCTAATAGTTTACGATGAAAACCCGCAAGTGAAATACTCGCGAGTTTGTTTATCACGTATTAACAGATAGTAAACAAAATGAAGCAAAACATAGGTGAAACTGCCTGTAAATGCCCGCTTCCCCATCTTCTAAACTACCACCAGGCAGATCATACCGACTTCTATATGGACCTTTAATTTTATCGATTACTAATATGTTATTGTTTTCGATACAAATGCCGTACACACCAAACGCGCGATGAAAATTAGTAGCATTATTCATGGTTCACTTTCTCCGTTACCACATCATAAAATTTCCGCTCCTCATCAACATTTAAGTGAACACGACTTACTGTTTTAGAAAATCCATATAACAATTGCGCTTTCACTGGCTCTTTTAGTGTTATTTCAAATGTTGGTGGTTCCTTTATAAATTCCAGCACAGTTGCGTCAAGAACCTCTTTTTCTTTCTTTAAAGGTTCTCCTTTATAAAACTTAATTTTATCAATTTGTGTAAATGGTATAACAATTTTCTTTCCTAATCCAATTTGAATAATCACTTTTTCTTCCATAACAATAATTGGATTTTTACGCATTGCTTGTATTTCAGCTAAAAAATAAAACATTGCATATACGTTTAAAATAAGTAACACCCGTGCTACAACTGGATTCCATTGATGAAGTAAATAATGAAAACCGATACTTTCTATTAAGGTTGCATGGATAATCATGATATATACACCTATTGCACCAGTCTTTTTGTGATATGAGTACATAGATTCACCTTCTGGTACTTTTACACGCCACGAAAAAAATGCATAATAGATTACCTTACACTCTGTTAAAATGACAGCTACTAACTTACTTCTTTTCATAGTAGCGTCAAATGCTGCATCAATTGCATAAGAAAATGAAGAATACTCACTTTTATATTCTTTATATCTTTTTATTATGTTAGGAAGCACTTTAACAATTTTATATAGAAGGAATAACTCTAAACATACAAAAGCAATCTCTCCCGCTATTACAATATAAGAAACGTATGAAAAAGCTTGTAAATAGTCTTTAGGAATAATAAACCTTGCAAATATATATCCGGCTATTACAACAGGAAATATATACGTTAACGAGTACCTTTTTCGAATAATAAAGAAATACGTAATGATTGGAATTACAAACATACAATCTAACAAAGAACCGAGAACTACTTCTTTCGGAGCAGCTGGTACAATCGGAAGAGCATACAATAGATAGTTTGATAACAAGATTAAAGATACGAGTCCAATCCAGATACCTTTTCGCCTTCGCGAAAGTGTGACACTCATACGTTCACTCCTCTATTTAAAAACCTCGTTTAAATGGTCTTTATAAAATGAAATAGCACGTTCAAATTCTTTAACTTCTTCTACTTTTACGACTGTTTCAAGTAATAATTTCATCGCGGATTCATGATCGTTTACATTATATTTTGCTAATGACAAAAACACTTTCATCACATCATTATCTGGAAACTGCTGTAAACCTGTTTCTAAAACTATAATTGCTTTGTCATACTCACCTATACAACGATATGTACTGCCTAAGCCAATATAAGCTCCGCAAAGTGACTCCCCTTCAAGACCGTTCGCAATTGCCTGTTCATAATAAGGCATAGCTTCCGTTTCAAGCCCCATCACATCATGTATCCAGGCGCATTGATAAAGTACTTCTGCATCCCTTGTAAAGTTTGTTAATCCAATGAGTATCTCTTTAGACTGCGCATATTTCTTTTCGTTCCGGAGTTTAATAGCTTGTTTTAATAAATGTTCCATAGAATTCACTCCTCACCGATTATTCTATGTATCCATCTTTAATGGTTAACGTTTGTGTAAAAGTAAAATTCCAATAAATTAACGTTTTGTTTACCTATATATACTATGCGGATTTACACTTATCCAAATACTTAAAATTAAAAAGCAGTAATGTGATTACATAGTACTTCTAACCTTTTGACAATTTCTTTCGCTGTTTCATCTTTCCCATTACACTGCTTCCCTTTTCCGTCTTGTCCAATTACGTAGTGTACCGCTCCGCGCGAATATAAAGAATGTGGTGAATTCGCAATCATTACACTCGCCTTTGCTTCTTCCATTCTATTTTTTGCTCTTTCAAACAGTTCTTCTTCATTTACATCGCTTTCAAGCTTAAAGCCTACAAGTACTGTTTCTGGATCCCACTTTTTTATTTGTTTTAATACTTTCGGTGCCTTTTGAAAATGAATAATTGGCGCTATATCACTTGAGATTTTTCCATTCATATCAAGAACATGCCCGTCTTGATCACAAATCTTGTCCACAATCCAATCTGATCCAGCCGCTGCCATAATGACTGCATCAACCTTTTCATGCGTAATGATACTTTTCATTTTATCTTGTAAATCAACAATTCCTTCAAATGGGTGTAATTCTAATTGATTATTTATATCGTTTGGTTTCTCGGCAAAATAACCGTGTAAATATATAACATGTGCCCCTTTATTAATAAGCTCTTCAGCAATTATTCTTCCAATTGTTCCTTTTGCCATATTCGTATGACCACGAACTTGGTCCCATTTTTCTAAACAACCACCACTTGTAATTAATACCTTTTTCCCCTTCATTGTAACCATCCCTTACTAATTTTTCTTACGAAACCATTCTGTTCCAAAGTCAACGATATCTCGTTGTTTCATAAGACGACACTTTGCGTTTCCTATTTTCCCCATTGTTACAGTACCCTTTTGCTCAAACTCTACACCGATTTCTACAAACCTTTCAGAATCATAATCCATATCAACAAACACTTTCCATACTCTTTCCCCATTTTCTATAATAGGTGCTCCTACTTTTATTAACTCGCACGCACCAGAACGTACTTCAGATAAATGTACAGACGTATTGGAGTCATATCCAACACCAATTAATAATATGTACCCGTCTAAATCATATATTTTTCTTAATGGAGATTCCTCTCCTAAACTCATTGATAGTGATTGATTCATCGTTATTTCTTCAGCATGTTTTCCCCATGCAGCAAAACTCCCTAATGGATGATTGCTGCGAACTACATTCGGATATGTACGAAAACATTCAACTATTTCCCCCATGCCTCTTGTTGGTGTAATTCGTGAATCATAAGCTGGGACATTATCACGGATAATCGGCCACCAGTCTTCAGGGACAGGCGGTCTTGACCAATGTTTTGGATCGGATAAATCTGAAGATTGCGTTGGCATAATGATCGTTCCTTCTTTTGTAACAACTTTCATTAATGCTTCAACTACCGCAACCGCCCCACCAGATATCCAGCCAATTGAACTTAGCGAAGAATGCACAATAACCGTCATTCCTTTTTCTAACCCTAATTTTCTTAAATCATTTGTAATTGTTTTGATTGTATTTGGCAATTGTGTACTTGCCACTATGTCATTCATTTTCACGATTGTTCCCCCATTTTATTTTAAACTACTACATACATATATTATCATATTTTTCTTAATTTTTAACTTAATCATTTTTATCTATATAGAAAATGGTAATAGATTGATTTTATATAATAAAAGAAGAAAAATGAAGACGTTACATCAAAACAATCAAAATACTATATATAAACAAAGAGCCCATCAAAAATGATAAGCTCTTTGTTTTATTTACCCTTCAATTGTAACCCCCGTAAACATCGATAAGTTTCCTGTTATTTTCTCCCCTACACGTAAAAATAACCCTGCTGCTCTCCCGCTAATGCAGTGTGAACCAATTAATAGTTTACCAGTATATGGACCATCCCATGTGTCAATTGTATAGTCAGGCATTTCTATATATTGCTGATATATTTTCCGTTGTTCAAAGTAATATTCTGTTTTATCTTCAGCTAATAGTTCATCATTTGCCAATATAGATACCCCTCCGCCTTCACGGCCGTATAAAGGTTTAGAAACATATGATTCATTTTTTTCTATAAATGGTTTATTTGTAAAATATGTCGGCAAGAAGTAATTCTGAATGATTCCTCGTTCTTCTTCCTCAAAGAAAACTTCCTCTTCGTAAAGTTGCCAAATTAATGCGAGTATACTTTTATTTTGCATTAGAAAAGCAGCCGGTGGATTAATGATTTTCACTCTTCCTTGCGCTATATGATCTAAAAACTGGAGTCCAATTCTTTTTCCATTTTTATCAGCATCTGAAACTAAATATTCAATTGGATATAGTCTATATAAATAATGGATTCGTTCACCATTTGGCGTATATATACCATCATCTGCAACGACAATATCTTGTATACCTATATAATCCGTTGATTGATCTAAGCAATATCTTCTTAAAAACTGCACTGTTTGATGGTCTTCATCGTGCCAATCATAACTAGCAAAATATATCGTCTCTTCAGGATCTATATTATAGTCATGTTTAATTTGTTCCCATGCCTGCACAATATGCTCTTCTATATGGTTTGGGTGATTTACATCATGATAACGACATAACACTTCATTTGCGACAGATGGTTCTAAATAACCTGTTGGTGTATCACAATTTACTTCTATTAATTTAATATCTTCACCATTTACGATAAAATCAAACCTTGTAAAATATGAAAACAAACCAGTATGTTTCATTCTCGCAATTTCCCACGTTTCAGCTGGAAATCCTAGTTTTTGAAAATCCTCTGTCGTATTGACAATATATTGATACGTTCTATATAACACATACATAATTTCTTCTGTCGCTTTTGAAATAGCCGTATAAGTTTTTATCGGCATACGATACATACCAGTTGCCATATATTGATTCCATTCTTCATTTTCTAATAGACTTGGCCAAGTAAATCCATTCCTACCAGCCTCTTCTGCAAGTGAAAACCATACTTTCATATACTCTTTCTGCTCTTGTTCTGTATACATTACTCCATTATCCTTTCATTTTAGGATCCCGCTGGCGCTTTTGCGTTTCCAATTCCACTTGAACCAGAATTCACTTTCGGCGTTTGTATCGTAGATGATTTCGGCGTATTTGTATCTGGCGTCACTTTGTTTGATGGGTTTGGCTGTTGTTTATTTAAATCCACTTTATTGGAAGAATTATTATTGTTACTGTTAGTTCCGCCGTAATACCCTCCACCACCGCTGCCACCAGTTCTACGTTCGTCTTTTTCACGATATGAAATAACATTATTTGCATACGGTTTCTTCATTACATTTGGTTTTGCTGTATAATTCATATTTGAGGTTCTGCTTGCTAATAAATATCCTGCTACGAATGGAAGTATCGGTAAATGTGAGTTTTCATGATACGATGAAAATGAAGGATTAATTTCCTTACACAACTCATCTTTTTCTACATTTTCCATTGTTGGAGTTTTATCACCACAATTTAAAGTTTCTTGTTCATTCCCTTGCTTTGCACCATCTGTTTTAACAGCAGTACTTTCTTTCTGTGCAGTTTCTTCTTCATAATCACCACAGCCCGTTAATAAAAAAGATGACATCCCTATTGAAGTAGCGATTTTTATAAATTTACTTTTATCCATTCTCATATGTTATACACCCAATTTCTATTATCTATATTTTTCCAGATAACTTTATTATATAATGTAAATATTACTTTTTTCAAACTAAACACTATATGTACATTTGCATATATTTATACTATTTTTCCAAGTAACAATGAAACCTTTCAATCCCCGGATATTTTTCTCCTAAACTTTTAACCTGAAAACCAATTTTCTTATAAAATTCTACTGCCTCATCGTCTGTCTCTGCCTCGAGATAAGTCAATTGATGCATTCTTAATACGTCCTTTATCATTTGCAACGCAATTCCTTTATGACGATATTGCGGAAGGACTGCTATGTGGCATATTCTAGCTTTATTTGCTCCGATTATTTCAATACCTATGCAAGCTTTTTCTTCATATCTATGCAAAGTCCCTTTATTCCTTTCATAAAATAAAACTGCTTTCTTTAAGCTAGTTTCACTTGGACCAACTGTATACTGTAGTACATTTAAAATGGGATCTTTCTCAATTTGTTCAACGTGTTGCAAATTCATATCTTCATTCCTTTCTATGAAAAAAGATTAGCTCTTTATATAAAGAGCTAATCTCATCACGCAGTTATTTTTTCTTCTTTCTTCACAACGACCGCTACATAACTATGTAGGATCATCCCGATAATAACGAGGCTCATGCCAATCCAAGATAAAGATGACGGAATTGGCGCAGATAGCAAGATGAGTTCTCCTACTAGTGCAAATAAAACTTCACCTGACTGAGTTGCTTCTACTGTTGCTAGTTTTTGTGGATCATCTTTTACAAGATCTGTCGCAAAGAAAAATAATACCGTTGCGATTAAACCAGAACTAACTGCTACAATAAAACATTGGAAAACTTGGCTACTTGACGGTAATCCACCAGTTGATACTTCATAACCAGATAATAAAAACCAAAATGGTAAACTTGCTAATGTCATTCCGAGAACTCGCTGGAATACATCTAATTCCCCTTTACAAACTTGCATCATTTTTCGATTTCCAAGAGGATACGCAAACGCTGCAATAAGTACAGGAACTACACATAAAACGGTTTCACGAATTCCTAATGAAGAAGCATGTTCTACTTGCATGAGTACAACACCAAATAAAATAATACCCGACATAACTAATTCCTTCATTGGAAGTTTTTTATGTAATGGGTCTACAGCAAAAAATGGTGTTAACAAAATCCCTGCGACGATCGTAATTTGCCATGTTGATGCAACGAGCCAACCAGGTCCAAAAGCTCCTGCAAAACTAAGTGGTGCATAAAAGAGACCAAATCCAACGATACTCCACACTAACCATTCTTTCGGATTATTTTTCATATATTGAAAGAGTTGCTTTAAGTTTCCTCTATACATGACAATAAGTAATAGCATTGGAACCATAAAGTAGTACCGTAATGATGCACTCCAAATCCAGCTTCCGCCTTCTAAGTCCATCGCGCGGTTTAAAACGAAGGTAAAGGCAAAGAAAAATGATGCCAATATCCCTATTGCAATAGCTTTCATTATAAAACCCCTTGTTTAGTTTCTTCTTATACTATACAACAAATTAAATATAATTAAAATTCGAAATCTTTATCTCGCATGTATTCTAGCTCTAAATAGTTTTCTTAACTGACTAATATGAGCTTGATGATACCGATTATGATCAGCTATATGCCATATCCCCCACCTTATAGTCGCATTTTCTCCCTTTTCATAAAAAACCTCTCGTGTTAAATCAGCTTCTGTTAGTTTCATACATTCCTCATAAAACATATGTTGCACAGCTTCATAATCTTGCATTAATTGTTGCAACGCCTGTTTTCTTAAACTCGGTAGTTCTCCTGCTTCATTTAACATTGGTCCATATATATTATTAAGTGTCCGTGGAACTGTCTCTCCTTTTAAACGGTACACCCAGTATAAATCCACAACTGCTAAATGTTGAAGTAGTTGTCCAATGCTATTTTCATTATTTTCTAATCCTTTAAAGGACAGTTCTTTCTCATCAATACCTTCTACTAACTTTTGCAATCGATTAAATGTATCAGCAACTGTCGCATATAGAATTGCTACTTGCGGGTTCATATTTTTTTCTAAATGGAGATCTTTCATAATAAACTTCCTCTTTTAAAGGAACAAAACCATATGTTCATCATCACTATACACACCATTCATCTTTATAGCTCTCTTTTCAATCCCATACGTTTTAAAGCCCATTGATTCATACAACCTTTTTGCTGGATCGTTTGTGGATACAACACCTAAAGACAATTGTTCCAAGTTCATTTCTCTTGCTCTTTCAATTGCCTTACGTATTAATTCACGTGCAAGACCACTTCTTCGATTACTTGCATCTACATACATCGCAACGATATGACCTTTATGTTTATACGCCACTCTCTCTTCTGTTAGTAAAGTGACAACGCCAACTAATTGATGATCCTCATTAAAAGCACCGAATGTACAACTAGTAGTAGCTGTTAAATTACTTTCCACTCGCTTAATAGGATTCTCCTGGCGAATCGCCTCTTCATAAGTTGTTACAAAAGCCTCTGGGTTTACTTGTAATGCTTGTAAACGTAAGTCCCAATATTTTTTCGCATCTTCTTTCGTAAGTAATCGAATCATATTTCTCCAGCCCCTTTAAGTTGACATAATATTTTTATAAACCACTAATTAAAGATTGATATTCTTCTCTTAACATACTATAACGATAACGATGAATGAACTGACCTTTACGTAATCGATCATTTCTCATTAACCCCTCGCATACAAATCCTGCTTTTTCATAACTCTTTCTAGCTTGTAAGTTATCCTCATCTACACGTAGCCAAACTTTTTCTAATTCAAACTCAAAGAATGCTAGATATAACATACTATATAGGGCTGCTATTCCATACCCTTTACCCCAATATTCTTTATTACCAATCGCGATTCCCAGTTCTGCATTTTTATTTGTCTTATCAAAGTTTTTAAGATCTATCCATCCAATATGTATGCCGTTCTCTGCAGTGATAGCTCTTTGTTCATAACCATTTTTTCGTTTTATACATGCTTCAATCCATTTTTTTGTATCCTCACGAGTGAACGGTGGATATTGATCTGGTACCACTAAATGTTTTGTTACTTTTGTATCTAATGACCATTGATATCGATCTTCTACATCATCTAGTGTCAGTTCCCTTAATTGAACGAATCGTACATTCATTGTGTTATCCCCTTTTTATTTCCCTATAGAAAATCCTTCGAACATTCTTCCTCCATACTGTTCTAGCGTTCTTTCTACAAAAGCAATTAATTTTCTTTTCTCTCCCGTTTTATAAAAATGATCGAACGCTGCTACAAATTCATCTGCGTATTGTTCATCATATCTTCTAAGTGCTCTTATAAACCATTTTGAATTTCCAAGCCATTTACCATTTACTCTTAATACATATTCATGTAATAAATCAGCTAATAGATTCGCGATAAATAATTCTTCTTCTCTTTTTGATGCACCAATAAAATCATCCAAAGTATCCGTAATAAAATACCGCTTCTGCTTCATCATTTCTTCAGTCCATTTAGCTGGCCCTTTATTTAGTAAATCATTTGCTTCTCTTTTTAATTTCTCAACACTTTCATTTTCACCTTTTAATACAATCCCCTCTGAAACTAATTGTGGTAACGAAGGCCTTCCGCGATCACAATCCATTTTAAAAAAGGTTTTATACGTTTCAAAATTATGTACAAACACCTCAACAGGCCATCCATTACTATAGAAAGATTCTCTATAACAAGATGTTAAACTTTGATCAACTATTACAATGTCCAGATCAGATGTTTTTGTCGCTTCTCCTCTTGCAACGCTTCCTCCAAGTAAAGCTACATCACAATTCGGAAATTGTGATGTAATTATGCTTTGTGCCGCTTCAATTGCTTTCATAACCGTTCCCCTTTTCTTATTTCACTTTCTTTTTTTCAGCTCTTTCTCGCGCTTTTTTTATATACGGTTCTGCGTCTGGTGTTTTGCATGACGTTGTCCCATGATCAACCTGTACTTTTCCAATTTCACGTGCAATTTCAATCGCTTTTCGCTCTAAGTCTTCATTACGAATTCCTATGGCGATTAAAGCACTATTCATCGCTTCTTTTTTTCTATTTTTTTCATTATGTATATTTTTTTTAATCTCTTCAAGATACGGAGCGAAGAAATCATCATGTAACGTTTTATTTTTAATCGCTATATTTGCTAATAAAGACCAGCCAGCTCTTCCAGTCCATTCATCATTAGACTTTGTCCACTCTTCCATTCTTTCTATTGCAATTGGCGAAGTGCATATAGATGTCATAAGAACATCCATTAAACAGTAATAATCAACATCCTGAACCCAACTATTAAGCTGTTCTGTTGTTATTTTCTTCGGGTCTAAAATATAAGTTGCTAATGTCATTGCGTCCATATTTTTCGTTTCCCACAATTCAGCTGCTAAATCGTGATCTTTTTTCATCTTCTTTTTTAACAATTTTAAATTCGCAAAACTAACTCCGAATAATGGCTCTTTCGCTCCGTGTTTTTTATACGTTTTACGATTTTGTTCTGTTCCATATTCCTCTAGTTGCTGCATTACTTCCTCTAGTAACATATACCCACCTCTTTATCTTTTATGTTGACTTTATATATGTATGTACGATATATTCTACATTACTTTTTGGTTTTCCTATATGTATTTTTTAAATGCGGTATGTGAAATTATATATAAATTTCCTATTTCACTGTCCATTCTTTTTTCAACTAGCAAAATAGTGAAATCTTGCATACATTTGGACAAACTTTCTTGCACTTGTAAAAAAGTTTTTTTGCATTTCCATACCTATAATTGCTAATATAGTAGAGTAGAACTTTTATAGAGAGAAGGAAAATTATGCACAATGGAATTCGAATGACAACTTTAGTAAAAAGGGCTATGTTAATTTGCGCTGGGGTATTATTTACATACGAAGCGGCTTTAGGATCAGCAAATACTGCTCTAGCAAGTACAGAGGATGAAGCAAAATCTGTTCAACTTGTAAGTGAAATTCAATCATCTCTTGCACCAAAAGAAGCTCCAAAACAATATAATGGGCAAGTTAGAAAAGTAGCTTACTTAACATTTGATGATGGTCCTGGAAAATACACAGCTGAACTTTTAGATATGTTAAAGAGAGAAAATGCAAAAGCAACATTTTTCCTAATTGGTTCAAACGTAAAAGCATTCCCTGATCTTGTAAAACGTGAAGATGCTGAAGGCCACTACGTTGGGATGCACAGTATGACTCATAACTACAAGAAACTTTACACAGAAGGTCATTACGTAGATGAAATGAAAGAAGATCAAGGCTTAATTGCTGGTGTTCTAGGTAAATCACCAGTATTAACTCGTCCATCTTACGGCTCAATGCCAGGATTAAACGAAGCTCTTCGTAACAAAGTTGTTGAGAATGGGCTAAAAGTTTGGGATTGGACAATCGACTCATTAGACTGGAGATATAACAAAATGCCTGTTGACGCTGCATCAGCTAAAATTGTAGAAAACGTTCTAAATGGTGCTAATAAACCGGCAGAAGTTATTCTTATGCACGACATTCATCCGCAATCAGTTAAAGCAGTACCTGGAATTATTAAAGGGCTGAAAGAAAAAGGATATGAATTAGAAGCCTATAGTGAGAACGAACATTTCCCATTAAACTTCTGGCACGATAATCGTATGTAAAGAAGAAGACTTGATTTCCTCTAGTAGGTTATTGAGTCTTTTTTCATTTTGGAAATGGCTCCTCGTATATTCGTTTCAAACTTCCCACTTCCCTTTTATCGATAAAAATGTAAAATCACATTAATTTAACTTAGAAACATCACATGTTATACTATAGTCTAGTTTAAATAAGTAGGTGTCATATGATCGTATATACAGTTCAAACTGAAGCAGCGTGGAAACAATATAAAAAACTTGGTTATTTAGAAGGAAGTAAAGAAAACATCGATCCCGATTTTATATATTCATACGATTGGATGGTACGTGTAGCTAAAAAAAGATTACCCCACTACGAAGGTAACTATCCTATTTGGGTCTGGGAAACAAATAATTATCCAAATCGAAATGCTAAAGCTTGGGGTAAAAAAAATTCAAAAATGGTAATCTTAACACTAGATGTACCGACTGAATGGGTACTTTGGAGTGATATTAGTTACTGGTGTTGTGCCACGGCTGATAGTTCTATGTATTTTCATCAAACAAATAAACCTACATTGGATGAATGGTTTACCTTTATGGATAAAGAATATGGGTTAATATTTGATTTCGAATATTTATTATCACATCCTGATTGGTATAAAGGTAAAGAGAGTTCATTAGAAAAACAAGGTGTTATCGGCAAAATCCCCCTTTCCTTCGTAAAAAAGGTAAGACGTTTTCGTGCTAAGGAAGATAAATCTATTAATAAAATCAGAAGTGATAACTGGGACAATAGAAAAGAAAACCGTATTAAAAAGATGAATCGAAAATTAAGAAAGAGAAACGATAAACAAAAAAGATTGCAAAAGCGACTAATACGAAATTAAAACATATTTATCTAAATACAGTAAAAAATAATTTAGGATTGAATATACAAATTCACTCCTATTTTTATATTATCAACACTTTAGCACATATTACTCTTAAGGAGTGATATGTATATGGATTTTCTTTCATCTGAATATTTGTCTGCCTTGCTTGCCATCATTGTAATTGATTTAGTGTTAGCTGGAGATAATGCCATTGTAATTGGATTAGCAGCAAGGCGATTACCGAAAGATCAACAAAAGAAAGTTATTATATGGGGAACTGTCGGGGCTATCGCTATTAGAGCCCTCGCTACCTTAATTGTCGTTTGGTTATTAAAAATACCAGGATTACTTCTAATTGGTGGTGTACTCCTCATATGGATTGCTTACAAATTAATTGCTGAGGGCAAAAATCATGATATTAAAGCTGAAGAAGGATTTTGGTCTGCTATTAAAACCATTATTATTGCTGATGCGTTAATGGGTATTGATAATGTTCTTGCTGTTGCAGGAGCTGCGCATGGCAATTTTTCTTTAGTCATCATTGGACTATTAGTGTCCATTCCAGTAGTCGTATGGGGTAGTACATTAATTTTAAAATGGGTGGACCGATTCCCTATCATCATTACAATTGGAGCAGCTGTTTTAGCTTATACTGCCGCGAAAATGATTGTAGATGAAAAATGGTTCGCTGGATTTTTCGAAAGTAGCCCTTTCATAAAATGGGCCTTTATCATTATTATCATTGCCGGTGTAGTATTCTTTGGTAAGATGAAACAAAAAACGAAAGATGTTTCTATATAATGACAACGTTATATGTACAAACAAAAGCGCTACTCCTATGAGTAGCGCTCTTTATTATTTATTTCGTTTCCCCGTCTTCAGTCGTCTTTACCTTCGTTTTATTTTTATCACGATGGTTATAGTTGTACTTCGAACGATCTACCGGCGTAAACCCTTCCGGTGTATAGAATCGTAATAAGTCACCGTTTACGACTTGGTCAGAGTATTTCAGTGATTTTTGAACCATTTGTTCATTTTGTTTTATTTCGTCTGTTAATTCAACAGGGTTACCAGTCGCTGTATCATAGTATTTTCCGTTCAGTGCAGTAACTGTTGGACTTACGTAGTTACCGTTACGGAATGGAACAACTTGTTTATGCTCTGGTGATAATAAATCTGATCCAAACTGGACATAATTTTTCGTATCTGTACCTAGTAAGTGCAATAACGTTGGAAGAACATCAATTTCTCCGCCGTATTGATGTTGTACGCCGCCCTTCATTCCTGGGACACGAATAATTAATGGTACACGTTGCAGTTGTGCATTTTCAAATGAGTTCATTTCTTTACCCATTACTTGAGACATTGCTGCACCATGATTATCAGAAATACCGTAATGGTCACCGTACATAACGATAATTGAGTTATCGTATAAACCAGATTGTTTCAAATAATCCATGAATCCTTTTACAGACTCATCTAAATAGCGTGCTGTTTGGAAATACGTATCTACTGATGAATCACCTGTTTTAGCTGGTTCAATCGTCGCTTCCTCTTTATCAATCGGATAAGGGAAATGGTTCGATAGCGTAATGAACTTCGTATAGAACGGTTGTTTCAATGTTTGTAATAACGGAATTGATTCATTAAAGAACGGTTTATCTTTTAATCCATAGTTTACTACATCTTTTTCGTTCATATCGTAGTATGACGCATCAAAGAATTTATTAAAACCAAATGATTTATAAATATCATCACGGTTCCAGAATGTTTTATAGTTTCCGTGGAACACTGCTGATGTGTATCCTTGTTGCCCTAAAATAGCTGGTGCTGATTGATACGTGTTATGAGCTTTATTTGTAAAAACAGATCCTTGCGGTAATCCAAACATTGAGTTTTCTAGCATGAACTCTGCATCAGATGTTTTACCTTGTCCTGTTTGATGGAAGAAGTTATCAAAGTATAACGTATTCGCATCTTTTGTAAATGAGTTTAAGAACGGTGTAACTTCTTGCCCATTTAATTTATAATCAATTAAAAAGTTTTGGAATGACTCTAAATGAATATAAATTACGTTCATTCCTTTTCCTTTACCAAAGTACTCAGGGTTTGGACTTGCATATGTTGATGCGAGATAATTTCTAACCTCTGTCATATTATCTCCGTCAGCTAACGCCCGTTCTGTTGATGCTTTCGCACTTTGAATACCATCATAAATCGTATAGTTGTATGCCCCTAAATATTTCACAATATAATTACGGTCGAATGTTCTTGTTAATAATTCAGGACGATCAGATTCTGCAAGACCTAAGTTAATGCTGAATAATAAAATACCTGCTACAAATACTAGTGATAATTTATGTTTCGCAACACGCATCGGTTTAGGATTTACAAATTTTGTTGCAACTAAAACAATTAAAATGATTGTGTCTAAGAAGTATAATGGATCATATCCGTGTAGTAATGCAAAAATACTACCGCCTAAATCTCCAAAGTTATTCGTTTGTGTTAATGTCGGGAACGTAATAAAGTCGCTGAAAAAACGATAATATACTACGTTTGCGTATAAAAGTATAGACATTAACAAATTAATAACAATTAACCAAATGTAAGCACGTTTCCCCTTTGCGAATAATGCAAGCCCTAAAAATAGAACTGCTGAACTAAGCGGGTTGAAAAACAGCAAGAATTTTTGGATTGTATTTGAAATTCCTAAATTAAATTCCGTTACATAAGCTGCATATGTTTTGAGCCAAAATAAAATAACGGCAAACAGAAAGAATCCAAAATGATTACTTAGTACACTTTTGCTCTTTAATAAGAATTGTTTCATTTCTCCACCTCTTTTGATCATCCAAGGCTTATTTTGATATAAGTCTGTCTCTCTATTCAATTTTCATCTTCAAATAGATTTTATTTATTTTACTATATGAAGAATATTAGTAATTATAATTTGTAGCTTTTATTTATTCAACTATTTCTTTTCAAATATTTTGACCTTGGTTTCTATTTTAAAAAATAATTTTGTAACATTTTCTGTTTTCTCCCAAGTTTCATCCACTAATTATGACTCCACATACTATAAACCTTTATTCACTGCTTCGCAAATAAATATGTCTCCAGTTCTGGAACATTAATGTAATATAATGAAATTCACAATAGAAAGCATTAGTTTTTTTCGGTGTATATTACATCCTTTCATGTAATTCAAGTTTATTCATGCTGCAGCCATTTCTTTATATGCATCATCAAAATATCTTTCAACCTCTAAAGTTATTTTTGTATAATTATTCACAATTCATAAAAACACTGATTATAAAAAAACCTCGCTCTCATAACGAGAGCGAGGTTTTTCATCATTTATTATTGACCTTTGTACATTGCTTCTACTTGTTTTTGAAGTTCTTCATTTTCTAAGAACTCATCGTAAGTAGCCTCTTTATCGATTACACCGTTTGGCGTTACTTCGATAATGCGGTTTGCAATTGTTTGTACGAACTGATGGTCATGAGATGTGAATAACATTGTACCTTTAAATGCGATTAAACCGTTGTTTAATGCAGTAATAGACTCAAGGTCTAAGTGGTTCGTTGGATCGTCAAGTGTGATTACGTTCGCACCACTTAACATCATTTTAGATAGCATACAACGAACTTTTTCGCCTCCAGATAATACAGAAACCTTCTTCTTAACTTCTTCACCTGAGAATAACATACGGCCTAAGAAACCACGTAAGAAGCTTTCTGACTCATCTTGTGGAGAGAATTGGCGTAACCAATCAACTAAGTTGGAGTCACTGTTCTCAAAGTATTTAGAGTTATCTCTTGGGAAGTAAGATTGAGATGTTGTAACGCCCCATTTGAATGAACCGCTATCTGGCTCCATTTCACCCATAAGGATTTTAAATAATGTTGTCATCGCAATATCGTTACGACCGATAAATGCAACTTTATCACCTTTATTTAAAGTGAAGTACACATTATCTAACACTTTTTCACCATCAATTGTTTTAGAAAGACCTTCAACAGTTAATAAGTCATTTCCTATTTCACGCTCAGGTGTAAAGCCAACAAATGGGTAACGACGTGATGATGGTCGAATATCATCTAATGTAATTTTATCTAATAATTTTTTACGAGAAGTTGCTTGTTTCGCTTTAGATGCGTTTGAGCTAAAGCGTGCAATGAAGTTTTGTAACTCTTTTACTTTCTCTTCTTTTTTCTTATTAGCATCTTGTGTTAATTTTAAAGCTAATTGGCTTGACTCATACCAGAAGTCATAATTACCAACATAAAGTTGAATTTTACCGAAATCAAGATCAGCCATGTGCGTACAAACTTTATTTAAGAAGTGACGGTCATGGGATACAACGATTACTGTATTTTCAAAGTTCATTAAGAAGTTTTCTAACCATTGAATCGCTTTTAAGTCCAAGTGGTTGGTAGGCTCATCTAGTAATAGAATGTCAGGTTTACCAAATAATGCTTGAGCAAGTAATACTTTTACTTTCTCTGCCCCAGTTAATTCTGACAATTTCTTATCATGAACATCTTCACCAATACCTAAACCTTTAAGAAGGATTGCAGCTTCTGATTCTGCTTCCCAACCGTTAAGCTCAGCGAACTCACCTTCAAGTTCAGCAGCACGCATACCATCTTCATCACTAAAGTCTTCTTTCATGTAAATGGCATTTTTCTCTTGCATTACTTTGTAAAGTTGCGTGTGCCCCATAATTACTGTTTCTAATACTGGGAACTCTTCATATTCGAAGTGATTCTGTTTTAATACTGCTAGACGCTCACCTGGCGTAATATGTATATCACCTGTTGATTGTTCGATTTCTCCAGATAAAATCTTTAGAAATGTTGATTTACCCGCACCGTTTGCTCCGATTAAACCGTAGCAGTTACCTGGCGTGAATTTTATGTTAACATCTTCAAACAATTTGCGATCCGCGAAACGCAAACTAACGTTACTTACTGTAATCATTTGTGTCCTCCTACTAATACCGCTTATTTCAGCGTTTTCTCACCGATTGTCTTAAAAAATCGCATATTACGACTCAATTATTGTAGACTATAGCTATTATATAGTAGAAAAGGGATGAATAGCAACGGTTGATTGCTATTCATCCCTTTTCAAAATTGAATAAAACATTTGTTTTTAATTATATTAAAGTTACATTCACACTTTAAGGATGATTTATTTTGAAGAAAATATTTATAATTGTAGCATTATGTTTATCAATTGCTTCCTTAACTGCATGTAGTAGTAATAACAATGCAAAAACACCTATTGAATCAAAACAAGAGAAAAAAGTAAAAAGCTATTTCACCATTTGTATTGTTAACTTATCTTTTAACATTGACCTATATGAGTCAATTTCATATTTTGTATTATTGATTTTTTCTTTTTTCATTTTTAACATATCGAATATTTCTAACTCTAAATTCCTTCTAGCTTCAAGAACTTTTATTGCTCCTTCTACACCTGAATGGTTATGTTCTTTCCCATAGCCTTGGTTAGTGTAATAGTCGACAATTCCTGTGGACCATTCTGGAGTTCTTTCTTTTAATGCCTTCCTAAATGAAAATTCAAGATTATCTTGTTCTACATACAATAACATTGGATTTAAATTCTCTATGATTTTTGCAACTTTCATTACATAATTTATTATTTTTTCTTTTTGTTCACCATATTTAATCATCCCAATAGTTAATGGATTTTGTATGAAACAACATTCAAAGATATAAACCTTATTGTCTTCTAGAGCAATTTCAGCAAAGTCATTCCATTTGTCAGCAATTAATTCAACATTTTTATCGAATGGTAATTCATATATATCGTTTTTGGAAATATCGTGAAATAATTCGTCCGAAAATTGGTCACCAAACTCATTTTTTATCTTTCTGTATGGTAATAAATAATTGCTTCCTTTTTTTAAAACTCTTTTAAGAAGCACTTCTTTAAAATCTCCACTGTTATATAATAATCTATCGAATTCAAATTTATTAAAACAAGATACACCATCATAGTCGGCTGGGTGGTTCAAATTCCCCTCTAAAAATAGTTCAACTTCACTTTTATTTTGGCTTAGAATTTCATTTATTAGCTTTGCAGTGGTTGATTTTCCAAATCCAGGTAATCCTTCTACTATTATTAGTTTTGTATTCATAGTTATAAATCCCTTCCTTCAAAGTATTTAGCCAAGATTAAAAAAATCAATTACTCCACTGCAATCACCCCTTCAAAATATGATATTCATCATTTCCTTTGAAAAATCATTCTTAAAGCAACCTGACCATTAGTTTAAGAACATTTTTTCACAATGTCTATAATTATTTTAACATAATTTTCCATTTATCTTTTAAAAAAATATAGTCCACCCTTATTTGAGTGAACTATCTAAAGTAAATTATATCTTTTAAATCAAACACTTTGTCAGTAATCCCCAATCGTTGTGCTAGTATTTTTACTGTTTACTTTTTCCCTTCCTTCGTGGTAAATGGCATACTTTTAAAAGGGGATTCTTTTATTTTCTTTTGCTTAATTTCTTTGTATAATCCTTCATTTTACTGGTTAACCCTATTAAAGCAGGTAACAATATTGGCATCACAATGATAGCTAATAGCAATAGTGCAACGCCCACAACGGATGCTACTTGTATAAGCGTCAATACACCTGAAGGGATTAATGCAGCAAATGTTCCGCCTAAAATAAGTGCCGCTGATAATACAACTCCTCCTATGTGACGAGATGCATTTACAATTTTCGTTACCGAATCCCCTTCTATCTCGTTATAACGCATCATTACAAAAATGCTATAATCCACTCCTAAAGCGACAATCATTATGAAACTAAAGAATGGAACATTCCAGCTTAATGAATCTACATGTAATACATGCGTACTAATTTGCTCACTTATACCTAGTGATGCAAAGTACGCTAATATTAATGATCCAATAATAAAGATTGTGTTTAATAATGAACGTGTAATCACGATTAATACGATCGCAATTCCAATTAACATAATTGTAGCCGTACGTAAGAAATCTTGCCCGGTTACTTCTTTTAAATCAACGTTTCTAGCTGTTGTTCCTCCGATTGCTGTTTTCGCATCATTTAATTCAGTCCCCTTCAAAGTACCATCTATCGTATTATTGATTTCTTGAATAATTGGCATCGCTTCTTTTGAATACGGATTCGCGTCTAAAATGATTGTCATTTTAGCAGTTTTTCTATCGTGTGACATGTACGTATTCAAAGCTTTTTGGAAATCTTCTCCCTCTAAAACCTCTTTTGGAATATAAAACTTCTCAGAGCTTTTTGATTCATTTAGCTCGCCTAAATATTTCTGTGCGTCATTTAGGCCGTTACTTACTTTTCCAAGCCCTTCTGTACTTTTAGATAAGCCTGATTGTAATTGCCCCATCTTTTCTTGCAAGTCTTTCAGCCCAGTTAATAGCTGGCCTTGCCCATCATTTATTTTTGTTAATCCGGTTTGTAACTCTGATGACTTGTTCGCAATTTGTTTTGAACCTGAAGCCCCTTCATTTAATCCATTTTTAAGATCAGCTGCCCCTTTTTGTAATTTAGTAACTCCATTGCTCATTTCTTTTAAGCCGTTATCGACTTTCAATAATGATTGATTCGCTTCATTAAATGACCCCATTGCTGCTTTATGCTGCGTCGCTAATTCATTTAATTCTTTCGATAATACACTTAATTGCTTTTGAGCTTCTTTAGCAATTCCTATCGTTTGCAGTACGTTCGGGTCATTTGCTAATTCTGGTTTCGTTTGGATGAAATTGGTCATTAATATTTCAATTTGTTCGTATCCTTTTTTTGCACTGTCAATCGCTTGAGATATACTTCCGAAGTATTGATCGTAAGCACTTAAACCTTTTTCTAACTGTGCATAGCCGGCATGCAGTTGTGAAGTTGCATGAGATAAAACATTTATATTTTCATTTACTGACGTTAACCCATTCTCAATTTGCTGTGCACCTTTCGCTCCGTCATTTATGCCATTTGATAGTTGATTTAAAGCTGTTCCTAATGCTGATACACCATTTTTTGCTTCGTTTGTTCCATCAATTAACTTTTGAACATTTGCGAGGCCGTCTGACTCATTACCACCCATTTTATTTTTAGCATCCGTTAAACCATCATTGATTTCTTTTATGCCACCATTGGCATCTCCTAAACCTGTATTCAATTCTCCCGCTTGTTTATTTATATATAGTTCTTTTATCCTTTCACCGGTTGGACGCGTCGGTGAATATACTTCTGAAACACCTTTCACTTTCAAAATCTTATTAGTTAGTTCGTCTAAAGTTTGTAGAGACGTTCCTTCATCTAATTTTTTGTTTGATTGAATCACTAACGTACTTGGTGAAGAAAAACCAGGCGGAAAATGATCTTCTATTACGTTAATCCCCATCTTTGATTCGTACTTATTGTCTACTTCAAATAAGTCATTGTAATTTAGTGTGTTAGAGTATTTCATTACGAAAGGAATCGATATCACAAATACGATGATTAAAGCTGCGAACGGTCTTACTACTGAGTTTTTCGCAAGAAATCCCCATAAGCGACTATCCTCATGACCTTTAAATGTTTTAACTGGATAAAACATTCCTTTTCCTAAAAGCACCATAAAAAATGGATTTAACGTAGTTAATACGAGTAATAATACTGCTACACCAATTGCTACGGCTGAAGTAGATTGATATAATTTAAAACTCGCTAAAGCAAGAGATGCAAAACCAATTAGTACTGCTATCCCGCTATATAAAACGGTTTTCCCTGCTGATTTAAACGTTTCTTTCGTAGCCAAAAATGCATTTTCTTGTTTACTTAATTCTTCTTTAAATCTTGTATATAATAAAATGTTATAGTCTGTTCCCACTCCAAACAGAACGACTACTACGAAGACTTGTGTAAAGTTTGAAAACGGAAAATTAAATTGATCTACAAGATGGGCAATAATCCCCATTGAAACTAAATATGATACACCAACAGTAAGAAGGGAAACAATCGGAACAATTGGTGAACGAAATACAATGATTAATACAACTAGAATGAAAATGATAGAAATAACTTCTGTCTTCTTCACTCCCTCTTGAGAGGAAGTAAGAAAATCACCCGCTATTAAATCACTTCCTGTTAAGTACGTTTTTACCCCTTTCGTTTGCACTTTTTTATGAAGCCCATTTGCAACTTTTGATATTTCACCATTTTTTTTATTTACAGAAATTTGCGTTAAAATGGTCGTATTGTCTTTAGATATCAACTGTTTTTCCAAATCTTTATTATCTAAATGTGAAACAACTTCCTTAATTCCTAATTGCTCTTTTTCATTTTGTAAAGCATTGATTGTTTTTATTATTTCCTCTTTTTGTTCAGTTGTTAAAGCTGCTTTACTTCCACTATTAAAAACAGCTATAATATCATACTTTTCCGTCCCGTCTTTATCCATCTCTTTTATCATCATGTCAGCAATACTACTTTGTTCTGTATTAGGAATCGTAATGTGCCCTTTTTCCTTCACTAATTTATCCATATTAGGCATTGTTACGACCATTGTAATAGTAATAACGATCCATAATAGAAAAGATAAACTTCTCCAACTTTTTAGGTTGCTCATTTGAATCATCTCCCATTTTTAGCTTGTCATGTTAAGCTAGGAATGAACATTCATTTCTATCCTTTTAAAACTATCATTTCGGAATGAACGTTCATTCCTATCACTCTATTAAATTATTTTTAAAACCCTTTTAAATTACCTTTCACGGAATGAATATTCATTCTCTTAGTACTACAAATATATCATCCCCTATTTCATTTTAAAAATCCATTTCGGAATGAATGTTCATTCCTGTCCTTATAAAGCTATAGAATCAAATGATTCTAATAGCATTCCAAGAGCTTTCTTCCAATTCTTTTACTAATTCTTTTGAGTATTCTAATTGCCCTGTCGCCATTACTTTAGTTAATTTTTCTAGCGGTTGGTATACAATGATAATTAATGCAACTGGAGGCAATGGACGGAGAAACCCTTTTGCGATTCCATCTTCTATAATATTCATAAAGAAGCCTATAAAATCGTCAAATATTTTCTTACTCTGTTCATCAAGAAAATAACTATCACAGTGAGAATTTGTAAAAAGAAAAGCATCCACATTGTTTCTCGCAAATTCAAATAAACGGTTGTATGTATGACTAAACTGTTCACGAATATTTGCTTCAACAGGAAAATCTGTTTTTATCATTTCAGATAGTTGCAACATACTTTTTGAAAATAATGAGTTAACGAGTGCCTCTTTATTTTCAAAATAGCGATAAATCGTACCAGCGCCGACATTTGCTTTTTCAGCGATCATCGGAATTGTCGTACCATCGTAACCACGCTCTGCGAATAGTTGTATAGCTGCTTCAAAAATGTCTTCTTGTTTATTTTTAGCCATTTTTCTCACCTCAATTTTAAGGAATGAAAATTCATTCCTTTTTTAATTATAAATTAGATGGATTAAAAGTCAAGTGTGTGACTACGCAAATGTAGCATTTTCAAATAACACACTCACTTAGATTTCAATGCATTTTTTGAATTAACACTTCAAAAAAATTCTTTGTATCATCGTGACTTAAAATGCTCAATATATCTTGTGTCTTAAAAAATTGAACTTGACTTATTTCATTATCTTTTGGATTCAAATCTGTTCTATCACCTATATATTCTACATAAAACATAGTTGTTTCTTGTTTTTCAAATCCAGTTTTCACTTTTAATTCTTCAGGAAACTCAAAGCAAATTTTATCTTCCATTTGTTTCATAACTATAAACTTTTTTGAACCGGTTTCTTCTTCAAGCTCTCTCAATATAGCACTTTCTAAGTCATTATCTGTATGTTTTAATCCGCCTTTAGGAAAATCCCACTCCCCCTTTGACAAATTGTATTCTCCTTCTATATCGCTTATTTTTACCTTATGTACCAATAAAAATTCACTATTTTGGAATATGATTGCGCCTACAGCTTGCCTAATCATTCTATTTCCCCTCCTAAAATAATGCTTTCATTCTATTAATTGAAAAGTACTATAATAACTGTTTTTCATTATAGTACTTTTTTAATGACACATTGCACAGTGTATTAATTAAAAGAAATCATAAATAAATGGCTTACGCACTGGTACTAAATTCTCAAATGACCGTATCGCCTCGTCACTTCCACTAATTAATTCAAGTTCATTTAGTTCTAATGGGCGTTTATAACCAAACATTATTGCCGATAGTGCATTTATATCCAGTTTTATTCCTTTTTCCGTTGTTTCTTCTACAATTGTTATTTCATGATTTGCAAGTCTCACTGTTACGTTATTCCACGGAGCAAATGCGTCTGTAATGTGTAGAATCACTTCTTGCTGTACATTGTTCCAGCTCAACTCATATTGTTTTAAGAACTGCTCTACATCTACAATTCTTCCCATAAAATATGGTTTTATTTCTGTCTTCACGCGTGGCTCTTGCAATGAATATAGCAACGGTTCGGTTTCACTTACTGTCATTTCAAGTTCTTTAATCATAGAATCATGCTGGCAAATAAAGTTCCACAGACCATTTCGTGCTTCATTATGCAGTGGTACAAATTCTTCTACTGTCATTTTATAGTTTTCTATTTTGTATAACATGTAACCTGCTGCCGTTTTATCTTCATCATAGTAAATCGCTAATGTTAAATCATCATAAACTGCTTGTAACCACCAGTTCTTCTCTCGAACTAACATACCTGAAAAACGTTCTGCAAATACTTCATAGAGCTTTTCGACCTCTTCTGGATGATTTTCTTTATTGAAACGTTTCACAGTTCCATTTACTTGTTTTTTCATCACTAAATCACTCTTATTCATATGACATATGAGTAGATTCGCACAAAGTTCCCAACCGTATTTACGGTAAAATGAAACCGCAAATGGATGTAACATAGAGACTGTATAGCCATCTTTTTTCATCGTTTGAAGTGAATATTGAAGTAGCTCTTTTACATACCCACTTCTTCTATACTCAGGATACGTCGCTACCCCTGCAACGCCACCCATTTTAAATTTTTCTTTGCCTATGTAAATATGAAACGGAATGAGATGTAGTTTTGCTGCTAAGTCTTCCCCTTCTATAATGCCGTATATTTCATGACTTTCCTTCATCTTTGTAAGTTGCTGCTGCAATCGTTCCTCATCTACTTTATATTGAAAAGCGTATTCTGATAAACGTAATGCTTCTCTGAACTTATCTTCTTTTAATTGTATGACATTCATATAATTATCCTCCATTCCCTCATTACCTGTTTGAATTGTATCATAATTCTTACTATTATTGTTCGGTAAGTGAAATTATAAGGATGTTTTAACAAATAAAGCAGATACATTCCGTATCTGCTTCTCATTACTTTATTTAGCTAACTTTTGAAGTTCTTCGAAGAATGTAGGGTATGATACCCCTACTGCTTCTGCGTCTTCTATTGTTGTTTTTCCTTCTGCAATACATCCTGCGATCGCAAGCATCATTCCGATGCGGTGATCACCGTAACTATTTACTGTGTTGCCTTTTAGTGCTGATTTCCCATAAATAATCATCCCGTCATCAGTTGCTTCTATGCGAGCTCCTAGTTTCGTTAACTCCGCAACAACTGTATCAATACGGTTCGTTTCTTTAACTTTTAATTCGTGCGCATCTTTAATTACTGTAATTCCTTCTGCTTGCGTTGCCGCTAAAGCGATAACAGGAATTTCATCGATTAATCTAGGAATAATATCTCCGCCGATTTCGATTCCTTTTAATGAAGATGTTTCAATTGTAATGTTTGCAGCTGGTTCTGATGCTCCTTCGTTAATTGGCTCTACAGTGAACGTAGCACCCATTTTCTCTAAAACATCAATAATACCTGTACGAGTTGGATTCATTCCTACATTTTGTAATACTAGTTTACTATTAGGAATAATTGCACCTGCCACTAAGAAAAATGCAGCTGATGATACGTCACCTGGCACTTGAACTTCTGTCGCTGTTAACTTCTGTCCACCTGCAAGTTTCACAGTTTTCCCTTCGCGAGTTACTTTGACGCCAAATGCTTCAAGCATTCTTTCTGTATGGTCGCGTGAAATATGTGGTTCTGTAACAGCTGTTACACCTTCTGCACGAAGCCCTGCAAGTAAAATAGCTGACTTTACTTGTGCGCTTGCTACAGGTGAAGTATATTCGATTGCTTTTAAATTTCCGCCACGTATTGTTAGTGGTGTAAAGGTTCCCTCTTCGCGGCCATCAATGTTTGCACCCATTTGTTTTAATGGATTTGTTACACGTTTCATCGGTCTTTTTGCGATAGATGCATCACCTTGTACGCAAGAGAAAAATGGTGTATTTGCCAAAATCCCTGACATTAAACGTATTGTTGTACCAGAATTACCAACATCTAATACAGCTTTCGGTTCTTGTAAACCTTCTAATCCTTTACCAAGTACAGTGACTTCATCACCGTTTTGGACGATGTCTACTCCCATTTCTTTAAAGCAAGAAATCGTACTTAAACAATCTGCACCGGGCAAGAAACCTTTTATTTTTGTTTTTCCCTCTGCAATCGCGCCGAACATGACAGCGCGGTGTGAAATCGATTTATCTCCTGGAATTATAATGTTGCCATTTAATCCGTTATTAACAGGTTGTATCGTTCTTTCCTTCACGTTCTCACCTTCTCATTTAAATTGTTTCATAAGTTTGGTATTTTTCTTCTCCAAGCGCTAGCTTTGCTTTCATACGATCTTCTTCTCTTTGGAAGCTAATACGTAATACCCCAAGCAATCCTTCACGTGCTTCTAATATTTGCAAGTTCGTAATACTAATTTCTTCGCGCGCTAAAATACTCGTAATATGAGCCAATGCCCCTACTTTATCTAAAACATCGACGTATAAGTCGTGATAGGCGGGAATTGCCCCTCTCTTTCGTACTGGTAAAGAGTCACGGTATTCTTTCGCGTCTGCAAAATAGTTTTGAATCTCGCCGGCATCTCCGGTAGAAACTGTATCATATAAATCTTCCATTTCAGAGATCCACTCTTTTAATAATACCATTAAATGCTCACGATTTTGCTTAACAATATCACTCCACATTTTTGGGCTACTTGATGCGATACGTGTAATGTCTTTAAACCCTCCAGCAGCTAGTTGATGAATGAGCGGATTATCTCCTGCATGTTTCTCTACTTGCTTTACTAATCCAGCTGCGATAAGATGCGGAAAATGACTAACAATCCCTGTTACATAATCATGTTCCTCCGTATTTAAAACGAGAAAATGTGATCCTGTTCCTTGTAACCATATTTTAAGTTCTTCCACATGTTCATTTGGCACATGATTCATCGGCGTTAAAATATAGAATGCATTTTCAAATAAATGTGCTTTTGCACTTTCAACGCCCGTTTTATGAGAACCTGCCATCGGATGTCCACCAATGAAAGAAACTTCCTTTGAAAATAAAGCTTCCGCTTCATTCATAATCGTCCCTTTTGTACTACCAACATCGGTTACAATAACATCTTCTCGTAAACGAAATGACACTAATTTGTGTAAAAGCTTCTTCGTTTCTTCAACTGGAGAAGCAAATACAATTAAATGCGCTTCTTCACATGCACGCTGTAAATCTACTGCTACTTCATCTACTACATGTAATTCTTTTGCACGCTCTACTTGTTCTTGAAATATATCATAACCTGTTATCGTTACATCGTGCTCTTTCTTAATTGCTAATGCGAGAGAGCCTCCTATTAAACCAGTTCCAATTAAAACTACTTTTTTACGCATTGTCCTCATCTCGAGACTTTCTTTTTTTATTTTCAAAGTGTTGTTTTAACACTGAAATCACTCCTTCATTTTGCTCCCTTGTTCCAACTGTAATACGGACACCATTTGGGAACGGACGAATAATAAACCCTGCATGTGCACAAGCTTCATAAATCTCTCCAGCATTTTCAACTGGCAAGAAGATGAAATTTGTTTGCGATGGATAAAATGGTATTTCATTTTCCTTACAAAAACTCTCGTATTGTTGTAATCCTTCTGTATTCACACCAACTATTTCTTGAATAAACCCGTCATCACCAAAAGCAATCGTCGCTGCTTTTTGCGCTAATGAAGATACGTTAAATGGCAAACGTACGACATTTAATTTCTCGATTAGCTCTTTCTGTCCAATCGCATATCCAACGCGGAAAGAAGCTAATCCGTACGCTTTAGAAAATGTTCTAAGTACAAGAATATTTTTATGTTTTTCTAAAAGCGGTAATGTCTCTGGGAAATCCTTTGCTGTTACGTATTCATAATACGCTTCATCAATGACAATTAACGTATTTTCACTAATACCTTCAATAAATTGAGTCAATTTTTGATCATTCACATATGTGCCTGTCGGGTTGTTCGGATTACAAATCCATACGATTTTCGTATTATTATTTACCGCTGACGAAATTTCGTCTAAATCGTATACACCGTTATTTAAAGGAATTTCTTTCACTTCACAGCCTTCAATAATTGCATGATGACGGTACTGCGGGAATGTTGCACCAGCCGTTACGATATTATCTCCTGCTTTAAGTACTGCACGGCTTATCATTTGAATGACTTCATCTAAACCACTACCGCAAAGTACTTGTTCTATTTGTACATGTAACTTATTTGCAATTGTTTGACGAAGTGTTGTAGCACCTCCGTCAGGATATAAAGCATGTTCTAACCATGATTTTTGCAACTCACCTAAAACACGTGGTGAGCAGCCGAATGGATTTTCATTCGATGCTAATTTCACAAACGAATGATCTCCGTACACTTCTTTCATTTGTTCAGGTGATTTACCTGGTTTATATGGTTGTAATGATGATAGTTGATCTTTTACTTGCATGTTAAAACCACCTTTTTATTAAAATTCTTTTGCGTATTTGTTATGTTGTGTAATATTTTGGTGAATTAAATCCATACGATCTTTTCCGAATTGTTCGACAAGCGCATGTGCAAGTTCCCATGCTACAACAGATTCAGCTACTACACCTGCTGCTGGTACTGCACAACTATCAGATCTTTCAATACTCGCTTGGAATGCTTCTTTCGTATCAATGTCAACACTTGCTAACGGTTTGTATAATGTAGGAATTGGCTTCATTACACCTCTTACGACGATCGGCATACCTGTTGTCATACCGCCTTCTAAACCACCAGCATTGTTCGTTTTTCTCGTGTATCCTTGTTCCTCATCCCATAAAATTTCATCGTGTACTTTACTTCCTGGCTGTCTTGCTGCTTCAAAACCAACGCCGATTTCAGCACCTTTAAATGCATTAATACTCATAATCGCACCAGCAAGTTTTGCATCTAATTTACGATCGTAATGAACGTAACTACCAACACCTATTGGCATACCTTCTGCAATGACTTCAACAATACCGCCGATTGAATCCCCACTACTTTTAGCGTTATCTATCGCATCCATCATCTCTTGTTCTACTTCTTTATCTAAACATCGAACTGGTGAATCTTCAGTAATTGTTTGAATTTCTTCTATTGATAAGTTAGAAATATGCTTCGCTTGCACACCACCAATTTCAAGAACGTGTCCTGCAATTTCCACGCCTAACTCTTTTAAAATTTGCTTCGCAACTGCACCAGCAGCTACACGAACTGTCGTTTCCCTTGCAGATGAGCGTTCTAGTACGTTTCTTATATCACGATGACCGTATTTGATTGCTCCGTTTAAATCCGCATGTCCTGGACGTGGTTTTGTAATTGTACGTTTCATATCTTTACTTTCTTTTTCCGAAATTGGCTCTGCACCCATTACTTTCGTCCAATGTTTGAAATCATCATTTTTAACGATTAACGTTATTGGTGAGCCAAGTGTCATCCCATGACGAACACCACTTACAATTTCAACTGTATCAGTTTCAATTTGCATACGTCTTCCGCGTCCGTGCCCTTTTTGTCTTCTTAATAATTCTTTATTAATATGTTCCGCTGTTAATGTTAAACCTGCTGGTACACCTTCTAAAATAACTGTTAACTGCGGCCCATGTGATTCTCCAGCTGTAATGTATCTCATTTCTCTTGCCCCTTTACTATTTTTTTGTACAAAAAAGTCCCTACTGAGCGCTCAGTAGGGACGATGTTTATCGCGGTACCACCCTAGTTGTAGACTAAGTTTCTGTCTACCTCTCTTCTTCTTTAACGATCATTTGACCGTCTTCCCCTCCATAAATGGCGAGAAAGATGCTCCAAGGCTGTAATTCATGCTTACCTTTGTACTGATTCACACCGACCATCAGCTCTCTTTAACAGTGAGATAAGCACTACTGTTTCCTCTTCAGCGCATATATAATATGGAATTAAGATAATTTATTTTTGAATCCTTTTAACTCATCCATGAATCTATGGAATTCTGGAATGTCCATTTGTTGTGCAGAATCTGACAATGCAACTGCTGGATCTGGATGAACTTCAGCCATTACTGCATCTGCGCCAATTGCAAGTGCCGCTTTCGCTGTTGGTAATAATAAATCTCTGCGTCCAGTTGAATGTGTTACATCAACGATAACTGGTAAATGTGTTTCTTTCTTTAAAATTGGTACTGCAGAAATGTCTAATGTGTTACGTGTTGCTCTTTCGTATGTGCGGATACCGCGCTCACAAAGAATAATTTGATCGTTACCTTGCGCAATGATGTATTCCGCTGCGTTAATAAACTCATCAATTGTTGCTGCTAATCCACGTTTTAATAATACTGGTTTGTTAACTTTACCTACAGCTCGTAATAAATCGAAGTTTTGCATGTTACGTGCGCCAACTTGAATTACATCAACGTAGTCTAATGCCATTTCAACATCGTTCGGATTTAAAATTTCACTAATAATTGCTAAGTCGAACTCGTCTGCTACTTGACGTAAAATTTGAAGTCCTTCTACTCCTAAACCTTGGAAATCGTATGGAGATGTTCTCGGTTTGAATGCACCACCGCGCATTAATTTTAAGCCTTGGTCTTTCATCGCTTGCCCTACTTGACGAACTTGCTCTAAACTTTCAACTGCACAAGGCCCCATGATGAATGTTTGTGTGCCGTTACCAATCAATTCACCTTTTACATCAACGATTGTATTTTCTTGTTTCTTTTTACGTGATACTAATAATGCTTTACGGTTATCATCTTCTTGTAATTCTAAGCTAGCTTTGAAGATTGTTTTGAAAATATGTTGAACCGTTGACGTTTCGAATGGTCCTTCGTTATTCTCTGCGATCATATCAAGCACTTCACGCTCACGTACTGGATCAAAACGTTTCGTACCTTGTACTTGCTTTTGTTCCCCAATTTTTTGAACGATTTCACCACGTTTGTTTAAAAGGTGTAATAGTTGTAAGTTAATTTCATCTACCTGTTTACGTAATTGATCTAATTCATGATTTGCCATTTGGAAATCCTCCTCTAATGTTTTAAAAGTATAGTAAGAGAATGAAAAATTCTCTATTTTCTGAACTGGTCAATTATACAAATTTAAAGTGGAATCGATACCTCTTCTTATTTTAAACTAATAATTAGTACAAAGACACTATCTACTAGCTAAAAAACCACTTTTTTTGTACAAAAAAGCCCTACTGATCCAATCAGTAGGGACGATATTTATCGCGGTACCACCCTAGTTGTAGACTTCTTTCGTCTACCTCTCTTCATTGTTAACGATCATCTGACCGTCTTTCCCTTCATAAAGACAATACTATCTTTACTACGAAAAAGATGCTCTAGGACTGTAATTCGCTCTTGTTTTTGTACTGGTTCACACCAACCACCAGCTCTCTGTTACAGGGAAACAACAACTACTGCTTTTCCTTTCAACGCATGAATATTTAATTTTCAAGTTGGACCACTAAAATACAAAAAGTCCCTACTGAATAAATCAGTAGGGACGATATTTATCGCGGTACCACCCTAGTTGTAGACTAAATTTCTGTCTACCTCTCTTCACTGTTAACGATCAATTGACCGCTTTTCCTTCATAAAGACAATACTATCTTTACTACGAAAAAGATGCTCCAAGACTGTAATTCATGATTATCCCTGTACTGGTTCACACCAACCACCAGCTCTCTGTTACAGTAAGACTAACCACTACTGTGATCTCTTCATTGCACTTTGTTTATTCAAATGTTTTTGAAATTGAATAAGTATGATTCGTATTATAGAACGCTTTTCAAAACACTGTCAACAACTTTTTATATATTTTTTTAAAAATCCACTTTCGTCCTACATTTCTTTTTGTAAATTCTCCATAACAATTCCGATGCGAATTATCTCATTATCTATCGCATTTAATACATATTTTTCTACTCCATACCGGACTAACACTTCTTTTATTTGAATGATTTCAGTTTCAAGTATATCAGCTTCCTGAAGCGTTTGCAGTAAGGTGAAAAATATATTTGCATACAATTCTTTATACATTTTTATGCTCTCTGTCTTTTCAAGTATTTCATTCAATAACTGTTTTAACTCCGTTTGATTTCCTTTTCGACCCACGTACAAAAATGTTTTACATATGATAGATAACCCTCTTTCTACTATTTCATCCATAAATAAAATAATACGTAAAAGCATTACATATTCTCTAGCTGTGATTTCACCCATTTTCGGTCGCTCTCGCAAAAATACACTGAGCCAAGCTGTCCAAAATTTTTGTTGTTCTTTTGCACTTAATGTTTTGACGTAATAGCATAAAAATTGCATAAATTTAATTTTATTTTCTTCATTTTCTCGTATAAGTAAAGGGTATAACCATTCTGTTTTTTGCTCCCAATACAGTACACATTTAATAAATACAAAACTAAGCCATTTCAAGAAAGCTTCCCTCGTATGCGGATGTAATACTTCCAAATGTTCTACCGCATACTTAATAAATCGCTTCATCTCTGTAAATAAAGGTAAATTTATTTGCGTGTAACACAAGCCTGCCCATGCATATTTCGTAATTTCATTTTCCTTCTTTAAATCTAAATACGGTAACAAATATTTTCGACACCACTGCTTCTCTATATGATAAAGAAATGTAATATCTGCTACTAAACGAGCTAGCATAAAATTTGTCCGTTCTGAACTAACTCTTACTTGTTCTTCAAATAAAAATAAATATTCATACACATTACGATCGTATAAATGATCATATGATAACAGTTTTAATAATACAGCTGTCATTTTCCCAACAGGATGCTGGATTGATTCATTGTAAAAATCTTGTTTTCCCAGCTTAAAATCTGTATCACTTTTCATAACTTGAGGGAATACGGAAAAAGCAAACCGTTTCAAATTGCGTATACTATTTTCCTCTAACTCTTCTAATCGATTACTAATTTCATATAGAAAACTACTAATTAACCAATGAAAAGCAGTATTTCTAACAAATTTCTGCAATAACGGAATAACTTTTTGGATTTGTTCATTTGTCAGTCCTCGGTTATTTCGCCACTCTCTAATACATACAAACCATACTTCATTACTTATTTCGTGCATGCCAACTAATTGATAAGCAAATGAAATGCTCCATTCTGTATTCAATTTACATGCTTTCGATAACATCTCTAAAAAATGACGTTGTTCAAACACACCGTCTTGAGAAAATTGGCGAACTTGTTTCATAATTTCTTCGTCTTTCAGCTGCAATAATCCATCAGCAGTTACATTACAAGTAATACTTTGTTCTGTGGTCTCTTTCTTTTGTAGACTGTATCGATCAGAATGAAAGTGAGGATGTTTTTGCTTCATTAACTCATAACCTTTTGCCGTAGATGGACTATTCGAATCACAAGTGAATAATAAATCTAACACGAAACAAACATCAAATGCCCGCTCCTCTGCAAGGTCCTTCAGTACAATTTGAATGACTTCTTCCTTCGTTTTTTCTAAAGAGAGTGCGAAATGATTTTTTATAAGTTGAAAAACTTCACGTTTATACGTGACATCTAAAAAAAGTTCTTCCTGTAACAACCATTTCATTTTGTCATCGGCGCTAACAAATATATTTTTATTCATCGCATCAATTGCAATTCGATTTTGAAGTATGCTGTTTGCTTCTATCATTTCTGTAATATAATAATTTGCTTTTTTCTCATTGTTTTCACATAAATAGGCTAAACACTCTTTTACAATTTGAATTAAAAATGCAAGATCATTTTGCTGAAAGTCTTTTTCCGCATTTCCCTTATCCTTTTTTTTCAGTGCCGTTTGTCTTAGGGATAACATTCGCATCTTCTCTATTCCTATCATCATAATTGGAACGGCGTAATAGGAAATATGCGGTTTCATCTTCTCATTCCAAATTTGCTCCACATAAGAAAATGTAGACACTGGTAAACGACTCGATTCCTCAAGTTCTATCGATTCTTGCGTATCATTTCCCCATTTTCTTTCCCGCTTCAATTTAAGTTTCCCGTCCAAAATAAACGTTAGTAACAATAAAGCAATCTCTTTATGCTCAGGAAAAGAACATTTTTGTAGTAAGTAAGAAATTGTTTCAATTGATTTACTATCTTTTTCAGCTGTTTCTAATAAAAGGAGTGTCCATCTTGCAAACAACAACGGGTCCATTTTACTTTTCGTTTCGTTTAAGTAGCTACAAATAGTTCTCCAAAATAACGGAGATATTTTAGAGTGATTTTTAAAAATTAATTGAAATAATTCTTTTTGATGAGTAAAAAGAAATTGTTCCACTAACCATTCTGCAAGTAATTCATCTACCTCATTATAGTTTGGTGTAACTAAAAATAAATTTTGTAATTTCCCTTCAGCTTCAAGCCATTCCACCCATTCATAATCATGAGCAAATTCAACAAAGTAGCGGACTGTTTCAATTTTTTTTATTGATTGTTTTATGTATGATAATTGTTCCTGTTCTACTGACGGTGGCACTGTTACTATGTCACGAATTCGCATTCGTTTTGTAATATAATTATCACCCATTAATTCCGCCCATCGTTTCACTGCTTTAACAAGAGACTGATGATTATTACCTTTATTCGGATACACAATCGGTCTTATTCCTAAATGCTCCCAGTGGTACGTATTTTCTCCTTGTGCAACAAATGCATAACGCCTTGTACTTGGTGGTAAACCAGTTGCTAAATATTTCATTACTGGGTCATTATGACTATATCCAACGAACAAAACGGTGTAATTTGAAAATAAATCAACTAAAAACCTTCTCGCCCATCCTTCCGTCAAGTAAGCCCTTCCAAAATCACCATCTGTTAAAATTAATGCTTCTTTCTCCTGTTCTATATTGCCATGTATGTAAGCGAGCCCTTTAAACGCTCTACCTGTAGGTAAAGCAGGTGCGTAATATACGTTTAATTCTCTATTCATTTCTTTCATCGCAGTTGTAAAATGTCTATCAAAATTCGTCGTTACAATGCGGACTTCCGTATCTAAAGGAAACAACCTCGGAATCGCATAATGAAGCGGATTTGGCTTTGACTTTTCAATATGAACTAAATCTCTTGCAACTTGATGTACATCCTTTGTTTTCGCAATTTTACCAAGATAATAATCATGCGGTTCTGTAATTTCACGTGTTTCTACATATAACGTTTTCGCAATTTCATCAACTAGATCATCAAAATTCGGTAAGTTTGATTTCCCTTTCATAGAAACTCCCGCTCCAACAAATAGTACTAACTTTCCTTGTTCAAGATGATCAAATAACTCATCTGGAATTTCTACTTCTGAAGTAATCCACACCTTGGATTCCCCCTTACCTAAAAATGTCATATACTCTCATTTTACTATAACATTTTTCCTTTGTTTTTTTAATATTTAGACAGATATCGAACATGAAAAAGTTTTATGTAAATATATTCGTTACAATGTATGAACTCCTAAATTTATTGTAAAACTATGTATAAATCGGAGGTGTAAATATTGAATGGTTTTACTGTAGTACTTATCAAATTTATATCGTGCATTATCGCATTTAGTATTGGACTCGCTTTATTTTTCCCTGCAACGTTCGTCCAAATTATTTCATTCAGTCTTTTTGTTACAATCGTATCCTATATGTTCGTTGATAAAATTATATTAAACCGAATAGGCAATACTGGTGCCATTATGTCGGATTTCTTACTAACTTATTTAAGCGTATGGATTTTCGGTAATATTTTATTAGACAATTACATGCAAATTGCATGGGGCAGTTTCCTTTCCGCTACTGTCTTTACATTATCTGAAGTAATTGTTCATCGCTTTTCTAACTCGCACACACGGCACAACAATGATAACATTCATATTAATCGCCGCTTTGCATATGGTACTGAATTTGCTGAAGAACAGAATATATTGGATAAAGATAAGAAGAAGTAATGTTTTGATAAAGGAACTCCATCGCCATTAAGCTAAAAAAAGCAAATACCCCAAAACGAATAAATTGACATCTCCAAGAGAAAATGTACATTTTTTGTTTTGGGGTATAATAAAACGCTTAAGTTGATGAGCATGTTGTGCTACCCCGTCAAAAAAAGTAAAAAGTGTTTATCAAGAGTAAACGATCTTAACTGTAATAACCATTTAAAGAAAAGGGCAGAATCTGGATCTTCGGATACAGATTCTGCCCTTTTCTTTAATCACATTTTTCTATTTGGTCGCCTTCTTCACCTGCATTTTCTGCCGAACTATCCGTTCCGCCTCCCACTGCATGTTGCTGTTTAGTATTAGAACTTTCGATAGCAGCGTTGGTTCCTGCTGCACTGTCATCTCCACCACCACTTGCTACTTGAGTAGCACTAGCCTGTTCCTTACGGGTTTTATTAATTTGATTATTGATGATAATTACAAGTTCTTCCTCTCCATCCGAAGTTTCTTTTTTCATTTTATGCGGTTCAATCTGGTCTCCACTAATACCCTTATTTATGGCTTTGCCTCCAGCGCCCACTGTTTGTTGCTGTCTGGTATTCGATGAATCAATTGCTGCATTACTTCCTGCCGCACTGTTTTGTCCAGCCCCACTGGCAATTTGTGTTGTATTCGGTGCAAATGTAATCTGATTATTTATGACAATGACAATTTTTCGTTTATCAGCAAGATTTCCCAAATTAATTTCTTCTCCATCTTTTTTTACAAATCGAAACGTGATTTCTTCATTGTTTTCCATGTTTTCCCCCCTTGTAATATTAAATGACTGGAGAATGATAATGGATTGGACAAGCGTATTTTTTTATAAATATGTGCCCCCGCCCACAATGAAGGATGTATTATCAGATTCCGGTATTTTACTCGTATGAGGTACGTCGACTTGACGACAGTCCAGCATCCGCCGAATTTTGGGATGCATAGAGAATAATCTTATAGAAGATATAGAAAGAGAGATTAGTAGAAACATTGGTATATAAAGGTTGCTAAGTTCCATTTTATTTTTCTACTTTCCTTTTCTTATTTAGATTTATCAGCCAAATATCTAGCATAGTGAATTAAATTTCTAGCTACATCTAATTCAAGATTAAATATATTAGGTACCCCCGGTCTCCAATTCACCTCAAATAACCACAATTTTTGATCTTTATCAATCCCTACATCAATTCCTAACTCATCAAATAATACATCCTTAAATAAAGAATTAAAATGGTTAGAAAAAGTTACTGCAAATCGTTCTAAATACCTTTTAATATTATACCAATCGTTATCAAACTCCGCTTTTAAAAAAACATCTAAATAAGTACTATAACCACCCTTAGCCATATTTGATACAATACTTCCTAATGGACCTATTCTGGGGAATATAGAAGTAACAACCCACCTGCCTTCCCCATTTCTTTGAACATGCAATCGAAAATCATAAACATGACCAGATTTCATTTGACATGAAATAAACTGTTGAACTATGTATCCTTGCTCTTGAATCTTATCAGATATAAAGCTCCGTAATTGTTTTTTATTAATAGATGCAATTTGTTCTGACTCATTCATACTATAATTCATCCCATTTTTTTCAATGAAAACAATACCACTACCTTGATGTCCAGAAATGGGTTTAATAATAAGTTTTTCATAACGATTAATCATGTCAAAAAACTTATTAACATCATTTAATTCATAAAAAGGAATAATATATTGCTTAAATTTTTTTGCTCTATTTATTCTGTTATATACACTTAATTTATTTCCAATTGAATGACTTGTAAAAGGAACTTTTTCATGTAGATAATCATAGATTTGCTGATTTTTATCACTAATATGAACACTTGCATTATAAATAACATCTGGAAAAGAAAATTCTTGTTCAACCCAATTACCATTTTCATAAGTTTTACCTAAAATCTTCTCCGTTTCTATATTTACCTTCCCTAAAGTAAAATAAAAAAAGTCCACACCTTCAGCTTTAGCTACAGCAGCGTAAGTATATGCTTTCTTTACGTCATTCGGATCTTTCCGATGATGAAGCATACCAATTATAGTCATGTCAGTTCTTCTTCCCTTCTTTCTAAAGGTCTTTTTCAAAATAAACATCCAATTCATTATATATATATTCATGTTCTCCCTCATTCAACCATTTTTCGAAAAAACCGGAACAAGCTTAACCTCATTTTAATACTCTACCTATAGAAATAATAAATTTGAAGTTTTATAAAATGATAAATGATAAAGGTTAAGGTGACATAAAATGGATACTATCGTTTTCATTGAAACAAATAAATCTGGATCAAGTAGGGAAGCAATCAAAGCAGCTGAAAAACTTAATTTCTTTACTGTTTTATTAACTAAAAAAACAAAATTTATTAATGAACGCACTATATTCCCTGATGTACATCAGATGATTTTCACTGATATAAATGATTATGATAATATAATTACAACAATTGAAAAGTTAAATAAATCAGGAAAAAACATAAAAGGGATCTTTAGTTTTATTGATCCTTATGTTTATGTGGCTGCACGTTTATCAGAAAAATTTTGCTCAAATATTGTATCTACTAATGCTATCCATCATATGGAAAACAAAATATTAACTCGTAATGTACTTAAAGATTTACCAATCTCACTCAACTATTTAATTTATAAACCAACAGAATCATTATCATCTTTTTTTAAAAAAACTAATAAGATAAATTTCCCTCTTATTGTGAAATCCCCTAAATCAACAGGATCAAAAGATGTATTATTAGTAAAAGATAAAGATCAATTAATTTTATCTATACAAAGTCTTTTGAAGAAATTACCTAATGAAGAAATTCTACTTGAAGAATATATAGATGGACCTCAGTACTTATTCGAAATTTTAGTTCAAAATGGAAAAGTCCATATTATAGCAGTAATTGAACAAGAAATCACACTATTTGAACGCTTTATCGTTACTGGTTATTCTTTATTAGGACAGGTAGACAAAAGACTATACAATAGTCTTTTCAATGCAGTAAATTCTGTTATTCAGGCTTTTAATATGAAAAATGGAGCTTGTCATCTAGAACTCCGGAGAATAAAAGATGTTTGGAAATTAATTGAGATAAACCCTAGAATATCAGGTGGAGCAATGAATGACATAATTGAAATTGGGCATGGAATCAACTTAGTACAAGAAACTATTCGATTAATGTTAGGAAATAAACCTTCACTAAATAAAAAACATCATAAATATGTGTATGCTCATTACCTAACAGTTAAATCTAAAGGAAAACTAATTCGAGTTACAGGGAAAAATCGTAGTTCTAAATGTCCTGGTGTAGAGAAAGTTTATATAAAACCTAAAAAAGGAACTTTTCTAAAACCACCTACATCAATGGGACATCGATATGGATACGTTATAGCAGCATCCTATTTTAAAACAGAGGCTAAAAAAATAGCTTTAGAAGCAGCTAAAGAAATTTCATTTGAAATCCAAGAATAATAAATACAACATATATACACCAACTGATAAAAATATACTAATCGACTCACTTCGACAACTTGATTTCAAATAAAAAAAGCGGCCACTCTTTTAGAGACAGCCGCTTTCCCACTTACGCTTCTATTTTTAAATCTTTTAACGCAATAACATCCGCAAATGATCCAAATATAACATTATGATGCTTTACAATATCTTCAGCTCGTAATACATCTGTATCAAATGTGCTATGTGCATCACTTATTAATGTTACTTTATATCCTTCACTAAACGCTCTGCGCGTTGTCGTATCCACACAGTACTCTGTTTGCATACCTGAAATGATAATATGCTCAATCCCTTTTTCGTGTAACACTTCGTTTAAGTTTGTCTTATGGAATGAATCTGGCGCCGTCTTTTCAACGATACTGTCCCCATCTTGCGGAGCAATCGCCGCATGCACTTTCCAACCATCTGTACCTTTTTCCAAAGGATGATCTTTCGGCCCGTTATGTTGTACATAAATAACTGGAACATCATTTGAACGACATTCCCCAATAAGCTCTTGCAATATTTCTAAAAACTTTTCCCCATTATGTACTCGCATTCCTGCTGTATACATACCTGCTTGCACATCAATTACTAGTAATGCCTTTTTCATATCGCGCAGCTCCCTTTATTTGTATAGGCCTCTACATATTCATCATAATATAGTACTTCAATTACGTTGGACCAATTCAAGATTGATCCGATGAAGTCCTTTATATCTAATCCAGGCATTTCGTATACTTCTTCATCGTTAGCTGTTCCTGTCGCATCTTCAATGAGCGTAACTTTATAGCCTTTTTCAAAAGCAGCGATACTTGTAAATAAACAACAAAATTCCGTATTAAATCCAACGATAACAACATGATCAACTTTATGTTTCATTAATATTTCTTCAACACCTGTATCTTTAAACGCACTAGGTGTTGTCTTCTCGGCTATATAATCCGCAAACTCGATATATTCTTCTACTAATGCACTTCCAGTTGATTCAAAATACAACGTACTTTCTGGATTATCATCTCGGTGTTTTAAGAAAATAATAGGTTCTTTCTCTGCTTTAAATTGTTTTAAAACATTTGCGATTAACTCTTTTTCAACAGAAAAATCTTTACACTCTAAAATCCCCTTCTGCATATCTAATACAAGTAGCGCCTTCATTTTTATCACCTATCCTCTATACGTTTATATTCCACCATCCAACAATCTTCTAACTTCCCCTCATGTAGTTCATGTTCCTTTAAAATTTTCACCTTTTTAAATCCACATTTTTCATAACACTTTATCGCGCGTTCATTATTTACTTTCGGGTCCATTGCGATTGCTTCTGCTCCCGCGTTCTCCATAATATATGTAATTGCGGCCTGAACGAGTTTTGTTCCAATTCCTTTTCCCCAATAAATTGGCTCTCCGATAAATTGATCCATTCCCCATACATTTTGTGATTCTTCATAGCCATATAATGTTTTCCACTCAGAATCAATTGGGTACATTTGTATGTAACCAATTGGAACGGCATCAAACTCTATTAAACATCTTTTTTCATGACTATTTGGATTATGTATAAAATGATTCAGTACCATTTCTACAGATTGCGGATTATCTCTTCCTTCGTAATACTGCAAGACTTCTGGGTCTGTTAACCATTTTGAAATGACCTGTGCATCCTCTTCTTTTACGTACCGTACCGATACATGATCTTTTTGAAATAGCATATAATACCTCTTTTTAATTATTTGTATTTTTCCTTGTTGTGAAATCTTTCATTGCACCAATTAATGCGTATGGTAACAATGTAATCGCAAAAAATGCTGTAAACAAATTAAAATGAGGAATTTCATATGGAGTGAACCATTCCGTGAAAAATTCAGAATGTAAAATTCTATTTAAAAACTCTCCACTTGGCTTAAAATTTGGTGCCCATCCTGTAATCTCACAAATAATAAATAGTAATTGAACAATTATAAATGCCCCTAGATAGCGAAACCATGTCCGTTTCCAAATCGGCTGCGCCTTATTTAATTCATGTTCCATCTAACTCCCACCTTTTTATTTCAATCCTATTAATTATACACTTTTCGCACTTTATTTGTTAAAATTTTCTATATACTCATTCACGCTGGGGGAATACATTATGTCTAATCCTATACTTAAATCAACTTTAATCATTCTTAGAGGCAACTCCGCAAGTGGTAAAACAACAATCGCAAAGCAATTACAAGAACATTTCGGACAAGGTACACTTTTAGTATCACAGGATGTTGTACGTAGAGATATGCTTAGAGTACACGATACGATGGGGAATTTATCACATGATTTACTATTTGAAATTACAAAGTACGGAAAAGGAAAATGTAAATTTGTTATTTTAGAAGGCATTTTAAACAGTCGTAGATACGGTGATATGCTGAAAAAATTAATACATTTTTTCGAAGGAAACGTCTATACATATTACTTTGATTTATCGTTAAAAGAAACGATTCGACGACATAACACAAGGGATAAACGAAATGAATTTGGTGAGGATTCCCTAGAAAAATGGTATAATCCGCACGATACAATTGAAGTTACCAGAGAAGCTATTTTTACAGATAACTTCACGCAAAAAGATATATTTGATGCGATTCTTACTGATGTTGTGATCCAAAAATAAAAGCCAGCCTCAATAAAGAGAACTGACTTCTATTTGGATCATTATAGTTACTATAAAATTTTCACTTTAACAGTTTGTCTTCCCCAATTCATCGCTTTACTTTTTGAACCCATTAATACATCAATACGATTACCTTTAATTGCGCTTCCAGTATCACCAGCTATAGCTTCTCCATAACCTTCTACCCATACTTTAGATCCTAATGGAATTACTTTCGGATCTACTGCGATAATTCTCATATTCGGATTTGACGTTAAATCATGCCCCATCGCAGTTAAAACGCGTCCACCATATGTACCATTCTCACTTGGATCAGCAGTATATGCTGTCGCTACTACCGTTAATTCACGTTTAGCAGACTGTATGTTATTTTTAGATTCTTCTTTTGCTTTTGCTTCTTCCTTAGCTTTGGCTATTTCTCTTGCTTTCTCTTCTTCCTTAGCCTTTGCTATTTCTCTTGCTTTCTCTTCTTCCTTAGCCTTTGCTATTTCTCTTGCTTTCTCTTCTTCCTTAGCCTTTGCTATTTCTCTTGCTTTCTCTTCTTCCTTAGCCTTTGCTATTTCTCT
>NZ_JBTIWT010000011.1:0-77569 GCF_054353775.1 Bacillus sp. 5w2 | reverse complement strand
CTTCTTCTTTAGGCTTTACTACTTCTTGGACTTTCGCTTCTTCTTTAGGCTTTACTACTTCTTGGACTTTCGCTTCTTCCTGTGCTTTCACTTCTTCCTGCACTTTTGTTGCTTCTTTAGCCTTTACTTTTGCTACCTGCTGTGTTTTAGCTTCTTCCTTAGCTTTTACCGTTTTTTGTACTTTTGCTACTTGCTTCGTTTTCTCGTCAGCCTTTTTTTCAACTGGTGCTGTACTTGATAAGAAAGAAACATTCGCATAGGCTGTTTTTCCTTTATACTCAAATTGCAGCCATCCGTCTTTTACTTGATGCGTTGATTCAATGACATCATCTTTTTTCAGTCTGCCAAGAATTTCTGATTCTGTATTTGCATCAGAACGGACATTCAACAAATTCGCTGTTACGTGATACACATCTTTTGTAAACTCCGCACTTACAAATACTTCTTTACCATTTAAATCAATTTTTGACCATCCTTCTTCCGTATGTATAACTTTTAACTTTTGTCCTTCCTTTACTTTTTTGACAACTTTTGATTCTGTAGTTGGCTTTTCACGTACGTTGAGTATATCCGCTGTTACGATTGTTTCTGCAGTTGCAGATGTGGTAAAAGCCCCCAATCCAAAAACTGTTGCTGTTGCTGCGCCAATTATTTTTTTCATATTATCCTCCATTACATTTTTTGACTTCTATTATATCAAATGCTTCCATAAAATCAGGTACTTTCACATAATATCAAAACTTTTGTAACAATACATTAATATTACTTAATATATTGTTGTTCAAAATATCCTTTTTCTTCAAAAATATCAAATTTATATGTTATTCTATAAATAAAAAATCACGTCATCTTATATAAAATGACGTGATCTTTTTAGAGGAAAAACTATTTGTTACATCTTCTTTGTTTCTAGCGATATATTTCGAATATATCTAGCCACCATTCATGCAAAATTTCAGGGGCATTCGTCTTCATAATACATAAAAAACAATTTTAAATAATTTGAAAGTAAACTAATTTCTATTAGTCTATTTTATTTCACTAATTCATTTATTAATAATGTGTTTAAGAATTTCTACAGTTATCTTTCTTGATTATCATAATAGGTTTTATCTGCATATTTTTTATCATTTCCTTTTAGATATGCTAAGATAATTTTTGGATTTTTAACTAAAGTCCAATCCCCATATGTATCAAATCTTCTGCACGAAGTTATCATTCCATTTTTTATTGTACCGAATTTCTTATTTTTTTGTTTTCCCCATTCTTTTAACCTGTTTGCAAAATCTGCATCTTCTGCCATAAGCATATTTTCATTAAATCCATTAATCGCCATAAAGTCTTTTCTATAGCACCAAAAAATCCCGACAGATATAGCCCCATACTTAAAAAATATTGGAATTATAATTAACAGTGCGGAAACAATTATTCCTAAAGATATTCTTTCAAACTTTCCAGTTACCCCACCGCCAATATATTTACCTGAAACTAAATATTTGTCTACGTTAGACAAAAAAGACTCTGTCATTTGGGTATCAGCATCTATAGTAATGATTATTTCCCCAGTAGCTATCATGGCCCCTGCATTTCGGATTTTAGATAAATTTTTATCATCATTTTTTAATGTAATACAGTTATACTCCTTTGCGATTTCCTCTGTTTTATCTGTACAACGATTTAAAACCACTATCACTTCAGTTTGACCTTTATATGCTTCCGCTGCCTTTGAAATTGAATCTAAACATTTTCCAATGTACTTTTCTTCATTATGCGCAGGGATTATAATAGAAAACTTTACACCTTTTTTCAAATCAATGCCTGAAGATTCATTTGTTTCCTTCATAACACTTCCCCTTTTTATAAAATAAATTTTCAATCTATATAACATATATTAATATTTATGAGACTGTATTATAAAAACTAAAAACATGTTAAAAGTCACCTAGAATTCTTCTATCCAAACAAAATGAAACAATACTTTTTATGCTACATAGTTGTCGCAAGTCCCGCTAAAAACAAACTTACGATTGCTAAAAATTTTGTGCCGACTATAGCCCCTCTTAAATGAAACTTATAATCTTTGTATTCCTTCATGCCTTCTGTACTAGGAATCACAACAAATCTTGGGGTAATCCAGCAAAAGATTAGCCAATCAAGTATAAACAAATCTACTACATTAAAAATCATTAAAATACCAAAAGTATGTAAATAGGCATCAATAAATAATAATTTTCCATGTTTATGTAGTATATATGTAGAAACGAAAGGAGTACCGAAAAGAATAGCATTATATGCAATATTAAAGTATATTGTTTGCTTCTTTTCATAAATCGATTTTGGAAAAACTACCTTTTGAATATCTTTCGGATATTCAGTTAACGAAAGACGGGGATTATAATATAAAGATCCTAAAATCATTACGGATAGTACAATAGACATAATGATACCAACGTACATCATTTGCTCAAATGAATTCATATGCTTCATTCACCCTTTTCTGTATTCGCTCCATAGTACACGTACTTAATTACATATTGTATGTACGGCATCGATCAAAAATTAACAATTCACTTTATCAATCATTTTATAATTGAAATTATGATTTACTTATCATTAATCTTTTCTGAAGAACAATTAAAAATTAGTTTGGAGGAATATTATGCAAAAGCTAAATTTGAAGAAATAGATTTTAATTTATATTTTCAACCCATATCAAATAAAGAAGTACTGGCGCAAATTACCGAACGCGCTTTCCGTTAGACGCAGCACAAAATGACGTTACAAGGCTGTTAAAGCGCAATGAAAACCATCAACTATTCAGCTCCTATAAAGTGTATGATTCTATTACAAATGAATATGTTTGTCTTTTACATGTTACGGTAAACGAGGATTATGTTAAAGAAGCTGAAATTGGATATATGATTTTGCCAGAGCATTGGGGAAAAAGATATGGTAGCAGAATTGCAAATGAATTAATGAATATTGCGAAGCAGACAGATGTAAACGTACTAAAAGCAATAATCGATCCAAACAATATCCCTTCTCGCAAAATTTTAATAAATATAGGTTTTACATCTGAGAAAGTTTGTGAGATTGATGGATTGCCTGGGGAGATTTTGAGTACATATATTTAACTAAATAAAAGGCAATACTACTTCTCGACCACTAGTAGTATTGCCTTTTTCTCTTAGCCATCGTTACATAACATGATGGCTATTTTTGATTACTTTTATTCATAATTAATTGATAGATACGTTCTTTTTAACTGAATATCAAGCTCCCTACTATACAATAGAAAACATCATATACACACCAACAACGAAGAATACGGCAAGTGTCTTAATTATCGTAATACCAAATATCTCTTTATAAGCTTCCCTGTGCGTTAATCCTGTAACTGCAAGTAAAGTTATAACTGCTCCGTTATGAGGTAAAGTATCCATACCTCCTGCCGCCATTGCAATCACACGATGCAGCACATCTAACGGAATATCAAAGTTTGTTGCCGCTTCAATATATTTTTCTGCCATCAAACCTAATGTAATACTCATTCCACCCGAGCCTGATCCCGTCAGCCCGCACAATATATTCGTCATGACTGCTCCACTAATTAAAGGATTTGAGAAAGTCCCCGTTAAATAGTTTTGAATCATGACAAATCCAGGCAAAGCTGCTATAACGGCACCAAATCCATACTCGGCTGCAGTGTTCATAGCTGCTAAGATTGAACCACTCACACCAACGCTTGTAATTGATTGAAAATGCTCTTTTACCGCTTGGAAGTTTAATAATATAGCAGATAATATTCCAATAAGAAGTGCCATTTCCACTGACCAAATCCCCACGACTTGTCCCATATCAATTGTTCCGTACTCCTTCAAACCTATGGATGCAAAGTCAAATCCCTTTGTATACCAAACAGGAATGAATTCTGTAAAGACTTTATTCATCACTCCAACCAGTACAGGCGGAAGAAATGCTATCCAGTAACTAGCTGGAATTACATCGCTGGAAGCAATCGGATTTTGCACCAATTGCGCGCTAGTTGTAGCAGCCATCTCAGAAGTAGCATCGCCTTTTCCGAAGTACCCTTCGCCCTTAGCAGCAGCCTTCTTCCTACATCTTTCCAAATACAACATGCCACATATAAAGATAAATAGTGCTCCGATAATTCCTAATGTAGGAGCGGCATAAATATCTGTTTTAAAGAACGTAGTTGGAATAACATTTTGGATTTGAGGTGATCCAGGAAGTGAATCCATCGAAAACGTAAATGCGCTGAATGCGATTGTCGCTGGAATAAGACGTTTCGGAATATCCGCCTCACGAAATAATTGCGCCGCAAATGGATAAATCGCAAATACTGCGACAAATAAGCTGACACCACTGTATGTAAGAATCGCTCCCATTAATACGATGGAAAGAATCGCTCTTTTCACACCGATAAAACGGATAATAATTTTCGCGATTTTTTCTGCTATTCCAGTGATTTCTACCACTTTACCAAATATCGCTCCAAGCAAAAATACAGGAAAATATAATTTTATGAATCCGACCATCTTCGCCATAAAAACATTAGAAAAGAATGGTAAAACATTCGCCGGTTCTGTTAAAAACACAGCGAGCAACGCACATAACGGAGCGAATAAAATGACTGAGAAACCTCGGTAAGCCACAAAAATAAGCAAGCCAAGCGCTAACAATACAATCAATAAATCCATAACCCCAATCCCCCTCAATAATACGGATTTTTTATTTTTGTATCCTTTTCTGTTTGTATATTTTGTTGTAATGCCTGCCAGAGGCAGGCATTACTTTTTGCATATTATTATATTTATAGCTTTTTATTTATGATGAAAGATTGGTATCCTCTTTTCTATAAAGGCCTCCACTCCCTCTCTTACATCACTCGTTTGAAACACATGTCCGAAATTTTCAGCTTCTATTTTTAACCCTTCCTCAAGAGAAGAAGATAGCCCCTTATCGATAGATTGCTTCATCAAAGATAATGCAGGAAGAGAGAATCGAGCCATCTTCACAGCTAGTTCCTTCGCCTTATCCAGCGATTCGCCACGCGGAACAACATGATTCACCAAACCAACCCGCCAAGCTACTTCAGCAGTGAGTGCTTCACCAGTAAACATCATTTCCTTCGCACTTGCAGTTCCTATTAATCGAGGCAAACGTTGCGTTCCTCCTGCACCTGGAAACAAACCTAATTTCACTTCCGGAAGCCCGATTTGGGCATGTTCTTCTATAATCCGTAAATCACACGATAAAGCTAATTCACACCCGCCCCCAAGCGCTAATCCGTTAATAGCAGCGATTACCGGCTTTGGCAATTTTTCTATTTTATTTAACGGATTCTGGAGCCACAATGATTTTCCCTCCGCATATTCACTCCCTTTCCCAATCCATTCCGGAAACGATTTAATGTCCCCTCCTGCAACGAAGGCCTTTTCTCCAGCGCCAGTTAGAAGTACAACAATTACTTCATCATCCCGTTCAATTTCATGGACCACTACCGTCAGTTGCTCTACCACCGCATCGCTTAGTACATTCACAGGTGGATTATCAATGATAATCGTTGCGATTCCATTTTCTTTGGACCATGTAACAACATGCTTATTTTCCAATTCAATCCCTTCTTTCCGATATATAATAAGGTAGAATCAGCACATCAACTCGTTCTTTTAATTACATAACCGACCTGTTCGCGATCCCAAGCGCTGCCGATGCCTTCCTCCTGCAGCTTGAATTTTTGAATCCGTTCCGTCGCAGTTTTTGGGAAAGTTTCACTGAACTGAACATATCGAGGTACCATAAAGTAAGCCATACGTTCTTGACACCAATCTATAATCTCTTCATGGGACATCGTTTCATCTTTCTTTACAATCACATATAATTTGACATCCTCTTCTCCCACTTCTGACGGGACACCGATGGCCGCTGATTCAAGTACTTTCGGGTGATTATTCACAACTTTTTCGATTTCCCAAGAGGAGATATTTTCTCCACGCCTCCGGATACACTGTTTGATTCGATCGCTAAAATATAAGTAACCTTCCTCATCTAGATAACCGCGATCTCCTGTATGGAACCATCCCTCCTTCATCGCCTCCTCTGTTTTATCAAGCATTTTATAATAACCTTCCATGAATGCTTGTCCCTGTAAGGAACGAATAAAAATCTCTCCAATCTCACCCGTCCGCGCTTCATTTCCATCCTCATTGACAATCTTCGTCTCTACGTAAGAATATGGTTTTCCAATAGAAGGTGGCTTATTGGCATGAAGTGGATTCGTTACACAAAAACCCGTTGTTTCCGTTAATCCGTAGCCTTCCACAATTCGAACGCCAAATCTCTCCTCAAAAGGCTTCCAAAATTCCTTAGGAGTAGCAGCACAAGCCGTCACCCTTACTAAATTGTCATTATCATCTTCCTTTTCTGGCTGTTTGCAGAGAATAGGAATCATAGATCCTAAAGAATTAAAAATGGTTGCGCCATGACTGCGAATTTCACTCCAAAATCTAGAAGCACTAAACCGTTTACCGAGAGCGATCGTCGCATTAGAAGAAATAGCTCCGAGTACTGTATGAGCCTGGGCATTTATATGAAATAACGGCAGCGCTGTAAATAAGACATCTTTTGAACTTGCGCCAACCATATAGTTAGCAAATGACTTCGCAGAATTTACATAGGCAGCATGACTTAACATGACTCCTTTAGGTAATCCAGTCGTTCCTGAGGTATAAAGGATACTGTTAATAGAAGTGGCGGAAATAAATTCAGTTGGAAGGTGATGGTTATTTGTATTTAGTACATCTTTCAATTCCATTACTAACCGCTCTTTACCATCGCCTTCAATGATCGCGCTTTCATTTTTTCCGTAAGCAACAATTTGGATGTCCCTATGTATAAATGACAAACAAGAGACAATTTGAGGAACAAATTCCTTATCAACGATAATTAACTTACAATCAGAGTGAGATACAATATACTGCAAACCTTCTCCTTTTAAATGCACATTCAGAGGCACCGCGATTGCTCCCATAAAAGATAAAGCAAACCATACATCCAGATATTCAGGAGTATTATGAAGCATAATACAAACCTTATCTCCTTTTTGAATACCGAGTTCACAAAATCCCGCTATGGCTCTTGTAATTCGATGATATAGCTCCTCATATGTAACCCTTTGTTCTTCAAATTGTAAATACACTTTACTTGGTGTTTTTTCGATACTTTGCATAATAAAATGCGGTAAGCTTTGATTTTCCAACATTGAATTCCATCCCCTTCCTGCTATAAGCCTTTTTATTTATATAGCAAGAAACATGCCAAAAATCGACTCCTTCCTTATTCCCTTATTCCTTCGTAATCTCCCTTACTTGTCCAATCTCATATGTCGCATTTGCGCTACAAATATTAGCAACCATGTCGCATCTATAAGAAAATGTCGCAAAAAAGAGACAGTGTTATTATTACAAACAAAAAAAGGGCCTGTTTGCCCTTTACTTTCCTTCATGACATTTCGTATTTTTCTATTTTTCGATATAAGCTAGCCCGATGAATCCCTAAAAGCTCGGCTGCCTCTTTTACATTTCCAGCTGTTTTTTCCAAAGCTCTCGTAATCGCACGTTTTTCAGCGGATTCCACTTCCGCCTGAAGTAAATAACTCGTCTCATGCTTCTCTTGGTCCATCGTAAATATTTCATGGTTTAACTCCTCTTCCAAATTTTTTTTCCGTAAATAGGCAGGAAGGTGATACACTTGAATAATCATTCCTTCTATAACATTCATCGCTCGTTCTAACACATTTTCTAGCTCCCTAATATTCCCTGGCCAATCATGCTCCATGAATATATCTCTAACTCTCTCATCCAATGAAATAACGTTACTACCTAGCTCACCATTCAATTTCTTAATTAAAAATTCCGTTATATATATCATATCTTCTTTTCTATCTCGTAATGGAGGAATATCGATTTCAAACACATTCAACCTATAATATAAATCCTCTCTGAACTCCCCTCTTTGCACCATTTCACGGAGATTTCTATGTGTCGCCGCAATGAAACGAACATCAACCTTTTGAATTTTCGTACCTCCAATTCTTTCAATCTCTTTCTCTTGCAATACACGAAGCAACTTCACCTGCATGTCCAAAGACATATCACCAATTTCATCTAAAAATAACGTTCCCTTATCCGCTAACTCAATTTTCCCAGGCTTACCACCTTTTTTCGCTCCTGTAAAAGCCCCGTCTTCGTATCCAAATAATTCAGCCTCCAAAAGATCCTTTGGAATCGCAGCACAATTTAATCGAATAAATGTATCACTAGCACGCGGACTTGCACGATGTACCGCATGTGCAAATAGCTCTTTTCCTGTACCACTCTCTCCTCTTATCAAAACGGTAGACCGACTTTTAGAAACCTTCAAAGCCATCATTTTGACTTCTTTCATTTTTGCACTCTCTCCTATAATGCTTTGAAAGGAAAGTCGCCCTTCTTGTAGCCGCTGTAATTCTGTTTGATAGTAAGATAACTTCGATTCCATTTCACTAATTTGATCTCCCAAAGCTTTAAACTGCTGTATATCATGAAACATAATTTTACCAATTGCTCCAATAATCTTACCTTCCTTAATGATAGGTATGCGCGTTGCGATTATATTCCGATTACTTATACGCTGGATATGCCCAATTTCCATCTGTCCCGTCTTTACGATAATATGCATCCTCGTATTCTCAACAACCTCCGTACAATGCTTACCAATCGCTTCCTTCGGATCATCAATCCCTAAAAATTGTGCATACGAACCACTTAAAAAATTGACAATTCCTTGTTCATTTACACCTAAAATGCACTCAGACAGTAAATTTAAGGCACTTTCATATCGACTTATGATGCTTTCCAAAGACTGTATACTTTTTCCCTTGCTTTCCAGAATGGCAATTGATCCATATTCTGTCTTATTCTTATATACATGAGATTCATTCACAATTAAAACTCGGTTGCCACTCCTACACTCATACCTGTACAAACTATCATTTTGATTCACTACTAACTTTTTACGATTAGGAATAATCGTTGATATATGCTCACCTATTACTTCATTTTCTTTTTTATGTAACATGCTACAGAATAGTTTGTTACTATATGTGATGATACCATCATGGTTTATAATAGCAATTCCGTTATTCATTACCTGAAGAGCCTGACTAGTTACCTGCCAATTCATTCGTTCGTCCATATGCATTTGGAAGCCCCCTATCAAATTGTGCTCGTTCTCGCATGTATTATATATTCATTTTAAACATTTACTTTCCTTTGGTTTTTCCGTTTGAAGTAATAATTTCTTGAACTAGTAATATAGCTGAATAACTTGTGGGTTCTTTTTTGACACTAGGAATATTTTAACAAGCCACTTTCTTTAACTTCTTTTAGGAAGAAGATTATCTCATAGGCTATTTGCAACGTGCAGCAGGAAAATATTTAATGTTTACATCGAATACATAATAAGATTAATAACAAGAAAAAACAGTTGACGGATTTCCTTCTGTCAACTGTTTTTATTACGAATATTGGTGACAAAACTCATAATTGTTAGGTTTTCTTTAGCATAAAGTCCGATCTCCAATCTTCCAACTAAACCATCTCCCATGCCCTTCCGTTTCCCCAACCGTTTCACGATATTCGTTTCCGTTAATATAATAATCAATATGAAGGTCCCGGTCCCACATGTTGTTATAAAGGTGGAATACATTACGTTTTGCACCGATTTCTTGTATTTGTTTTTCTAACTTATGTTTTACTTGTTCAGGAATTTGATTTGCGACATGTGTATGGAAAATACAGATTACAGCATCTTCACTTATTTGTTCAATGATAGATGGCAGCAACTCTACACCGTCTCCTTCTATTAACTCGACAGATTCTTTTTTTACTAAAGATGCTGCTTGGTCAAACATTTCAAGTCTTTCTTTATGCTCTGGCCAAATTAGTGCACGTAGCCATAAATAATCTTCCTCATTATGTAAATCATTCACATGTAAATCAAGCCCAATTCTTTCAACAACAGGTGGACTTACTTTTAGAAATTGGGGTACATTTCCCCCTCTTATTTCAGAAGTTAAATGTACATTTGAATTTATATTTCCGTATGTTTCATCTGTTCCGTACGAATAGCTATATTGATCCCAGAACAGTTGTAATCCAGAACTTGTACCAATTTCGATTAACGCTAACGGTTTGTTCACTTTATTAAATATGTAACAGAAGCTTGGATATAAATACGCACATCGCCTTACTTCATTCGTTTGAACAAGTTTCGTTTGTAATAAAGTAATAATTTCTTCTCGGTACTCTTTACAAAAGTCTTTAAAGTGATCGAAAGCTTTATCTAAATTTGTATTCGCATTTTCAACTAAACTACTATAATACGTTTTTAAAGGATGTTCTTTCCCTGCTAGTAATAAATAATGTGCTGCACCTAATAATAAGTTTGGAACTGGTTGGCCTACTTGAGCGTAGGAAGATAGTGTAAGTACTTCCTCATCTTCAGCAATTTTTATTGATAAGTATTCGTATAAGTCACTTGACCCTTTACATTCCTTTATTGAAAAATTTCGAAATAAGTTTGCGATTTGTTCTTGTGTACGCATTAGTATCCCCCTTTATCATCTTACAGAATAATCTTACTATTAAAAGAACATAAATTCCATAAAAAGGTAACCATTCTACCTACTTTACGATACGTAAGCTTTTTCGAGATAATTTCAAACTGTGATTTTTTTCTATTCTTAAACTGAAAAGTGCTTGTTAAATAAGAATTTTGGCAAATAAAACGTTAAATAGTTTAAAATTATCAGATAACACTAGATATTTTAGTCTATTAATTATTATAATAGAGTATGAGATGGTTATATAATTGAGACAAAAAAGGTATACACCTAGGTGGGGCCTAGGCGGTGTTTTCAATTTACGGCTTAGATATAAAAAACACCTACTCTTTTTTGCCAATATAGGGGATGGAGAGATTATCATGAGCAACATGCAGCAAAAAACAGACGTTATCTTAATTGGTGCAGGAATTATGAGTGCAACGCTAGGCTCATTACTAAAAGAATTAGCACCAGAATGGGAAATTAAAGTTTTTGAAAAACTCGCTAGTGCCGGGGAAGAAAGCTCTAATGAATGGAATAATGCAGGTACAGGGCATTCTGCGCTATGCGAACTGAACTATACTTCCGAAAAATCTGACGGATCTATAGATATTGGTAAAGCTGTAAAAGTGAATGAGCAATTCCAGCTTTCAAGACAATTTTGGGCATATCTTGTAAAAAGCAAATTAATTCGTAATCCACAAGATTTTATTATGCCTCTACCTCATATGAGTTTAGTACAAGGTGAAAAAAATGTTGAGTTTCTAAAAAACCGTTTTGAAGCGCTTTCAAAAAATCCACTGTTTCAAGGTATGGAATTTTCCGATGCTCCTGAAACACTAAAAAAATGGCTTCCACTCATTATGGATGGTCGTACACCAAACGAACCGATGGCTGCAACGAAGATTGACTCTGGAACAGATGTTAACTTCGGTGCATTAACACGTATGTTGTTTGATTACTTACAAACGAAAAATGTCGAGCTAAACTACAAACATAGTGTCGAAAATATTAAACGCACGAAGAATGGTTTGTGGGAAGTAAAAGTACACGATATGAATAGTGGTAAAATTGAGCATCATACTGCAAAATTCGTCTTTATTGGCGGCGGTGGCGGTAGTCTACCTCTACTACAAAAGACTGGCATTCCTGAATCAAAACATATTGGTGGATTCCCAGTAAGTGGACTATTTATGGTATGTAAAAACCAAAAAGTTGTAGAGCAACATCATGCAAAAGTATACGGTAAAGCTAAAGTTGGCGCTCCGCCTATGTCTGTACCTCACCTTGATACGAGATATATAGACAATAAAAAAGCTTTACTATTCGGACCGTTCGCAGGGTTCTCTCCTAAGTTCTTAAAAACTGGCTCAAACCTTGATTTAATAGGTTCTGTAAAACCGAATAACGTCTTAACGATGTTAGCTGCTGGTGTAAAAGAAATGGGATTAACAAAATACTTAATTCAGCAAGTTATGTTATCACACGAAAAACGTATGGAAGAATTACGCGAATTCATTCCGAACGCAAAAAGTGAAGATTGGGATATTGTAGTTGCTGGTCAGCGTGTACAAGTAATTAAAGATACTGATTCTGGCGGTAAAGGAACACTTCAATTCGGTACAGAAGTTGTTAGTGCGGCTGATGGATCAATCGCGGCGTTACTAGGTGCATCACCGGGTGCTTCTACTGCCGTTCACGTCATGCTTGAAGTATTAGAAAAATGTTTCCCAAGCCGAATGGTAGAATGGGAAGGAAAAATAAAAGAAATGATTCCTTCTTACGGCATTTCATTAACAGAAAATCCAAGATTATTCCAAGACCTTCACACTTCTACAGGTCGTACCCTTGGATTAAATGAAAAAGAAACGGTTCATAATTAATGAAGAAATGAAAACGTCCGATATATTCGGACGTTTTTTCGTTACTAGAAATTATATTTATCAATATTATCCTTTGTAAATACAACTCGTTCTGGTAGTACGATAATTCCGTTTCCTTCTGCCTCATAATCATATCCTTGAATAGAGTTTGGCTCTACTTTCACTTTTCCGATTCCTTCTACTTCAAAGCTATCCCCTACTTTTAACTTCTTTCCTTTTACTACTATTTCATTTGCTACATACGTTGCGAGTGCACCTTGTTGTTTTACATCCCATAATCCGAATTGCTGTACTGTTCCTCGTTTTACATAATCACGCATAACATTCGGTGTAGAAAACCCTGTTACAACGACTTTTTTATCCATTTTTAAGTTTTCAGCTGCTTGTGCCATCGCCGGAAGTGCCGTTGCATCTGGACAAATGACTGCATTAATATCTGGATACGTTTTTAAAATGTTCTCTCCTACAGATAAAGACTTTTGCGCATTATTTTCACCGTACTGCGTCGTTACAATTTCCCAATTCGGATATTTCTTTTTAATAATTTCTTTCGCTTTCGTTACCCATTGGTTTTGATCTGTTACTGTTGGGCTAGAATAAAAGAATGCTACTTTTCCTTTATCTCCAATTTGTTTGGAAGTCATTTCAATTAATAAGTTAGCAAGTTGGTCTGGTGTTCCTTGGCTTATATAAAATGAACGATCTTTCGGATTCACATCAGAATCCCACGTTAAAACAGTCATTCCTTTTTTCTTAGCACGTTGTAATGATTGGGATAGACCATCTACTGACGTAGAAGAAACCATAAGTGCATCATAATTTTGGTTAATGAAATTGTTTATATATTTTACTTGCCCCGAAACACTCGCTTCAGATGGTCCATCATATTTTACTTGGACACCTAGCTTATCCCCCATCTCTTTTGCTCCTTCACCACCTGATGTAAAGAAGCCAACTCCAGTTAATTTCGGGATAAATGCAAATTTCACATCATCCGCTTTTTTCTTATCTGCCGTCTGACTAGAACAAGCTATTAAACCAATTAAACAAATGCATACAATGAATACAATCCCCAGTTTTCTCTTCATGACATTTCCTCCTTATGCAAATTCCTTCTTTTCCCCATTGTGAATTGATGTAATTTGAAATGTCGCATAATAACTGAAAGAATAAGAATAATACCAATTACTACGTTGGATTGTTCATTTGTTAAACCTGTCATTTGTAGACCGTACTGCATAAGTCCAATGAAAATACTAGCGAGTACTGTACCGATAATACTTCCTTTTCCCCCTGTAATTAGTGTCCCGCCTAATACGACTGCCGTAATGATTGGTAAAATTGTTTCACTTCCTATATCAGCACGTGCAGAACCGAAATAAGCAGTTAAGAAAACGCCCCCTAATCCACCTCCTAACCCAGAAAGTATGTAAGCGATGATGACTACTTTTTTCGTTTTAATCCCGGTGTATTTTGCTGCATTTTCATTCGCACCTGTTAGTTTAACTTGGCGCCCATATATGGTGCGGTGAAACAATACAGTGCATAAAATCGTTACTATAATCAGTAGCCATAGTAAATTCGGTATTCCTATAAAACTACCGTTTGCCAGGTGTACAAATACGTCAGGTAAACCACTTATCCCTTCATATCCAGAAGCACCTGCCCCTCCTGAAATGACGAGTGCAATTCCTCCGTATAAAAACATCGTTCCGAGTGTAACGACAAGTGGCTCTACATCTGTCATTTTTATAATGATTCCGTTGAAAGCTCCTGCTAAACAACTAATTATAAGAGCTATTATAACTGCTAGTAAAATAGGTATCCCATTCATCCAAAGTACACCAATTATAATCGAAGTTAGCCCCATAATAGATCCTACAGAAACATCAATCCCGCCTGTTACAATAACAAAAGTCATTGGTATCGCCGCGATTGCTATAAATAGAAAATCATTTGTACTAAATAAGAGATTACTAACGTTTAAAAAATCACTATTGATTAAACTAAAGAGAATGAATTCTATAAGAAGTAATACAATTAGAACACCTTCCCATCTGTAAAAATACTTCATAGATTCATCCTCCTTTCTGCCTTCCACTTTTTCATAACACTATCCAATATGATGATAAGTAATAATAAAAAGCCCGAAATAGCATTATTCCAAAATGCTGGTATTTTTAAAAAGACGAGTGAACTGCTTATCGCCTCTAAAAATAATGCTCCTAATGCGGCTCCAAAAATTGATCCTGTTCCCCCTTTTAAATGAATTCCTCCAAGTACAGCGGCTGCAATTACTTGTAATTCTAATCCTGTACCCGTTTGATTAGGAACGAACCCGATATTCATAACAAATATACAACCAGCAAGCCCGGCACTTATGCCCGATATAATAAACGCATAGATCTTCACTTTATTTACTGGTATCCCAATAAGTCTCGCACCATCTTCATTATCACCTACTGCATAGAAATATCTTCCGTATGGTACTTTCCTTAAAAAGAAATATAGTAGTAGTAAAATAATAAGAACGAACCATACAGTTATGGGCAAGCCAAGAATGACGATAGATGACAGCTGCTTAAAATCGTTTGGAATATCTTCAATCCACTTCCCGCCTGTGAAAATTAACATCGCACCTCTAATAATTCCTAACATACCTAATGTCATAATAATGGCTGGTACCCGAAACTTCGCAACTCCAATACCATTTACGAAACCGATAATGGCCCCAAGTATAATAGCAGCAAGTATTGACAAGAATGCATTATATCCATCCGTTAACAACATCCCACAAACAGCTGCACTTAATCCCATAATCGAGCCAACTGATACGTCTATATTTTTCGTAAATAAGACGAAAGATTGGCCGATTGCTAGAACGACTAAAATAACACTTGATTTCATTACTAAAGATAACGAGTTAAACTGAACAAAACTAGGATTTATCATTCCGACAATGACAATGTAAATTAGTAATAACAGTATGATAGTTGTTTCGTGCATTTTATACATACGTTTCATTCCGTTACACCTCCGTATGCTAGACGTGTAACTTCATTCACACTCACTTGTTCTTTTTCCATATGAGAAACAAATCGCCCATTTCTCATTACATATACACGGTTTGCTAATTGAACAATTTCTTCAACATCTGAAGAGATTAATAATATTGCGAGTCCTTCACTTTTCATTTTTTCTATCGTCTCATATACTTCAAGCCTTGCTTTCGCATCAATTCCGCGAGTCGGTTCATCAAGAATAATAATTTTTGGATTACACGCAAGATATTTTGCAAGCACAACTTTTTGCTGATTACCTCCTGATAAAGATGCAAGTTCTTCATTCATATTCGGAACGACAATTCGAAACTGGTCTATATACGCCTTCACTAAAGCGCTTTCTTTTTCTTGATTAATGAAAAAACGACTATTTTGATGTAAACATGCTGCAGTTATATTTTCTTTAACCGATGCAATTGAGAAAGTACCATTTCTTGCTCTGTCCTCTGGTACATAAACAAGTCCTTCGCTTAGTCTTTTATGCAAAGAGCTTGAATCAATTGATTTTCCTTCTAATAAAATAGAACCTGATTTTATAGGTTTCAACCCAAATATCACTTCTGCTAATTCCGTTCTGCCTGATCCAACAATGCCAGCAATACCTACAATCTCACCAGCATGTATAGTAAGTGATATATTTTCGAATGCGTGACCATTTATATTGATCACTTCTAATATTTTTTTCGTCTTTGCTGTCTCTTGAACTACTTCTTTTTTCTCTTTTTGTTTATACCCTTTTGGCAATAGCCCCTCCATCAACATGTCATATGTATAGTCACATACATCCCCTTGGCTTACAATCATTCCATCTCGTAATATCGCCACTTTATTGGCAATTTCAAAAATTTCTGGAAAGCGATGCGTAATATATATCATCCCAATTCCTTTTTTTTGCAAACTTTTCAACAGCACAAAAAGACTCTTCATTTCGTGAGTTGTTAATGTCGATGTTGGCTCATCTAAAATAAGAATCTCAGATTCTCTTATTAATCCTCTAACGATTTCTACTAGCTGTTGCTGCGCAATGGATAGTGATCCTCCTAGTTCATTAAGGTCAATATCCCACCCTAAACTTTCAATCAATTGCTGAATCTTTACTTTTAATTCTTTTTTCTTTCCATTTAGTCCGATACATATATTTTCTTCAATGGTCATATGCGGAAAAATGAGTGGTTCTTGTGGTATTAAATAAATACCTTTTCCGTGTGCTTCTGACGGATTTGAAAACTGGTGCCTCATTCCTTTTACATACATTTCTCCACTATCATACGAATATAACCCCGTTAATATTTTCATTAATGTTGATTTTCCAGCACCATTTCCCCCAACTAAAGCGTATATATCTTCACGCTCTACTTGTAAATTCACTTCTTTTAGTACAAGTTGATTTGAAAATGACTTACTCATTTTCTTCACTTGTAATAAGGGCACTTTCTCCACATGATGTCACCTGCCTTTATACAGAACATTTTTTGAGAAAATGATTATTTGTTCTACTTGTTTTGTAGCATTGTATATTCCTTTTTTCATATCTAGAACACTTTTTTCACCAGACTATTAATCGTTTCAACTGGAATAAACAAAATATACGGCACATATGTTTAAGCAGTGGTCAATTGTTGAAAGGGATGAAGAGTATGACACAGCTGAACTTTGAAGAGAATTTATTAACGAAAGTAGCTTGGTACTATTATAAAGATCAATTAACACAACAGGAGATCGCTTCACTTCTTCATATTTCAAGAAATAAAGTCGTCCGGTTATTAGATAAGGCGCGTAGTGAAGGCATCGTTACATTTCACGTAAAAGGAACTGGTTTGCACTGTTTAAGTATTGAGCGTGACCTAATGAAAAAATTCCACTTAAAAGATGCTTTTATTATCCCGACTCCAATAGACAATTATCACGCTTCTCTCGGAAAAGCTGCTGCACAATATTTAGAAACTCATCTCCAGCATGGTGATTTACTCGGTATTGGCTGGGGTGAAACAATTAGCAAAATGCTAGAAAACATACATTTCGAAAGTTCTATTAATCTTTCAATCGTAACGCTAACAGGCGGAGTAAATCACTATCTCCCGAGAAAACAAAACTATTTACACTACATGCAAGGCTGTCTTCACATTATCCCTACGCCGTTTCTAGCATCTACAACCGAAATGGCACAAAGTATTCTATCAGAGCCGAGTGTAAAAGATATGCTTCATGTCGCTTCGCTTGCTCATACGGCAATTGTTGGTATTGGCGGTTTATCTCAAGATGCAACTATTGTAAAAGAAGAAAAATTAACGCTACGTGAAATGACGTATATTCGTAGCCAAAATGGTGTTGGCGATATTTTAGGACAGTTTTATAATACGAATGGGGATTTATTACATCTTCCGCATCACAACCGCCTTATTGGTACGCCGCTCTCTATTCTGCGCAAAATGAAGCATGTCGTTGGTGTTGCTGGAGGTACAGAAAAGATAGACGCCATTTATGGAGCTTTAAAGGGGAGATTTATTCATACTTTAATTACCGATGAGGAAACTGCCCTCTCCTTATTACGAAAGGATGGTGATTGTTAATGTCTACTTTATTAGCTTTCGATGCTGGTACAGGAAGCATTCGAGCTGTTCTTTTTGATTTACTAGGTAATCAAATTGCAGTAAGTCAAAAAGAATGGGTTCATAAAACGGATCCTCGTTACCCAGGCTCTATGAACTTTGATGTAAAAGAAAACTGGCAGCTCGTACAACAATGCACGAAAGAGGTTCTGCAAAAAAGTAATATACCTCCCTCTTCTATTCAAGCTATTAGCGCTACTAGTATGCGAGAAGGTTTTGTTTTATATGATAGAGATGGGCAAGAAATATGGGCTTGTGCAAATGTTGATGGGCGCGCATCCTCTGAAGTTAGTGAACTAAAAGAAATCCGGTCACAACTTGAAGAAGAGTTATATACAAGGTCTGGGCAAACATTTTCATTAGGCGCTTTACCTCGCCTACTTTGGATTAAAAAACATGAACCAGACGTATACACAAACATTCATTCTTTTACGATGCTAAACGATTGGATTCTATATAAATTAAGCGGCATACTGCAAATCGATCCTTCAAACGGATGTACATCCGGTATTTTTGATTTACAAAATAGAAATTGGGATAACGATATCGCTAAAGAGTGCAGTCTAACTTTGCCATTTTCACCAACAGTAAATGAAGCTGGTACAGTTATCGGCAATATTACAAAAGAGTGCGCAGCATTAACTGGATTACGTGAAGGAATTCCTGTCGTTGCCGGCGGTGGTGATGCTCAAATGGCATCACTCGGAACTGGAGTTGTTAAGCCAAATCAAACTTTAATATGCGGGGGCAGCTTTTGGCAACAAGAAGTGAATATTACAGAGCCAATAACGGATTCACATGCTGCGATTCGCTTAAATTGCCACGTCGTTCCTAACCTATGGCAATATGAAACAATTGCCTTTTTCCCTGGTCTTGTTATGCGCTGGTTTCGAGATGCTTTTTGCCAAGAAGAAAAGAAACTCGCTGACAAACTCGGTGTAGATACTTATGAATTACTAGAAGAACAAGCGAAAGACGTACCTGTCGGCTCACATGGCATTATCCCTACTTTTTCAAACGTTATGAACTACATTTCTTGGCGACATGCCGCACCTTCTTTTTTAAATTTAAGTTTAGATGCTGACAAATGCGGAAAAAAAGAACTGTTCCGTGCTATTGAAGAAAATGCCGCCTTTGTTACACTTGGGAACTTGAAATTAATAGAAAATCTCACAGGGACATTCCCTTCTGAAGTCGTTTTTGCTGGCGGTGCTGCTAAAGGAAAACTATGGCCACAAATTCTTTCAGACGTACTTGGAATTCCTGTAAAAGTACCAGTTGTGAAAGAAGCAGCTGCTCTAGGAACTGCGATTGCTGCTGGAGTTGGCGCTGGCATATATTCATCTATGGAAGAAACTGCCGAACAGTTTGTACAGTGGGAAAACACATTCGAGCCAATTACTGAAAATCACGAACTATATAAAGAGTTCTATGAAACATGGAAAACTGTGTATGACAGTCAGCTCGCTTTAGCTGATAAAGGGCTCACCTCACATATGTGGATTGCACCTGGTGCACTGTAACATATTACATAAAGGAGTGAAATGTATGTTAAAAGCGAATGAAAATGACTTCTCCTATCGCTTCGGTGATAACGGGCCGAAATATTTAATACAAGGTCCGAATATTGATCTTGGCCTTGTTGTCATTCAGCCTGGGCAAGAGTTTCAAAATCACTATCATACAACGTGCGAGGAAGTCTTTTATGCATTAGAAGGTGAAATAGATTTCTATGTGAATAACGAAAGAGTTCCAATTAAACAAGGCGATGTGTTGCAAGTTCGCCCTCATGAATCTCACTATTTAATTAACCATTCTGACAAACCTTTTAAAGCAGTTTTTATTAAGTCACCACATTTACCAAATAAAGATACGGTACAAACGGAAAATCCAACATTAACGAAGGAGTGATTTCAAATGACTTGGGGATTTAAAAATCGATTAAATACAATTTTACCTGATGGCAGAGCGGTAATGTTAGCGATAGATCACGGCTACTTTTTAGGACCCATTCACGGGCTAGAACAACCACTTGAAACAGTTAAAAACTTACTTCCTTACACAGATTCTCTCTTTTTAACGCGTGGCGTACTTAGCTCCTGTATTCCTGAAAACTGCAGCACACCGATGGTTATGCGTGTATCTGGCGGAGCAACTGTCGTTGGTAAAGATTTAGCGAATGAAACAATTGTTACACCTGTAAAAGAAGCAGTAAAACAAAACGCAATTGGCGTCGGCGTGTCTGTTTTCGTCGGATCAGACTATGAAACACAAACAGTTACGAATCTCGCAAATGTAGTTTCAGAAGCTCACGATTACGGCTTACCAGTACTCGGCATTACCGCTGTTGCGAAAGAATTACAAAAACGTGAAGCTCGCTTTCTAGCACTTGCTTCCCGCGTATGCGTTGAAATGGGTGCTGACATTATTAAAACGTACTACTGCGAAGGATTTGAAAAAATAACGAGCACATGCCCTGCCCCAGTCGTAATCGCTGGCGGACCGAAACTAGATTCAATCGAAGACGCATTAAACATTACGCACAATGCATTGCAAGAAGGTGCAATCGGCGTAGATATGGGCCGAAACATATGGCAATCTGAACATCCAGCTGCGATGATTCAATCAATTCATGGTATTGTGAAGAATGGATTAAATGTGAAAGAGGCGCTGGAATTATATAATGATGTAAAAAACTAAGGTAAAAGATAGACTATTACACTTAAATATATTCAAAATCAATTTTTACTATAAAGAAAAGCCCATATCTAACATATGGGCTTCCTTTTACATTTTTATTGTTTCGAATCTAATCAGATTTCTACAGATCGCGTACGTTCCAAACAATCTCACCGCGTTCACCAAACGTACTGTGATGCCGCTTAAATCCTATCTTTTCTAATACCCGGAAAGACGCTGTATTCCAAGCACCTACAGTAGACCAAAGTCTATGGCGACCCGTAGCAATCGCAGCCTCCAGTACTGCTGATGCTGCCTCTGTCGCATAACCCATGCGATGAGCACTGCGGAATAACTCGTATGCAATCTCCGGCTCTTCAAGAGTGGAACGACCGATAATTAAGCCACAGTATCCGATGAAATCGCCTTCGTCTCGTCTACGAATAGTGAGAAGAGAAATACCATTTTCAGCTGCTTTCTTACGCATCTCAATAAGACTGCTACGAACAGAGTCCAGGGATGGCATGTCTACACCACGTTCACCAACTAATTTTCTAAGTCAAACTGCATCGGATTCCTCCCACATATTTAGGTCGAGTCGTTCCGTTTTTAACTGGAACGCCATATCTTTAAATACAGCTGTCATAGCGGTAACCTCCTATTTATATCGATGTTCACTTATCATACAAATAAAATGATCAAGCCCCTTTCCAAACTGGATAAGGGGCTATATTTACACCTTCAAACAATTACTCTTGTTGATTGCTATTGAACTTTCTTACCATCTTTATAGTCAAGGCAGGACACTTCAATTAATAAGCCGTTAAATACTGTAAAATAAAAACCATAACTACTACCTCTCATCGCATACGGTGCCTTGTCTATTTCAATGCCGCCAGCTACTAAACGATTATATGCTTGATCAACTTCACTTGAAGTATCCACTAAAAAACCAATATGAAAAGCTTCTGGGTACATAGCTTCCTTATTCCCCTTAAATGCTTTTGGATCGCTTAGCACAAGTATAAATCCACATTCATCACTCAGCACTACTAGTGCCTTTCCCTTTTGCTCCAAAAATTGAAAATCAAAAAATGTTTCAAAGAAATGTCTCGCTTCTGATAAATCATCAACACATAAATTCAAATGATTTAACTTCATTCACTCATCTCCTTTTAAACAGTGGGTATGTAGACTCTTCTTCATAACACTTAAATATGTAAGGTAAGATATTCAAGCGTTCCGTCTAAGACTATGTTTTATAGTCTAATACTATTCTCCATAGCCTAGAACGTTTTTTTATGACTGTAATTACATAAACCGTTCAACGTGAAATATTAATTTACCTATAGAAAATAGCCACATTATTTATTTTTCAAATTGTGTAAAACCCACTCAATCATGATAATTGCTGCAGGGGTGCGCTCTGTTGTATCTCCTAAAAATAGTTTATTAAGTAACTCATCTAAATGAATTGGCTTATTCGGTAACGTTTGAATGTACCTTAAAACAGCCCCAGCTGGCGGTACTGGCTTATTATTAATAGCCCATATCCCTTCTAACAATGTCCAAGTTGACGTATGAACTATGTATGAAGCTTTTAACTCATCACTTGCTTTCAAAGCAGACTGAATTTTAATAAACGAACTATGCAACCAATGAGAAATGCCTTTCACTTTGTCGCTAGAAACACGATAGTTTTCAAATTCATATGTAGCTATTTCCTTTAACTTTTTCAACTCACCGCTTTTATCAAATAAAATTTTCCCTTCTAAAAATGAGTATAGTTCCATCGGATTGTTTTTAAAGTTTACTAGTATTTGATTAACATCTGCATACTTATATTCAACTAAAATATCTTCTCTCGTTTCAGAATGAAATTTCTTCTTTTGTCCGTCTTCTAAAAGAATATATAAGTCTAAATCCGAATCAGGATATGCATCACCTCTTGCGACAGATCCAATTAGCATGAATCCATTTACCTTTTCCATAGATAAGGTTTCCGCTACTATTGTTTGCACTAATTTTTTATGTTGTTCATGTTTAATAGATGTCTGTGCTTCTAACATTTGTAACCTCCAAACATATTATTATGGAGTTATTCCTCACCTAAATATATTGTACTTTTCTTATAACCTTCTACTTACTTATTCAACGATTGTCAGTTCATATACAATTGCGTCTTTACTACTTTTTGTTTTATCTTGAATTGTAACAATATCTCCAGCTTTTATTTTCGAAGCATTCACTACTTTTACCATCTCTGGCGGAACATATCCTCCATTGTTCTCTTTATTTAGCGGAAACCACTTTACTGATTTATTAGTTGCTTCTAAAATTTTATATTTAATTGTACCATCATACTTTATTTCGCCAACAAGATCTTTTACTAATGTAGGTGTATACTTACCCTCTTCTTTTTCTAAAGAAATATAATCACCTATATCTGGGATACCATTTCTTACAGGTGCCTCCCATTTTGTTGAATTTAAATCATTTAAACTTATTTTCACACTATCTTCTTTATTTGAGCTAGCATCTTTTAGAAATATTTCATTATACTTCTTATCAATAATAATATACTCTTTCTGCTCTACTATTTTTGCACTAGTTTCACGTTTTTCTTCCTCATTGTTAGATACTTCTTCTTTCACATTATTATTACTACACGCTGATAATAATGTCGTCGCCAAGGCTGCCATTAGAAACATTTTTTCCACTTCATTTACCTCCATTTATAACGAAACAATTAAACATATATCACATCCATATTTTACTATAAATCAAAAGAAGAGGATATTTGTTTATTACTAAACAAATATCCTCTATCTTTACATATATATTACGACTGTTGATAAGCCGCTTTCGATGATTTTACATAATAAACTGCGTGATCAACGTTAATGATATGATCTGGTTTTGGTTTACCACGACTCGCTCTATGCCCTGCTAAATGTTCTTCACTTGTTTCCCAGTTTTTCCATGCTTCTTCAGATTCCCAGCGAATCATAACGACTACTTCTTCGTCTCCGCGTCTTACTTTTTTCACGAGAACACTTAAATCGATGAAACCTTCAAATTTTTCAATAATTCCTTCTCCAGTAAAACGTTCTACGACTATATTTGATGTACCTTCTTTTACTGTAAATGTCTTCGTTTCAATAAACATATACTCCCACTCCCTCTTTGTAATACGAATACTAGTATTCTTCTATTATAGTTGATTATGATAATTATTTTCAATTATAAAGTTTTAATTTTTTGAATTATGCTGATTTCTCTTCTATCGCCTCATCTAAAAATTTGAAATACGGAAGTAATATTCCTATTAAAGAAGTGACACATATAATTGCACCGATAATTAAATATAGCGCTCTTACTCCCCACATTTCACTCAGTATGCCTCCTAATAACACACCTAACGGCATAGCGGATCGTATGAAAAATAATCGCACTGAAAATACTTGTCCTATCATATTGTTTGGTACTGTTTTTTGGCAAATGGTTGTGTTATGAACATTGAAAAAGGCAATGCAAATACCTGCAACTACTTCAATGAACACCGCAATTACTATACTATGATTGAACCCTAGAGAAATGTATGTTAGTCCTCCTATAAACAATCCCCCAAGCATAAGTATACGTCGGCTTTTATACGTTACTTTTCCGACTAGTATAGATCCAACTACATAGCCAAGTGGGAATCCGGCCATAAAATAACCATATTCCGCATATCCCGCTGACAGCTCGTTTTTTATATAAGGAAGATTTGTAACCATCGTTACGCCAGCCCCAAATTGCACGAAAGTAAGAAATATACCGAGCCAAACAATAACTGGTTTTGTGAAAAAATATGTAAAGCCGCGAAGAAACTGTTCTAGCCATGTTTTCCGAATAGGTTGTTTTGTTCTTTTTTCTTTTATATTAAGTAATAATGCACCACTAACAAATAAACAAATGCATACAAAAGATAATGTAAGTTCTGTTCCAATTAAATGAATGACTACTCCGCCTAATACTGGCGCAAGAAACATCATAAGGCGAGTCATTCCATCAATGTACGCATTTGCATCTTGAAGTTGTTCTGTCCCTACAATGCTCGGTGTAATTGCTTGACTTGCAGGTGTATAAAGTGGTGTAATAAGTCCCACTACAATTTGAACAACATAAATGTGCCAAACTTCTATACTACCTGAAACTAGCATCACCAAAGGTAATAAGAATACGAACGCTCGTATCCATTGTGAAAAAATCATAATCCACTTCCGGCTCCATTTATCAATAAATGGGCCACTTATTAATTGCAGTATGAGTGATGGGATGAAATATAATAACCACATACTACTTAATGCCATTTCCGATCCTGTTAACTCATATACTAGAATTGAATTACATAACGTTCCGAAACCCCCTCCTAATTCTGAGATTGCACTACCAATCCACATAAAAAAGAACGAACGATTTTTCAATACATTTTTCAATTTCATACACCAACTTTTCTTTTATATTCCTCCCTTTATGTACATTCTCGTTGTTAATTATCTATTCAAAAACATATCTAATTCTTTCGCTAAAGACTGTACTGCTTTCTTTCTTAATACGTATTTTCCATCATGAATATCCACTAACTTCGCTGCACGTAACAATTTCAAATGATGGTGTACAGTCGATTTACCAAGTTGCAGTCTTTCCGTTATTTCCTGCAATGTTCGTTCTTTTTCGAACAACATTTTTACAATGCGTAACCTCGCTTCATCTCCAAGCGCTTTATGTTTTTGAACTAAAAAATAATTCGGTTCATATGGATCTTCAGGATGGATACTTTCGTTTGCAACTGGATAATGAAATACTTTCGTATCTTCAATATCCGCCTCAATATTCCACGGTCTGTATGTCATTTGCGGGATAAGAAGCACGTGATGAACACTCGGTTCTGGCATATAGTTCACACCGCCAGTCGCCCACTCGACAAACTCTTCTGGTTTCATCTTTTTATTCATTTCATTTTTCGCTTCATAGTCTCGTTTTAATATAGAAAGGATTTCTTCTTCCTCTTTCTGAATAACGCTCTCATACCAACCTGTCATAACAGCGATTAAATGAGATTTCAGCACTTGTACATTAACATCACATATAAAACGAATATAAGTAGAGAAAAACTGATGTTCTTGTGTCAGTTCCATTAGTTCATGTATTGCAGTTACGTTTCCACTTGCTGCTAAACGTCTTTTCTCTTCATACTTCTCTCCTAAATACGGTAAACATATATATTTCAAATCTTCTTCTAAAAGTGAATCAATTTTAAAATTAAACTGCGATAAGTCCTGAGAATCCTCTTCATACAACATCTGAAGCAAAGCTTTCCAAGTATTATGTTCTTCTACAAACTGTAAGTGCTCTCTCATTTCTTTTGTTAAGGATTCCTTAATTTCTTCCCATTCAGTTTGACTCTTTTCAAGAGTATCGATTAGCCTTTTATGAGTAATTGCTGCAATGCCAAGCGCGCATTCGAAAAGTATCGAATATTTTACTTGAACGTTATAAGTTTCCCTCTTTCTACTCGTTATGTGATAGACCTCCATTTTTATCCCCTCCTTGTTTGTTATGTATTAAATTCTATTTTTATCGAATTATACCTTCTAAATTTTTAGAATTCATAAAAAATATAAATTGAAATACACTCATTCTAAATTAGGAAGAATAGGAGCTTTTTTATATACAAATAATAACTCTCAAGGAGTTGTTGAGATGCATTTCATATTAAATATGTTAGGGATTTTCGTTGTCATATTAATCGTTTTTCTATGTTCGCCTAATAAAAAACATATAAAATGGAGACCGATCGTTATTCTAATCATATTGGAACTCTTTATTACATGGTTTATGTTAGGCACGAAGCTCGGCAGTATTATCATTAATAAAATTGCGTCATTTTTCAGTTGGCTACTATCGTGTGCGAATGAAGGAATTCGATTTGCATTTCCTTCAGCTATGGACAGTCCACACATTGATTTCTTCTTTAGTGCATTACTTCCTATCATTTTTGTTATTACTTTTTTCGATATTCTATCTTATTTCGGAATCTTAACTTGGATTATTGATAAAGTAGGTGCAGTTATTTCAAAGATTTCTCGTTTGCCAAAGTTAGAAAGCTTCTTTTCCATTCAAATGATGTTTTTAGGAAATACGGAAGCACTTGCAGTTGTTCGTGATCAATTATCTGTGTTAAAAGAAAATCGTTTGTTGACTTTTGGAATTATGAGTATGAGTAGCGTAAGCGGATCCATTCTTGGCGCTTATTTATCAATGGTTCCAGCAACATATATTTTCAGCGCAATCCCATTAAACTGTATTAACGCATTAATTTTAGCCAATGTATTAAATCCTGTGGAAGTTTCGAAAGAAGAAGATGTCGTATATACACCTTCAAAACATGAAAAAAAGGATTTCTTTTCTACTATTTCAAACAGTATGTTAGTCGGGATGAATATGGTTATCGTTATTTTAGCTATGGTAATTGGATATGTAGCTTTAACAGCATGTTTAAATGGGATTTTAGGATTTTTTGTAACAGGTTTAACAATTCAAAAAATCTTCTCCATTATCTTTAGTCCTTTCGCTTTTTTACTCGGTTTATCGGGCAGTGATGCTATGTATGTAGCTGAACTAATGGGGATCAAAATAACGACGAATGAATTTGTTGCCATGATGGATTTAAAATCAAACTTAAAGTCTTTACAACCGCATACAGTTGCGGTTGCAACAACATTTCTAGCTTCTTTTGCTAACTTTAGTACAGTAGGTATGATTTATGGAACTTACAATTCATTATTTGGCGGCGAAAAATCATCAGTCATCGGGAAAAATGTTTGGAAGCTTCTTGTGAGTGGAATGGCTGTTTCCTTATTAAGCGCTATGCTTGTTGGGTTATTTGTATGGTAAATAGTTTTTAAAATAAAAGACACCCAAACGAATTGAGTGTCTTTTATTTTTATTTTCGAATTTGTCCATTTCCACGAATCACATATTTTGTGGAAGTTAATGCTGGAAGCCCCATTGGTCCTCTTACGTGTAGCTTTTGTGTACTGATGCCAATTTCTGCTCCGAATCCGAATTCAGATCCATCAGTAAAACGAGTTGATGCATTATGATAAAGTGCCGCCGCATCAACAGAAGTGAAAAATTTGCTGACGTTTTCCTCATTTTCAGTAATAATCGCTTCAGAATGCATAGATCCATACGTATTTATGTGATGAATCGCTTCTTCTATAGAAGAAACTACTTTCACTGCTAACGTGAGAGATAAAAATTCCGTTTCCCAGTCTTCTTCTGAAGCAAGTACCATTGAAGAATCAATTGCCAGTGCTTTCTGATCACCGCGTAACTCCACGCCTCTTTCCTTCAATCTAAAAAACAAATCGATACCATATTGCTGCGCCCAATTCTCATGAAGTACAATCGTTTCAATTGCATTACATACAGATGGACGCTGCGTTTTTGCGTTTATAATAATATCAAATGCCATTTGTTTATTCGCTGTTTCATCAATGAAAATATGACAATTTCCCGCACCCGTTTCAAGTACTGGAACAGAGGCTTCTCTCACTACAGTATCAATTAATTGTTTGCCACCTCTTGGAATAAGAACGTCTAGGTAATCATTCATTGTAAACAACTGCTTTGCACTATCTCGCGACGTATCTTCTATGAGTTGTACACTTTCTTGTGGCAAGCTCGTTTGTTTAAGTGCTCGGTGAAGTACAGCAACAATAGCTTTATTAGAATGAATAGCAGAAGAACTACCACGTAATATAACTGCATTTCCTGTTTTCAAGCAAATTGTAGCAGCGTCCACGGTTACATTCGGCCTTGCCTCGTAAATCATCCCAACAACACCAAGTGGTACGCGCATCTCCTGAATAGATAATCCATTTGGCCTTTCCCATGCACTTACACATTCTCCAACAGGATCACGTAATTCAATTAACTGCTTAATCCCCTCTGTCATATCAATAATACGCTGCTCCGTAAGCATAAGGCGATCAAGAAGAGAATGAGAAAATCCTTTCGCCTTCCCTTCTTCGATATCACGTTTGTTTTCCTCTAAAATATAAGCTGTTTCTACTATTAGCCTTTCAGCAATTGCAGCAAGTGCTTCGTTTTTTTGACTTGTAGATTTAAGCACAAGTTCTCGAGCAACCTCTTTTGCCCTTTTCCCTTTTGCCAACACTTCATTCATTTTTGTTTCCTCCTTCTTAATGTTAAAGTGATCTCTATTCTTAAAATGAAACCCAATGATCTCTATGGATGACTTCATAATTATGCCTGTCGCCTCTTGCTTGAATATCTTGGCTTTGCATACCTTTGACATCTCTTAGTTCCTCTGCGCTATATGTGCATTGTCCTTTTCCAATTATGCGCCCTTGTTGCGTGATCACTTCTACGACTTCGCCCACTTTGAAAAATCCTGATACATTCGTAACACCAGCAGGAAGAAGACTCTTACCATGCTGAATGATAGCAGAAGCTGCCCCGGCATCTACTTCAATTTGTCCGCTAACAAGCGAATGCAAAGCAATCCATTGCTTATTCATCTTCATTTCTTTTTGAGGAGCATTTCCGATATACGTTCCGTCACCTTTGCCCTTCAACACATCTACAAATTTCTCTTGTCCACGTCCTGTTCCGATAAATACACTCACTCCAAGAGATAGTGCCGTTTTTGCCGCATCAATTTTTGATTTCATACCGCCAGTCCCAAGTTTTGAGCCAGCATCTCCTGCAAGAGAAGCGATTTCTTCCGTAACTTCAGGAAGGAAATAATATTTTTTCGCATCCGCATTTTTCTGCGGATTTTTGTCATATAAACCGTTCACATCCGTAAAAATCATAAGCACATCCGCCGAAACAAGCCCGCTTACTAAAGCTGACAGCATATCATTATCACCGAATGTTAGCTCCTCTAAAGAGATGGAATCATTTTCATTAATGATTGGAAGAGCAGAACGGTTTAGTAACTCTCCTAAAGTAGCGTAAGCGTTACTATATTGTTCTTTTCTAGAAAAATCACTTCTCGTCAGTAATAGTTGCGCAGTAACGATGCCATATTTACGAAATTCCTCCGTATACGCCTGCATTAACAAACTTTGTCCGACAGCCGCAGCAGCCTGTTTTCCCTTAATTGTCACAGGTCTGTTAGGATATCCTAGAGCCGAAAAACCTGCAGCGACAGCCCCAGATGTAATCAATAACACCTCGTGCCCTTCCTCTTTCAATCGAGCCAATGCGGCAACGTGATCTGAAAGTTGTTCTATAGAGATGCTCCCGTGACTATCCGCCAAAGAACTGCTCCCAATCTTTACAACAATTCGTTGTTTTTTCACTTTTATATCCCCCAAGTCTAAAATCAAAGTTTTTTATCAATCACACTTTTATTCATACAATTTGCTGCTATGTCTCTTCTCATCAATGCTGCACCTATCGTATTAGAGGACAAAATAAAAATGACCGCTTCGCCCTTAATAAAATAAAAAGGACGAAACGGTCATTGTTCCGCGGTACCACCTTAATTGATATACATAGATATCCACTTGGTGCCTATAACGCAGGCAAACGCCTAAACTTTCATTTAAGACTCAGGGATAGGTTCGATATATTCTATACGAGGAATCTTTCAGCCGGTGAATTCCACTCTCTTTCGCAAGAAGACATATGTACTATTTCCCTTCAACGATTTTCGGTTTAATTTTTTTATATTATGCGATATAGTTCGATTCGGTGTCAAGAGGTATTTTTAAAATAAATAGAGCCGCAAGTTACTTGTATGAAATTATTGATCTACTGAATGAAAATACAAATCGATATAATATTAAGTCATATACATAAATATTAAACCTTAAATTACAGTGTATATATTTACATAATGTCGAATATAATTGATTTTTAACTTTTGGTGTTGCAAAAAGGAATATATTCTCTTAGAATGTTTCTTTATATTGCATGAAGATATCATTATTATTTTAGAATAACAATATCAGACCGATATAATTTATGATAAAAGGAGCAAGATTGAGTTATTATGGACAAACAAATTGGATTTATCGGATGCGGAAATATGGGGATGGCTATCATTGGCGGGATGCTAAATAAAAATATAGTGTCTTCAAATAAAATCATTTGTTCAGATTTAAACACGACGAATTTAAAAAATGCTAGTGAACAATATGGACTAACTACAACTACTGACAACAATGAAGTCGCTAAAAATGCTGATATTTTAATTTTATCAATTAAACCAGACTTATATTCTTCAGTAATTAACGAAGTGAAAGAGCAGATAAAAGACGATGTTATTGTTGTAACAATTGCTGCTGGAAAAAGCATCAAAAGTACAGAGGAATCTTTTGATAAAAAATTAAAGGTTGTAAGAGTAATGCCTAATACACCTGCTCTTGTTGGAGAAGGAATGTCTGCATTATGCCCTAATGAAATGGTTACAGAAAAAGATTTAGAAGATGTGCTAAACATTTTCAATAGCTTTGGTCAAACAGAGATTGTAAGCGAAAAATTAATGGACGTTGTAACATCTGTAAGTGGCTCTTCACCAGCATACGTATATATGATTATAGAAGCGATGGCAGATGCTGCTGTGCTAGATGGTATGCCAAGAAATCAAGCATATAAATTTGCAGCTCAAGCTGTATTAGGCTCTGCAAAAATGGTGCTAGAAACAGGCATACATCCAGGTGAATTGAAAGATATGGTTTGTTCTCCTGGCGGAACAACGATAGAAGCTGTAGCAACATTAGAGGAAAAAGGCTTACGAACAGCTATCATTTCAGCAATGCAGCGCTGTACGCAAAAGTCTGTTGAATTATCTGGACAAACGAAAAAGTAAAAGTATAAAAGAGATCACGTTAGCTATGAATTTACATGCATTTAATTAGGAAATAGTGGATTACATACTCTCCCGTTTCATTCTTTATTATATTGTAATAATTTTATTTTAATATTCTTTTGAGATTCTAGTGTAGTTTCAAAAAAAGTTTGATCAATAACCTCTTACAAATCTGTATTCTATAGTTAACAAATATGATCTATTTTGATAAAAGATTGAATCAGAATGAAGTCTTTCCTTGTGAATTACGATGAAATTTTAAAAAAAGTTTCATCGTTATGTTATCCATTATTTTGTTGAGTTTTCCGTCAATTAAGTATCTTTCCTTAGAAAAGTAATGACTATTAATCATTACTTTTGTGATACTATAAACTAATATTATCAATACAATGGAGATGTACAAAGTGAAAAACATAAAGAAATTCCTCAACAATCAATATATTAAATACTCATTAGCTTTAATTTCAACTGTAGCTATAATTAAAACAGGCTATGATTTAGGTTCTAATAAAGTTAAAATATTTTTAACACGTAAAAAGGAAATTGATTTTTAACAAAAAATCAATTTCCTTTTTATATTTTATCGCCACTTTATTATAATCATCGTAACTTTTTTATAAGCATTGGAACTTTATTTCAAAACCATTAAAATAAAGAGAGTATGAAATATATAGGAGGAGAAACACTTTGGAATTAGATCATATAAAGAATATTCTAAGAAGAAGAGCAACTATTTTTCAAACAGGTGGAAAAAGACCCGAATTATGTATAAATGAAAGTTGGATTGGAAAGATTCTCTATTCATTACCAGGTGAAACTTACCCAATCGACCGTTATCAAGACAAAATGTATGCAATCATGATGCTTAATTTAACTCAATTACCTTTCATTCCAGAAGCAGTAAAAGATTTGAAAGCCATCGCAGTATTTCTTTCTCCAAACTTTGCTAAAGATTTATCTAATTTATCAGGAAATTTTTGTATTAGAGAATATGATTCTTTAGAGGGACTAGTACCGAATGAAATGTCACTTACGTTTCCAAATTTAAAACCTTTTCCTTTAATACCAAGGTTAGTAACTAATGAGTTTCCACAATGGGATACGGAAGATTTCCCAAACAACTTGCAAGATAGAATTTCTGAACTTGAAAACACAATTGAGATTGACTACTACGAGGACATATTTGAAGAAAATCACTACATACACAAATTAGGAGGTTATGCTAGCTTTGCCCAATCAGGTATCCAATGGCCCGCGGATTATGAATATATTTTTCAAATAACAGACGATCCAAAAGCACAATTAAAGATTATTCATGGCGGCGGAATTTACTTTGCTAAAAATAGTAAAACAAATGAATGGATCGCACATTGTGATTTCTTGTAAGAATAAAATTTAAATTGACGTTTTGTCCTCTTTCTATATTTGATTCGAAAGCTAAAAAAGCGGATAGAAAAAAGGAACAAAACGTCTAAATGGAAAGGTGGATTATGAAACTGTTAAGTAACAATTTAGTTATTTTGCTGTGATTAAATAAAAAATCAATCCCCCATTACATGCGACATTATACTATTCTTTCGTATTTCTTAACTAATCTTTTTTTCAAGAATAAGCTATTACAGTTTCTGTATATTACTTTTCCAAAACATATAGCTATATTCAATCTCTTCTTTTAATTCAAAATAGTTTTCCCAATTATCTTGTACTTGATAAAGTGTTTCGCCAACATGTACAAAAACATCCATATAATCATTCATATACTCCCAACGCTTTTCAGTATTAAAGTAATACATTGCAAATTGATTGCCCTCATCATTTAACATGTCGTCTGCAAACACACCACCCCACTTCATATAGATTTGCGTACCGGTGATTTGTCTAAGCTTAAACCTATTAATATCATCTTTAGATTTTTCTTCAAATTCTTTACTATATAAATTTTTTTCAATTATCCACCCAAGAAACATACCAGTATGTACATATGCTTGCTCAATTGGGAGATCCTCTGGAATATCGTCAAAGTAGTACTTAGCTTTATCATAAATCACAGTGTCCAACTCCTTTTGATAAGTCTCATCATTTAACTTTTTAACATCATTTCGAAACAAACTCTTTCTAACCCACATTAATAAAAAAAGCAGTTAAGAAAATATCCCTACACCTGTCTCTTTTTAATATAGAATTTTTAAAAAACTACCATATACCCAAAGTGATTTTAGCACATTGGGTATAATTGTAAAACGGTTAAGCTTTTTTCAAAACGATGCGACTTTTTTATAAACATTTAAATCTAGTTTTATCCCTTACCTACGCCCTACTACGCTTGTGTAATTTTATTAGAAACTAATAATTTTTCAATGCATTTCGGTAACATATCTAATAGCGTTTCAAATGCGTAATTCACGTCGAGACGTTCTGTCCATTGATGTGCATCTTTTCCTACCGGCCCCATATTTAATACTGGAACGTCAAACTCTTCTATTTCCCTTACTATTACTGTTTTGATATATTGAATATATAATGCCATAAAATTTTAAAAGAGACAGGGGCTATCTACGATGATAAAAGGTTTCGGGGGAATATTTTGGAGAACTAAAAATATTGATGCTATAAAAAAATGGTACAGTGATGTGTTGAAAATTGAAATAGACAATTGGAATGGGACTGTGATTAAACCCCAATTAGGAAATGAGACTATTTTTTCTTTCTTTACCGAAAACGATAATTATTTTCCAATAGAACAGCAAGTAATGTTAAATTTCCAAGTACATAATATGAATGAGACTATTCAGCATCTTGAACAAATTGGTGTACCTCTGGAAAAGAAAGAAGAAATTAGTGATTTTGGAAAGTTTATTTGGATAAAGGACCCTGAAGGTCGATTGATCGAGCTTTGGGAGAAATAGCGGGTTGTAATCATTTGCTATTGAATTAGCAGCTTCTTTAATTCAATAAAGTAAATAAAAACTTCTTAGCTTTGTGAATCCTTATTTTTTATATTCTATCCCATGCCCATCAACTTAAGAACATTTACAAAAAAGCTATTCTTACGAAAAGAATAGCTTTTTTCCTTATTTTTAAATATTATTCTACAAGTATTTTTGTACTATCCCCCTTTTACTATTAATTTTCGGCGGATTTATGAACAGTCATAATAATATATAAAAAATTCATAACACCTCAAGTTGTTAACATAATATAATTACTGTTATCTTATATTCATGCCTAACGAACATTTCCTAATCTTCCGCGATTACAAATTGAATTCTTTAAGTTTTCTTCTTATCTGACATTTACTATTTAAACAAAAACTCCCCTTAAATCGAAAATGATTAAGGAGAGTTTTTTATATTCGATGAAATTATAGTTCAGATTTCACTCGAACAGAAACATTGTTTTTAATTATTTTTTTGAATTCTTTAAAGCTAACAAAATTGTTGCTTTGCTCATCCCAAAGACGGAAACGGAGTGATTGTAAGCTTGTAGCAAGTGTAATCGTTGGTACATTTTTTAACGGAAGCGTATTATTGTGTGCCTCTTCTAATTTATAGTTAGGTACTCTTGGGCTTAAATGGTGAACATGATGGAATCCAATATTACCAGTTAGGAATTGCAAGATTTTTGGAAGTTTATAAAATGAACTTCCTTCCACTGCCGCTTTCACATATTCCCAATCTTTATCCTCTTCAAAATAAGAATCCTCGAATGTGTGCTGTACGTAAAACAGCCAAATTCCTACTGAACCTGCTATTAAGAATATCGTACCATGCACTAACAGGAACGATTGCCACCCAATTGCCCAGCAAAGTATAGCTATTAAAGCAACGATTATAATATTCGTCAAATACGTATTCATACGTTCTTTCTGTCTAGCACCTTTTCGGTTAAATCTATTTTTAAGCAAGAAAACATAAATTGGACCTAATCCAAACATAACAAATGGATTGCGATATAAACGATATGCTAAACGAAGTCTAAATGGCGCAGCTACATATTCATCCACTGTAAGCGTCCAAATATCTCCTGTACCTCGTTTATCCAAATTACCACTTGTAGCGTGATGAATAGAATGCTCATGTCCCCATTGATCAAACGGGAATAATGTTAACACACCCATACATGTCCCTACTATTCTATTTGCAGGTCGACTTTTAAAGAATGAATAATGGGTACAATCATGAAAAATTATGAAAATTCTTGTCATAAAACCAGCAGCTAACAGAGATGGCACTAATGCTAACCAATAAGAAACGGACAAGCTTTTATAAGCAAGGTACCATAAAACAATAAATGGCACGACTGTGTTAATAAGTTGCCACACACTTTTTTTAATCGTTGATTTTTCATACGGAGCAACTTGTTTTTTTAAATTTTTAGTATTTTCTAATGTCATTGTTCTAATTCCTTTCCTTTTTGATGCTAATTCACATTATAGCATACTATTAGTATCAGGTGTTAAAAGTAGATGTAATAAATATTATATAATATAAAAATCTCTTTTTTCTTACTCATTACTTACAAATTACTTACGTCCAAAATAGCTTATATAATCGGACAGATGGAGCATTTCATTTATCGAAGAAACTTCTATTTTTGCCAATAAATATATAAAAAAACTGAGAACTTTTTCACAAGAAGAAAAGAGCTGCCACAAGTCAGGTTTCACCAACTTATGACAGCTCCTTTTCATTTTATTTTAGCGATGGATCCAAACTGCACCTGCAGACTTGTCTTCAGCTTGACCTACTACTTCAAACTTCAATCCTAGTTTCGGCAACTTACGTCCGGCATCTGGAATAACACTGTTGATGTATTGCTTAGAATCATCAAATTTCGCAACACCTGGTAATCCTTTATAATCAAAGATACCGCGAGTTGGCGAATTTACTTTCCATGCTGGCGTTTGATCAAATGAGAATGCCGCATCGGCAATTTGATAACGCGTACTGCTCTTCACAGTAGGTTGTCCGTTTAATGTCCCTACAATTGCCTCTGGATGAGAATCTACTACACCTAAGAACCCTTCACCTGGATGAACGCCTACCCAGTTATCTGTAAAGCTTTGATCCGCATACCACACAACCATTCCTGTATTAAATACTGGGCCACGTGCATGTTGTAACGCAGTGTCAGAACCAGCGTAATTTCTCCACTCTACATAGTAATTATTTTTTTTCTGTTCAAATCCGTTAGATACAGTAAAGCCTTTTAACGTCATTGCTGGCTGACCTTCTGCATCATCAGAGAAAACAACTTTTCCATCTACAGTTAAGGCTGCATTATCTAACGCAAATCCTTTATAAGCTACTGCAATATCTGTTACATACTCAAATTGCAGTTTTACTTTTTTCCCTTTGAATTGGCTTAAATCGTATGATTTATCAACCCACTTACCATCCGTTGTATCCGCGCCACCTTTTACATCTTTTTCGCCCATTCTATCAATGCGTGTCTTCGTTCCATCTTCTGCAATCGCATATACGTCAAGGAAATCATACTTCGCTTCCAGTTCGTAAAATGCCTTATAATCGAACTTAGCATCCTTTGCATTTGTTAAGTCAAATACTGGTGTCTCAAGTGTTGTATGAATGTCATTTCCTTTTGTACTGTAATAGAACTTCTTACCAAATGCCGATTCGATATTTTTTATATCTTTGTCCGGCAAGTTAACACGAACGATTCCAGGTCGTTTAGATTTTGTAGTACTTTGATCTACATATGTTGCAACACCGATTCCTTTGTTAAGTTTGTCATAATCTACTTCAAGGATATTCGCCCAGTTCCCCTTCATATTCTTTTGGAAAAACTCTTTATTTTGTGGTGAGAAACTCGTTGGCTCTGTTCCTGCAATTTTTCCAGCCCAGCTACCACCACTCATAATAGACCATGACTCAACTGGTTCACCTTGTCCTGAGTACTTTGTATCATATTCATCTGGTAAGCCTAAATCATGGCCATACTCATGCGCAAACACACCAACTGCTCCGTCTTCAGGCTCGATTGTATAATCATATGCAGCCATCTTTCCGCCCCAGTTCGAGACAGAAGATTTCGTGCCATCAATTGCATATGGCTTTGAACCTAGTTTTGAACGATGTGACCAAATCGCATCATCTTTCAATTTACCACCGCCAGCTTCTTGACCAACCCCTGCATGTACAACCATTAAATGATCAATAATTCCATCTGGCTCATTTTTATTTCCATCACCATCTTGATCGTATTGATCAAATTGGTCATAGTCTGCTAAATTGATTCCTTTTGCTACCGCTGCTTTTAATGCTTCTTTCACAAAATCTTTTGGTCCTAAAGGCCCCTTGTTATCATGCCCTGTACCCGCATCAGCACCATAATCTGACGCTTTTCCCGGAACAGTAAGCCATTCTGTTACAGTCCCATCAACTGTATAGCTACCACCAGATTGTTCTTCATAATATTGCTTAAATGTATTAATCTTCGATCCATCAAATAAAGTGAATGGTTCATCACCAAATAACATTTTTTGATAATGTTCACGATTAAAATCCTTTGAATACATGTATCCTGGTTCTTGATCAATATTGTTATGCTTAAAATCGCTAAATTCTACGAGTAAAACAAGTACTTTATCTTTTCGAACAGCTCCATTGTACTCTTCTTGCTTAGCTGGTGTTGTAGGTACTTTTCCATTTAATTTTCTAGAATTCAATCCTGCATCTTGTCCAGCCACTGGTCCTACTTCAGGTTGCTGCGCCTGTTCATTTTCCTTCATTTTTGTATCTTTTACTTTTTTCATAAAATCAGAAGCTTCTTGCGTAAGACTATCTCCTGTCAAAATTTCTTTCCCAGGGTTTTCCCCTTTCTTTTTCTCAACATATTTTTCGACAGCCTTTGAAGCCTCAGCCTGTGATGCAGCCGGATCAATTACTCCCCGTTGTTTCAGCGCTTCCACTAAACGCTCCTCCGGTATTAAATGCTCATCTATTGGTAGAGATGATGGCGCATCAGCATATGCTGCTTGACTTCCAAAAGCAAAAGTACTACTTAGTACTGCGGCTGTTGCTAATACTGATAAAGGTTTTAACTTCTTATTCTTTTTCAATGTATTTCCTCCCCGATTGTTGAGAATCATCGTTTTTTATCGATAACAACATAATATTCGTTATAATGTGAATATTCAATATTTTATTGATGTACAATTGTTGAGAAATATTTTTTTATGCAGGGTGAAAATATAAAATAACAATACGTCTAATATTGCAAAATCTCCATGCAAAATAATTTATAAACTGATAGCAAGTTTTTTTACAGAAAATGCGATTCTCTTTACTCTTTTTTTCGAGTGAAATTTCATCTACACAAAAAAATGTCAATTCCTAAGTACAAGTTAAGGAATTGACATTTTTTTAACTAGAATGCTTTATAAATAAGTGGATTGCTTTTTCTGGTACATAGAATTTCCCTTTACTCTCTACAACAACGCTTCCTAATTCATACTCTTTACCCTTGATACGAATAATATTTTTGTTAACCAATAATTGAGCTTTTACATTATTACGTTTTACTATGAGCACAGGATTTGCTGCATCAGTTTTGTCTATCGTTACAGTTGCACCGTTTTGTTTAAAGACTGATTCACTCTCTACAAATAATTTGTTTGTTACTTCTTCTAAATTAAAGCCCATTGCTTTCGCCATTGTCTTCGCAATGTCTGTGTTTTGGATCAAACCGTATGGCTTTTGAGGACCGTAAGAATATAAAAACACATCCTCACCTGTATGTCCTCCTGTTGTGAAGCCTATGTTCGCACGATTGGCCAATAATGTAGTATAAATTGGACCTACATCTATTTTCTTTTTTGCTGCTTTTAATCTTTCTTTTTCATCATAAGTTAAATTGTCCAAACCGTATAATTTAGCTACATCTTCTACATTCGACAAATTAGATTTCAGTTTATTTGTAGTCCCTTCAAGTGTCATCTTCGCCTTTTTCAATGGATCAATGTATGTAGAAACCGGCGTAGTATTATATCCTTTTGTCGTATTCATATTCCCAATAGAAATCCCGCTATTACCATGGTCAGCTACAGCAATTAACATCGTATTACCATCATTTTTTGCAAATTGCAACGCTTTTGCTACCGCTTCATCAAATGCCAACACATCACTAATTATCCCAATTGGATCATTTGCGTGAGCTGCCCAATCTGGCTTACTTCCTTCCACAAATAAAAAGAAACCATCTTTATCTTTTGATAACGTTTGAATTGCTTTCTCTGTCATTTGAGAAAGTGTTGGCTGCTCCGGATTTGTTGCTTCACGATCCATATCGAATGCTAAGGCATTATGTGAGAAAGAGCCCCAAATTTTATTAGATTTGGATTTCAATAATGCATCTTTCGTTTCAACAAAGTCATATCCTTTGTTTTGAATCACTTTTATTAAATCTTCATCATCTTTTCGAATTCCGTTATTTTTTATAGGGAGCAGTGCCGATTTCCCCCCGCCTAATACGACATCTATATTTTGATACACTTGTTGCTCCGCGATCACTTCAAAATTCTTACGATTCACATGATGAGCGGAGAATCCAGCAGGAGTAGCATGTTGAATTTCAGCTGTAGCAACAATTCCAGTTGCGCGACCAGTACGTTTGGCACCTTCTAAAACATTGGCAACTGGCCGTAACTTGTCCTCTTCTTCTATTGGTTTTAAGCCAGGTGAACTCACAGTAGAAGGTAATACACCTAAATATCCTGAATTCGATTTATTCCCCGTCGCTAAAGCTGTTGCTGCCGGGGCTGAGTCTGTAATAGCTGATTCCGCCGAATATGTACGAACTCCTCCTGTTACAATTTCATCTAATGCAAATGGTTTCCCTTTGTACAATCGAGCCAATGTTGTCGCTGAAGAACTCGTTCCGTCCATAACCATCATTATTACATTTTTCGGCTGGTGTTCTACTTTTTTCGTCTCAGCTTTTATCTCACTATCTTTCATTATTATTCCTGTCCCTAACATACTTAAGGTTATCATGATTCCTATTATCTTTTTACTACAATTCGGCATAGCTGTCCCTCCATAGACTATTTCATCTTTGTATGTATACAAGACGGTAATCTCCCGCTGTATTTATGTAAGTTTATAATAGTAATCCCCTATTATCACGAAGCTAACAACAACTTGTTTCCTAAAAAGTAAAAAAACCGATTATCCTGTAATGGAAAGGATAATCGTTTTTTTTACTTTTTATTTAATTGTAGTAATTGGAGAAACTTAAAAAATATAATGTCATAATTATTATCTATAAAACAATTCGTTTCTCAATTTCTAAGTCGAAATAATGAACTTTGTTCATGTTCAAAGCTAAATCTATATTTGATTGACTTTTCACATCTAAAGAAGTATCCACACGTGCAACAAAAGATTGTCCGTTTAGGCTGGAATATAGATATGTTTCCGCCCCCATTAATTCTGCTACATCAATACATACCGTTACTTTTGCGTTATATGATAACGCCTCGATTGCTTTTCCATAATAAAAGTCTTCTGGACGTATTCCTATTATGATTTCTTTATTCGTATAGCCCTTATTTCGCAAGCCCTTCATTTTCTCTTCTGGCACTTCAATTTCCCACTTATCAATCATAAGCGCGTTATCTGTTAATAATCCTTTAAAAAAATTCATTCCAGGAGAGCCAATGAATCCTCCTACAAATATATTCTCAGGATTTTCATACACTTCTTTCGGTGTACCGACTTGTTGTACAATCCCATCTTTTAACACAACAAGGCGGGTTGCCATCGTCATAGCTTCTATTTGATCGTGCGTAACATACACAGTTGTTGTTTGTAGCTGCTTGTGTAATTTTGTAATCTCAGCACGCATTTGAACACGCAACTTTGCATCTAAGTTTGATAAAGGCTCGTCCATTAAAAATACCTTTGCATTTCGAACAATCGCTCGACCTAAGGCAACACGCTGACGCTGTCCACCTGAAAGTGCTTTTGGCTTTCGACTTAAATACTGCTCAAGCCCAAGAATTTTTGCTGCACGTTGCACACGCTGATCAATTTCTTCTTTGCTATATTTTCGTAGTTTTAATCCAAATGCCATGTTTTCATAAACACTCATATGCGGATAAAGCGCATAGTTTTGAAATACCATTGCAATATCTCTATCTTTCGGTGTAATATCATTTACACGGTTTCCGTCGATATAAAAGTCGCCATCTGAAATCTCTTCAAGTCCTGCAATCATACGTAATGTTGTAGATTTCCCACACCCTGAAGGGCCAACCAAAACGATAAACTCTCCATCATTTACTTCTAGGTTAAAATCTTTTACGATTGTCACATCATGATCATATTTTTTGTAAATGTTTTTGAATGATAGTTGAGCCATAGTATCCTCCTAGAATTTGAGTTGTTTTGTAGATATTCTTATTGAGAAAATTCGGTGTTCAGTTGTTTTATAAAATTTTCGAAATATCCTTCATACTGTCTAAAATATAATCCGTTTTCCCTTCAAAATCTTCCTTCCTGCTCGCGCCGGATAAAACGCCCACTACTTTAATGTTGCTATTTCTCGCAAATGTAACGTCTGTTAATGTATCACCTACCATAATCACTTCCTCTTCAGTTAGTGAAAATTTTTCTTTAAACATATGATAAAAGTCACTTTCAGGTTTTGTTCTATTCACACCATCATCCGCGCCTAAAAAATCTACGTAATCATATAACTCAGTCATCTTCAGAGAATGAGTAGCTGCATCTACATCGTCTGCTGTAACAACCCCAATAATATAGTCATTGTCTTTTAAATATCGTAACGTTTCCTTTGCACCTTCCACTTCTGTAAATACAAGATCATCTGCTGTAGAGTACTTTTTGAATAGAAGACATACATTATGAATGAAATTATCTTTATCTAAATGTTGATTTTCTAATAACGAATACCATGCAGCCGCAATAAAGTAATTTGTGCGACAGGCTAGTAAACTTGTACTCTCAAAATCGTTATTATTCATGCCGATAATCGTTAAGTAATCATCTCGTTTACTTTTTTCATTTGAATATGTTTGAAAGATATCATCTAACACACGATGCACAATTTTGTACCAAACTGAATCTAACTGTATTAATGTTCCATCTTTATCAAAAATAATTGCTTTATTCACCTTTTATTCCCCCTATAACTTCATTCCATGTTTTCATATTTTTATTCTCAACTTTATTATGAATAGGATTAATAAACGCTACTAATTCGTCCTCTTCCCATCCCTCAACCCTAGCGTATTCCCCTTCATTTAAAGAGAATGCAAAGGTTACATCTCTGCCAAATTTTTGTTCAATTATTTGCCCATTTATTACTAGTCTCCACTCACACGGTTTGTCAGTAGAAATGTTGTAAATAATATTTCCTTTAGCCTCATCACCGACATAAATCGTTTCACCTTCGTTTTGAATATCTATCGCTAGTTTTCTAAATCGAGAGAAATAAATTCGTCCCTTTTTGATCGCAGATTTTAAGTTTTTAATTGATAAAACATTACATAATACATATGTTCCTGGATCACCGTAAATGGATGGGTCTTTTGATCCTGGGAATGTTTTAGACGGATGTAAATGAGAATCACTTCCCCCTATTCCCCAGATTTTAAGACCATTTGACCACATTTGATCGAAACAACGTAAAGCTTCTAAAGTGGATGATTTACTTTTTTTATAAGTTGGATCACACATAATTTCCATCGTATGAACATTTTCTAAGTTAATATTCACTTGGTTCGCCCAAGGCTCCATAAACGGATGATTCATACTCAATACATAACCTTTTTCTTTCATGAGTGAAAATAGTGCATTCATTTTTTCGGCGCTAAATGATTCATCTACATACTCTGTAAAATCAACGTATTCCTTTATCCCGAATATGTTGTAATGACCGTAAGGAGTTGTAAGTTCCATAGATGGTATAATTAATGTGTTTCCTTTTTGATACGATGGCATAACAATATTGTGCTCCGTCGCATATAAAAAATCTAATTCTTGTTTTTCACATACTTGCATTCCAAGTTCATCGTCTATCTCGCCGTCTGTTAAATCTGTATGTTCATGAAAATCCCCTTTGTACCAGCGATGTTCTTCATTTACTACCTTATTAAAACGGTCTTCATTGATAAAAACATTTCCCTTACAAAAATGATCTCTATTATACTTTCGTTCCAACTGATCATTCACTACTATATTTACTGTGTAGTCAACTTTTTCTCCGGTAAACTTTACTGCTTTCTTTGCACAATGAGGGATATATATGACTTCTAATTCCCAATTACCTGACTGTATTTCTCCTCCAATACAACCAGCAGAACAAAATATTGAATCTTTTGAAACGACTAGTTTTTCATTTACAATTGGCGTTTGATATTGTATACGTACATAACCGTTAGGGCCTCGCAAGATTAATAAAAGCGGGATTTTCCGGCTGTCCCCTTGATCAATAGTTAATGTGAAATTTTTAATATCAGTTTCATCCATTTGGAAACAATGTTTATTTTTTACGAATGGAGAAAGTTTTATCATACTTGTTATTTCGATCATCATTCTCACACCTTTTACGTTTTAATGAAGGAATTTTAGAGGCACTTCCTTCGTTCAAAAGCACCTCATGTTGGTAATATTACTTCTTCTTTTTCAGAACTTTATCTAACTCTTCTTGCGCAACTTTAGCTGCTTCATCTAATGCTTTTTTCGCTGGAACTCCTTCAATCTCTACTTTATCTTTCGCTACATTTAAGGCGTCATTAATTTTACCGCCCGTCGGATCTACAAATGGTCCCACTCCATTATTATTAGCTTGTTCTAATGGAACTAATGCTTGTGGTTGTTTTTTAACGAATTCAGCATATGGACCATACTCTGTTACATTGTTACGAACAGGGATATATCCTGTAGCCATGGACCATTCAGCTGTTTTCTCCGTACTTGTCGCAAACTTCATAAATTCATACGCGCCTTTTGCTACTTCTGGATCAATGTTTCTCGTTAATGTGAATAAATATGTTTCTAGTTTTGGCGCTGGTTTATTATTACCCCAAGCAGGCTGAGGTAATGCTTCAAATGTGTTAAGGCGTTCTTCTTCCGTCATTCCTTTTCCTAATGATTTAAAAACAAATCCTTGATCACCAGATGAGCCTGTAAATCCTAATGTTCTACCTTCAACTAAATCAATTACAGTTTTATCCCAATATTCCCATCCAGTTCCACCTGAATGTATTTTCATAATTTTATCTTCATGTAGCCATGTACGGAATTTCTCCCATACCGAAACCCAAGTGCCATCGTTAATTAATACTTTTGTACCATCTTCGCTTAATACATTTCCACCAGCACTGCGAACCGCATCAATTAAGTTTGATGTGCCCCACATCGGCATCCAGCCCGCATATGTTACATTTCCATTTTCACCACGTTTTGCGACTGTTTTTGCTACCTTTTCTACACCTTCCCACGTCTTTAAATCATCTTTTGTAAAGCCATTCTCCGCTAATGCTTTTTTATTGTAATAAAAAATTTGCGTTGTACCGTAAAACGGAATGCCATATAACTTATTGTCAATTGTTGCTTGCTCCATAAACCCTTTTCCATAATCTTCTTTTTTGAAATTAGTATCATTTTTAACATATTCATCTATAGGTACGATTAACTGCTTTTTAGCATATTCTTGAATGACATCTGAACCTAGTAATGCAATTGCTTCTTGGTTATTCGCTGCAAATCCACTTTGTAGCTTTTGATATGACTCATCGTAGCTACCTGCTTTTGTCGTTTTCACTACATATTTGTCCTGACTTTTATTGTATTCTTCTACAATTTGATCTACACTATCTGCAAGAGAGCCCCCTACTCCATTAATGAATGGAACAACAACCTTCTCCCCTTCTTTACTCGCTTTAACCGTACTTCCTTTTCCGCCTGAACAACCCGCAAGTGCACTAACAAACAATGTTATAACTGTTAGAAGCATGAATAGTTTTTTCATCCCACAAATCTCCTTTACTATTTAATTACCCCTTTATTCCTGAATCAGTAACACCAGATAAGAACCATTTTTGCAGAATCAAAAATACGATTAAGAGCGGAACTGTTGCGATTGTACTTGCAACCATAATGTGTGACCAATCTCGCCCTAAGGAACTATTAATGAAATAATCAGCAATTCCATTCGTAATTAACTTTTGCGTATTATCTTTCAATATAAGAGCTGGCCACATGTAATTATTATAATTACCAATAAATGTGACCAATCCTAGTGTTACAAATGATGATCGTGTCATTGGAAAGATAATCTTCCAAAGAATACGCCAATCACTTGCTCCATCAATTTTGGCTGCTTCTACTATTTCAAAACCAACTTTGTGGAACGATTGTTTTAAATAGAAAATACCGAATACACTAACAGCCATAGAAATCATGTATCCAAAATGTGAATCAAGTAGCCCGAATTTCCCTAACATTACATATACAGGAACATATGATACAGCTCCAGGGATCATATAGGTTGCCATCACGACACTAAATGTAATATTTTTACCTTTAAACTTGTAAAATGCCAACATATAAGCAAACAGTGCAGATGAAACAAGCACATAAATTGTAATGATGAAAGATGTATAAAAACTATTAAATAAATATGTGTTAAATGGTAGTATGTCTAATACTTGCTGATAATTTTCCCAGTGAAATTCTTTAGGCCAAAATCCCCCTTGTAATACTTCACTAGATGTTTTAAACGAACCAAGTACCATCCATATGAACGGAAAAACAAATAGTATACTTGATAATGCTAAAAAGAGATGCTTTACGATTAATGGACCTTTTTTCATATTATTCACCTTAATAGTTCACCCACTTATCACCTATTATTTTGTTAATAACAGATAGTAAAATTGTAATGATTAGTATGATAAATGCGATTGCCGTTGCAGATCCCATATCAAACTGTTCAAACCCTTGTTGGAAGAATAAATACAGTAACGTACGCGTTGAACCACTAGGCCCACCTTGTGTTAAAATTTTTATTTGATCGTAAGCCTGCACCGAAGAAATTGTATTAACGACAACTAAGAAGAAAGTTGTTGATGAAACCATTGGCAGTGTTACATATCGAAATTTCTGCCATGAATTTGCTCCATCAATACTAGCTGCTTCATATAAACTATCTGGAACTTTTTCTAGTGCGCCGATATAGAAGATCATCGTCCAACCAACTAATTTCCAAACTGTCATTATAATGACTGCTAACATCGCTGTTTGACTACTTTGAAGCCAGTCCAAACCTGGTATTCCAAAAAAGTTTAGAACTTTATTAATAACTCCAAATTGAGGTTCATATAAGAGTGACCACACAATGGATACAGCTATTGTTGGCGTTACCCAAGGTGAAAAGATCATTAATTGGTACAATGCAGAACCTTTGAATTTTTTTCGGAAAAATAATGCGAAACCTAATCCCAATGCAATTGTTGGAATGACTGTTCCAATTCCGAAATAAAACGTATTGAGCAATGCTTGCATAAAAGAATCTTGTGTAAATAAATTAAAATAGTTTTCTAAACCAACAAAATTAAAATCATTCGTCATAAAATCCCAATCAGTAAAACTAATACCTAAACTAATGAAATTCGGAATAATCCAAAACAAGATTAGAGGTATTCCAACTGGTAGTAAAAAGAACACAGCTTTTGATAGTTTTATTTGCATTCTTGCCACCTCCTAATTCATATTGTACGAGGATATTATTAACACAATGTTGTTAATTTGTTAACTGATTGTAAAAACAACAAATTATCAAAATAAAACAACACATAAACAATAAAAAAGACTATTTCTCAACTTATTAAGAAATAGTCTTTTCGTTTTTCTATACTGTTATTACTTCAACCCCATTACTCGTTAAAATATTTTGCCATACTTCATCGAGTTTAGCGTTTGTATATAATGCATCTATATCACTAAAATTCCCACTTTTATAAAACTTTGTTAAATTAAATTTTGACTCATCAGCCATCATTACAACTTGTTTTGCATTATTCTTTAGCTGCTTAAATATTTGTGCATCTTCAATATACGAACATGTCAGTTCTTTTTCTAGTGAAATACCATCACAAGAAGCAAATAATTTATTAACAGTGAAATGATCCAAATAGTTTAACGTCATTTCTCCAGACAATGCTAAGGAATTCGTATTCAATATTCCCCCAATGACTATTAACCTGCAATCAAAGGAATCATACTGTTCTTTCAGCTCAATAATTTTATTGACAGCTGGTATTGAGTTTGTTAAAATCGTCAAATTCTTTCTATTGTATATGTAATCTAAAATTTGCATTGTGGTTGTCCCAATTTCAATTGCGATAATATCATTATCTTCTACGATTTTACTTGCTTTCATTGCAATTTTTCGTTTTTCTTCAATATTCTCAGATCGACGTTTATCAAAATGAAATTCTAGTGTTTGATCTTTTTTCTTAATTGCACCACCATGTATCTTCGTAAGCTGTCCTTCCTTGTGCAACATATCTAAATCTCTTCGTATCGTTTCTGTTGTAACATTTAATACCTTTGCTAAATCATTTACCATCACTCGGTTATACTTTTCTAACTCATCTAGTATGTGTTTTCTTCGTTCAAATTGTGTGTACGATTTCATTTCATTAACACCTCGTCAAATTACGCAAAATATTGATTTTCTAAAAACTCTTAATATACAAAAGGATTAATCATTACTTTTAACATAACATCATTTACAGAAATAAGGAACGATTAAATTTATTTAAATATAAAATTTATTTAACAATAAAAACATGGTTATGTGGAATAAAAATTTATTGTTAAACAATAAATTTCGTGGTAAATTAATAAGATATTAAATAAATGAGGTGCTTTTTATGAAACAAGGATCCACACTCTTCTTAAAGACAGCTGTGATTCTAATGGGTATCCCCGTTCTTGCTATGTGCATTTTTTTAGTCCCTAAAATAGGTACTTTCGCTGCAGAGCTATATCCTGATATTGCATATATTAAATATCTTGTGTTTATCAACTTATACGCAACAGCAATACCATATTATTTTGCGCTGTATCAAACATTTAAACTTTTAAACTATATTGACAAAAACAACGCATTCTCAGAGTTGTCAGTTAAAGCTTTAAAAAATATTAAGTACAGTGCACTAGCAATTAGTGTATTATATGTATTAGGTATGCCACTTTTCTATCTTGTGGCAGAGAGAGATGACGCCCCTGGCATTATTATTATCGGAATGATTATGATTTTTGCTTCAATGGTAATCGCGGTCTTTGCTGCCGTACTCCAAAGACTATTAAAAGATGCTATAGATATAAAATCAGAAAATGATTTAACGGTCTGAGGTGAATAATATGGCAATTATTATTAATATTGATGTAATGTTAGCGAAAAGAAAAATGAGTGTAACAGAGCTTTCGGAGAAGGTTGGGATTACAATGGCTAACCTTTCTATTTTGAAAAACGGAAAAGCAAAAGCAGTTCGTTTTTCAACTTTAGAAGCCATTTGTAAAGCATTAGAATGCCAACCGGGGGATATTTTAGAATATCAACCTGAAGATACCGAATAAAAAAAGTCCTTCATACGAGAAGGACTCTTTTTATTGCATATTACGGCGCAAAACTAATTTGACCAGTAAACAATAATATAATCGTGATAACCCAAAATATAAATAATGATAAGGACAGTATGAATGAAAGAATAGCAATCCCCTTCTTCTCTGTTCTTTTCTTCATCGTAATGACAGAAAGTATGATACCTGCAACTGTGAGGGCAACTGTAATATAATCTCCCACTACATTACCCACATTCGCTATTCTTGTCGGTGTAATAAATACGAACAGAAAATATAAAATGCCGATGAGTAAAGATATGTAGCTTATTATACTGTACTTCTTTTTAGGAACTAGTTCAGTTTTCATACTAACCCATCCCTTCTATATAACTATAAGTTCATATTAGCAAAAATAACCATAATTTAATTAAAACAAAAAGCAGATACAGCGGAAACTCCCACTGTATCTGCTTTTATTTAATAACTAAACCTGCTATTTCTTCTTTATCATTATAAGTTATAATAAATGTCCGTTGTTCTTTACTATACTTCGCTACAAGAATAACAGTATATAAACCATCTTTTTCTTCAATCGATTGTTTTTCAATTTTTTCGAATGTACCAGCTTTCTCAATTACAGGTGTAAGATCTTTCATCTTTTCTTCTGGCAATGCAGCTTTCATTTTACTATCAAATTTTTCATGCACTTCTTTATATTTCGCCTCATTTAATAATGATACAATTTCTTCCGCTTTCGGAATAAATTTTTTAGACGTACTTTCATCTACTTTATTACCGGTACATGCTGCGAGCGCGAACGCCGCGATAGCACTTATCATAATAAGTAACATTTTTCTCATTTTCATACACCCTTTCTTTTTAAAATGAAACTATAACTAAAAACGACTAAAGCACAAATTGCTATTGAAACTTCTGACATAATGATCCCGCTTTTCCCTGGTACATATAGCGATATAATTCCAGCTAATGCATTTGCAGTGCCATGGATGAGAATTGCATATACAACATAACGAAATTTCTTTTGGACGACAGCTTGCAATACAATGAAGGAAAGCCCAACATGTAATACCATCGCAAAGATGCGCTCAATACCGCCGAAATAATAACTATCACCATTTTGGATGACTGTTTGTGACAATAATAAAGACAATACCGGGATACCAACTATCAGTACCGCCTCAATACCACCATGCCCTGCTCCAAATAAAAAACCAGACTGCCAATCTCGTTGTTTCATAAAATAGCGCATTGCGATAAAACGAGCTATCTCTTCAAAAATTCCAGCTGATACACTAAGCAAAACTGCAAATAGTACAGGCTGCATAACAGAAAACATCTGAAAATTTGTGCTAGTTCCATTTACATAATTCAGTATTGGTATGCGGATCAATATTTGTGATACAACAAAAGCCAATACACCTAACATATATGGAATATAACGTTTCTTCCAAACAGCATATAAAAGTGCTATAAGCGGTAAACCAAAGCTAATCATTGTTGTGAAAATAAGACCATTCATCTCGCTTCACCTCTTACTTAAAGTGTATAAAAACGAGTGAAGAAAATATGTAGCTATTTCCTATTCGGTTTCATTTTCATCATAGATGGTCATTTCATTTCTTTTAATATGAATGTTTGCGTGAAATAAGGACTTACATAAGTTGTTTCTAACGTCGCATTATTTGTTTTATTCATGATACGTTTTAATGAAAATAACCCGTATCCTCTAATCCCTTCTTTACTTGAATGGTTTTTCTCATAAATTTTTTGCAAATCAATCGCTTCACCCTTTGAACTATTACGCACAATAAAATATTGTCGTGAATCCATCTCAAAGAATGCGATTTGCAATATCTTTTCCTCACTATGTACCGCTTCTTCAATTGCATTATCTACTAAAACTGAAATGATGCGAATAAATGAAATGATCGTCATCGAAACACTTTCAATGTTCTCTGGTATATCGAGCATTACTTTTATTTGTTGCTGCTGGGCTGTTCCAACTTTTGCTCTTAATACACTTCTCACTTCAGGAATATGAATGCGAGATAATTTCGCAATATCAAGTTCATGATCATTTATTGTTTTTAACGTAGGAGCTATCACATCATAATACACTTGTTCAATTTCCTTCACATTTTTTGTACGTATTCCCTCTTCTAACGATAGTAATACATTCATATAATCATGACGGAAACTAGCAAGCTCATCATGCATATCCTCTAATTTCTCGACATAATCTAATAACTCTTTATCTAAACGTTTTTCATGCTCTTCTCGTAACTTTTCTTTCGATAAGTGTGAGCTTATTAGTACAATGATTAGTAATAATAAAAATACAATAATCGCTGAAATATAACTTTCTTCACTGTATTGTTGATTTAATTTTGCTAAAAATGCAGTAGATGGCCGAGTCAAAATTAGTTCAATCATAAATCCGACAATTAATAATACATAAGTTACATAGTATAGCGGACTACCTACTATATATTGAGCAATTTTTTGAATTCTTTTACGAGCTACTAAAATACCGATAAAAGTAAGTATCGATACGATAAGATGAATCATGCTACCTGTCCATAAATATAAATTGAATGGCGTTAACATAAAGATTTTCATTCCTAAATCAAAAAGCAACATTTTCACTAACGTTATAATAACCATACTGACTAGTGCAAAATATACATTATGCTTAAATTTCAATTCATTTTGCATTAATCCTAAACTTATTAAAAATAACACAATCGTACTATTCAACTCTGGATATCTCGTTACTGTTACAACAATAGCTAGTAAAATAATGAATACTGCACTTAAAGCTAGTAACATTCTAACTGACAATCTGTTGTACCGGATTAATTGAATGTATAAAAACGTATGGCACATACTAGTAAGCAGGATTGCAAATAAATCATAAATATACATCACATCTCACCCTTTAACATATTACGTACTTTACTCACTAAACGCCGTGATACTGGAATGCGTTTCCCGCTTTTTAAAACTATCATTTTTTGCTTCGCATCGTAAGAAGACATTTGCTTCTTATTCACGATATATGATTGATGACAACGAAATAAACGTTCATCTATTATTTCTATCTCCTTTAATGTTCCATAAAAATAAACGATACGATCTAGCGTCACTAATGCTAAACGGTGCGGTTCATCAGTCATAACATATTCAACTTCATGAAAAGGAACCCGCACAGTTGCATTACTATTTTCAACGATAAAATCGTCCGATGGAACGATATGCTTATTACGCGCTTCATACTGAAGTAAACATTGTTCAAAAACTTTACGCCTCTCCTCGTATCGCAACCCTTTATCAATAAAAGTTAAAGCTGATACCATGTATTGATATGAAATAGGTGCAAATTCAGAATGCGTTGTTACAAACACAATAATCCCTTGCGTGTCATACTTACGTATTTCTTGCGCCACTTGTAAACCTTTACGCTCTTCTCTTTTTATCTCTATATCTAAAAAATAGATTGGGACATACCTCGCCTTAGGAATATTAGTAATAATGTTCTCACTTTTACTAGTTGCCTCAATAAAGTCAAAGGGCAACATATATTTCTCGCAAATCTCTTCAACTAGCCTCTTTAATTGCTGTGCTTGTATGACATCGTCTTCTAAAATAAAAATACTCATGTGATCACTCGCTTTATTGAAATCTTTTCATCTATAGATTTATCTATAACTATATAATTCAAATTGTTGTAATAATCTCCTTCTCAATACTTAAAAAATAATTTGTTATAACATAGAAAAACCTCAACTTTTCAAGCAAAAAGCTGAGGTTTTGTTCTAACTATTTATAAAGGGAGTTTTTTATCACTCACTACCTTAAAAAATTCCGAGTAATGCGATATAGAATAATCCGCTGCATCACAGTTCCCTTGAAACATACATGTTGAAATACCTAATTCTTTTGCAGGTAATAAATCTAACTCTCTATCTCCAATAGCTAAATCAATATTATACTTTTTATGTAAGTGATCATACGCTAAAGAGTTCGGTTTACGTGGGAAACCATCGTCAATAGTAACCATGTCTACGAAGTATTTGTCCCAGCCGTAATATTCTAAAATCCCCATAACCCCCGCCCTATGTTTATGGGTCATAATCACATTTTTATCCGCAAATTTCAAAATCTCTTCGACACCTGCAAAAGGTTTCATATCTTTTGGAGTGAATTTCCCCTTCAAAGCTTTAATCTTTTCTTCCTGCTCACATGAAACCTTATAATAATGGATTGCATGTGAGTATGATATTTTTAAATTTTTGTATATTTCTTGTTTATCTACTGTATCACCTAATACTTCAGAAAGTATCATTGTATATGCAGGATACGTATCAAATAACGTCCCATCAAAATCCCATAAAATCTTCATTCTATTCACCCTTCTATTTTCTAATCATTCTATAAGTAAGTTCGCTCTCTTCTGTGGTGTTTCATTTTCTAAATAATAATCCTCTGCTTTCCAATACCTATTTTGAAACTTCGAAAGTTTCTTTTGGGTCTCTTCGCTTTCCCGCAGAAACCTTGTCTCTCTTGGACAATCCAAGTACACCATATAATGAAAGAAATCTCTCCATTCTTTTCGCTGTAGAAAAACACCTTCAATTACAATTACACCTACTATGGGGATCTGTACTTTTTTGATTTCGCATGAGTCTGTCTCATCATTATAGAACGGTAATTTCAGTTTTGTTTCATTTTGTAACTTTTGAAAAAACTTCTGCCGAAGCCACTCAATATCCCACTGTAAATAATAATACTCATACCATTCTTCATAGCCAGTTTGATATCGTTTATTACGCTCGACTATGTGATCATCTATATGGAAAATATGAAACGGAATACTTTCTTGTTTCATATTTTCCTTTAAGTTTGTTACAAATGTTGTTTTTCCTGATCGACTTAAGCCATCTATACCTAGAATGAACCTATTTTCTTTATGTTTCTTCATTATTTTTATAAGCTCATTTGTACTCATTACTTCTTCCACTCTTCTTTTAATAAAGAATATAAAATCGTATCATGAGCAACTCCATTTTGAATCATATGTTTTCGAAGTAATCCTTCTTCTTGGAATCCTGCTTTACTTAATAATTTTTGAGAAGCTTTATTTTCTACATATACAACCGCAGCAATTCTTATAAGTTGCAACGTTTCAAACCCGTAACCTAAAATCGCCTGTAATGCTTCCGTTGCATACCCTTGTCCCCAATATGTATCGTCTAATTCATAACCAATTTCAGCTCGCTTATGATGCTTGTTTATTAAATGAAATCCGCACGTTCCGATTAATTGGCCTGTGCCCTTTTTCTCAATTCCCCAGCGAAATACAGTTCCCTCTTCATAACGATTTTTAAACGCTTGAATCGTTGTTTTCGCTTGCTCAATATTTTCAAAAGAATCCATTCCAAAATAACGTATAACAGATTCTTTTGAAAAATAACGGAACATCGTTTCTGCATCTAACAGTGTTAGTTCTCTTAATTGTAAACGTTCTGTTTCTAGTTTCGGAAACCCCATCTCTTTTTCTCCTTCTATTCTAATGAACTGCAAATTTCAATATAATTCCCATCTGGATCTGCAATATATGCAATGGTTTGTCCCCACGGTTTCACAATTGGTTCAACTAAAATCTTAATACCTTGCTCTCTAAATTGCTCAATCGTTTCTTGTACATTTTCGACAACAAACCCTAATTCGAAATGGGAAGATTGTAACTCGCCTTCTGTAAGTGGTAGTCCTGTTAATTCTTTCACATCTTGCCGTGTGTTCATCGCTAAAATGGTAGTTCCCGTATTAAATTCGATATATGTACCGTGCTCTGCTTTTATAGGTAGCTGTAGAACATCTTTATAAAACCTTAAACATTCTTCAAACTTTTCTACATATAAAATGATGTACTTCATTTTTAAATTCATTTTACATCCCCCTTTATATCCATCCCTAAAAGTTCGACAAAAGTCTCATAAAAACCTTGTTTCCTATAATAACGAGCACAAAAAAATGAGGCCGATTTCTCGGCCCCCAGCTTATTGGCATAAAACAGGAGATTTGGTTTGGACATAACCAGTTCGTACTTTTATTATATTTTATTTTTTCTGAATTTTAAATGCTTTAAATACCCATTTATATTGAGAAAGTTTTTTTACGTGCATAAAATTAAAAAGTTTAAGAAATGCTACAAATGGAGGTGTATACATATGGAACCAATGCTATGTCCAAGTTGTAAAACGAACCGTACTCGCTTTAATATTCTTGAGCAACAAGTAAAACCAGTCAAATTAAATCCACAAACTGGTCAAGTAGAAGAAGAATACACAAATGAAACGATGAATGCTTTTCATATGGCTTATCAAGGACCAACTTACCGCGTCCAATGTGCTGTATGTGGACTTGTTGAAAATCCTGAGCAATTTATTAAACCTGCTCAAAATCAGTCTTTTTCTTAAACATTTTTATTACCCCCTACCAATTTTCTATAGGGGGTTTTTCGTTTTATATGTTAATAAAAAACGTTTTTCTTCCTTATTATAAATCACACCCCACACCTTTTTAGTCATCTTTTATTTTTTGATCCTCGATATAAATCGTTTTTTCTTCATTCATTATTTTCGGGGTATTGTGGGGTTTATCTTTGTAACTGTTAATTTTGTACCTTCATATAGATTTTTATTATATAAAAAAGAGTGAACAAAAATATAATTATATAGAAACAAAAGAAGTTGATTCCGATATTCCCCTTACAAAATCAACTTCTTTTGAACTCCACTTTTTATTTATTATAATATTTCACTTTTTAATTTCTTAATTTTCCAAGAGAGTCTTATAAAGATATACATCCACATACAACCTGAAAGACCTGTCATAACTTTCGCCCAAATTGGCACTCTTGATTCCATCGGGCTTAAAAATAGGTTATACATTGATGGTAATATACTTGCTGATATAATAACAAGGAATAGCAATAATTCATTTAGTTTTTGTATCCTCGTCTCCTTTTCTGAGTAAATATCAGGCAATTCATTTACCTCTTCTACTTCTTTACAAAAATAATTCCATCTTGTGAAACTTGTTACGCGTTTCCAACCTGACATTTCGTATATTTCGAAATACTCTTGTTGTTTTTCTTTTGAATCTCTATAGGCCAATCTAAAATCAGCTTTATATATTACATCTTTTGGCTCAGTTTTCTTAAACGTATACATTAAATTATATTTTTGTAATCCCCAACCTTGTTGATGCATCTTTCGTAAAAAAGCTTCTTCTTTTTCTAAATTCCATGCCGTAAAAAATTTGAATACCCTTTTAGTCTCCATCTTCCATTCACTCCCCTAAAATACTATTTCCATTTCTTACTGATCTCTGCAACCTGTTGTACTCTAGTTCCAACACTTCTCTCCCAAAGGACGTTAACTCATAGCACTTCTTTCTATCTGTAGAGGCAACTTCAACTATTAATTTCTCTTTTAATAACTTCGTCGTATTCCCGTATAAAGTACCAGGACCGAGTTTTACTTCTCCATTTGTCATCTCTTCTACCATTTGCATAATTCCGTAACCGTGCATTGGCTTTACTAATGACAACAATATGTAATATGTTGCTTCAGTTAACGGAATATATTTTTGCGCTTTCGCATTCATTATAACCACCTCCGATACATCGCTTTCTGATATATCGACTCACGATACATCGTATACCGATATTATATATTCGCATTCCAAAATATGCAAGAGTATAATTTAATAATCGAATATTTATTTCTTTGAATTGAAAAATCATATCAATTTTCTGAATAATTTGTTAAAATATAGAAATATCCGTTTATATTTTGAAAGGAATGATACATATGATAAATAAATTAAAAGAAAATATAAGTTCTGTGTTTGTTGGCAAAGAGAATGTAATAGATTTACTCCTTGTTTCCTTGCTTGCTGACGGGCATGTATTACTCGAAGATGTGCCTGGTACTGGGAAAACGTTACTTGCGAAAACACTTTCTAAAAGTATTGGTGGTAATTTTTCTCGCGTCCAATTTACACCGGATGTACTTCCGAGCGATGTGACAGGTATTGAATATTTCAATCCGAAAACGAGTGAATTCGAGTTAAGACTCGGACCAGTCATGACTAATATTTTGCTTGCCGATGAAATTAACCGCGCTATGCCGAGAACACAGTCTAGTTTATTAGAATCGATGGAAGAACGACAAGTAACGCTTGAAAAGCAATCTACTCTGCTTCCGAAACCTTTCTTTGTCATTGCGACGCAAAATCCAATTGAATCACAAGGAACTTTCCCTCTTCCAGATGCACAGCTTGATCGTTTTTTAATGACAATTTCAATAGGGTATCCGAATCCTGAAGATGAACTACAAATGATGCGACGTTTTCGTAAGGATACACCTCTAGAAAGTGTCACATCTGTTATTTCTTTAGAAGACATTTTAGAAGCACAGAAACGAGTAAAGGAGATTTTCGTATCAGAACCGTTAGAACATTACATTATTAAACTTGCTCATGCTACAAGAAATCATGATTACATCGCTAACGGTGTAAGTCCACGTGCCACACTTGCTTTAGTGCGTGCAGTACAGGCATTAGCATTTTTACGAGGGAGAGAATATTGCACACCAGAAGATATACAATTTTTAGTTCCTTCTGTTTGGAATCACCGTATCGTCTTATCAATGGAAGGTGCATTACGTACGACAAAAAATGAAATTATGCAAAGAATTTTAAAAGAAGTTGACGTACCAGTGGAGATTGAGCAAGCATGAATGGACAGCGCGTTGTAACTGTACCGTTATTCTTCCAACTCCATATTATTCAACTAACCGTCCCAGGCGCTATACTATTTACATTTTTTATGCCACAACGAATTATTATGTTTCTCTTTTTCTTCTATTACTTATTTGCGATTTTCATTTATAAATATGTCGCTTATATAGAGAAAAGGTTTCAAGTGATAAACGAGAAACAAATAACTCGGTTATTCCCTAATGAATCTGGACAGTTTTTTATTCATTTAAAAAATGGTGCAAATATACCACTCGTTAACGGTGTTTGTTATTTTCATTTAAATCCGTCACTACTACCACAAAAAGATCAAGGAATTGAACAAATATCAAAAACACTATTCTCTTTCCCATTTTCACAACCTGCTCATTCAGCGCAAAAATGGGATTTAACATTAACCGCAACGAAGCGTGGTGTGTTTCAAATTGAACAGTTCGAATGCGTTTTGAAAGATCCTTTTCATTTATTATCTGTACATTTACCTGTATTTGATAAATTAAGAACTGAAATTATTGTGTATCCATCACCTAAAGAAGTAGCAGGTTTGCAAGAACTTCAGCAACTTTTAACAGGATCTTATCGAACGAATTTTTCTTTTTACAATGATGAAACATCTATTATCGGTGTTAAACGATATGAGCGTGAATCTTTCCGTTCTATTCATTGGAAAGCATCTGCTAAAATGCAATCATTACAGGCGAAGCAATATGAACCTGTAAAAAATTATAGTTGGACAATTTGTCTTTCATTAGCTGCTGATCGCGGGTTTGGTTGGAAAGATAATATAGAAGACCTTATTTCATTTGCAACATACATTTGTCAATACGCAACGAAGCATCAAATACCGTTTGAATTATTTATTAGTGTATTAGCTGAAGGTGGTCCACTGCACTTACCATTAAACGAAGGGCAAGCACATTACGGAATATCTTTAGAAGAATTAGCACGTATTTCAGATGATAGTACGTTACTTCCGAAACAAGGATTTCTTCATTATGTAACGAGAAAAAGAGAACGAACGTCTACAATGATATACATTGGTTTACAGAGAAATGAACTCCCTCTTCTCTCGCAGCCTACGTTTCTCATTACTAACGAAGGGATGGTGGAAAAGCTTGAAAACTTGGCTCTATCACGTTCATGACTTTATTCTGCTGCTCCTCCTTTCGTTAGTAACAGAAAGGGATGAACTTGTTTCTATTGCTATATTTTTAGTAACAGGCTATATGGGTGTATTTCTAATTCATAAATTTATGAAGAAAAAAACAATAGGGTTTGTCATACTGTTACTTACTCAAATAATCGGTTGTTCAATCTTTCTCTCTTTCTCTCTATTTGGCACAATTATGTTACCGCTTTTCTTCTTTATCGTACATGTAGTCGGTCCTGGATATCCAGTTCAAAAGTCATTAGGTGGTATTGTATGGTTCGTCTTTTCAGCTATATTTTTCGCACCTTTTCCACCATTATGGAAATTATTACTATTAGTCTTACACATTATGATTGCATTTTGGTTAACGGGTTCCAATCGTAATCAACAGTTATTACGTTTTACTTCTATTATTACAATTGGAACATTTAGCGCTTTACTTATTCTAGTATTTCCTTATATACGTCTTATTTTTTCTTATATTGTCGAAATAGTTGCATTAGGATTCGGATACGCTATCAATCCTTTATTTTCAGCAGCGGAATCAAAAGAGACAGACGATTTTTGGTCGAATAAAGGAAATCTAAAAGACCCTCAAATTAAGGAGGAATTTGGACAGCGTGATTTTGATCCAACTCTCATAAATAGCATTACAATTATAGTATGTACAACCATTGCTATTTACGTCGTTTGGAAAATAATAAAAAGACGAAAGCAATTTAGTTTACCAAATATGCCTGCCTTCGAATCTACTATTATCACTGATAAAGAAGGAATGAGCCAAAAACGTTTGAAACGAAACAAACCGCCACATAACGAAATTCGAAAAGAGATTTTTAAGCTTGAAAGTAAGTTAACTCCCCCTTTAAATAGAAATCGAGGAGAAACTATTGAGGCATGGTTAGATAGAATAAATAGTGAAGTAGATGTAAATATTGAGAGTCATATTATTATAAATGCTTATAATACAGTGCGTTATTCAAATGATGAGAATATGATGCTACTTCAGGAATTTAAGGAAGAGGTTCATAAGCTTTACGTGTATCAGAAAAGCTTGAAGAAAAGAAAAAAATAACACAACAAAAAGACTCCTATTTTCATAGGAGTCTTTTTATATTTCTACGTTACTTTTTAAATTGACGCGTTTTTCCCTGCTTCAATTTCTAATGACTCTTCATGCCACCAAAGCGTTTCTTCAGGGTCTTCTTTAGCGATTTGGTGTGCTTCTTTTTTCGTTTCTACTGTAGGATATGAACCTTTTAGTGCACGTCCTGATGTTGTAACGAATAATACACTAAATACAACTAATCCAATAATACTTACACCTGTTAAATAAAATGCTGGTGCAAGCGGGTTACCAGTCGCATGAACTAAGTATGAACATACGAGCGGTGTTGTTCCACCGAATATTGATACAGAAATATTAAAGGAAATCGAAAGTGCTCGATAACGTACATCAGTGAAAAATAGTGATGGTAATAATGAAGGTAATGTACCCTCATAAACACTTAGGAAGAAACCTAATACGAAAATACCTGCAAATATTGCTGCAATATGTCCGTTACCTATTAGTAAAAATGCTGGAATTGCAAATACAGTTAAACCAAGTAAACCAATTTGCACGACGCGTTTATTACCAATTTTATCACTTAATTTACCGAAATATAATGCTAGTGGAATCATAAGTGCCATCGTAATCGAAATAATTAATAAGCCAGTTGTTTCTTTGACTTTAAGTACTTGAGTTAGATAAGAAGGAATATACGAAAGAATCATATAATTTGTAATATTAAAGAAGGCGACAATTACTGTGCTTAATAAGAAGTCTTTTTTGTGATATTTTAATATATCCATAAACGAAAATTGTTCGTTGTCTTCAGATTCCTCTTGTGCTTTTTCCATCTCTTCAAAAATGGGAGATTCATCTAAATGACGGCGTAAATATAAACCGACCAAACCAATTGGTGCAGCTATTAAGAAAGGAATACGCCAGCCCCAGCTGAGCATTTGCTCATCTGTTAACAATAACGTCAAAATGGTAACAATTACCGATGCAGCAATGTAACCTGAGAGTGTTCCAATTTCAAGACCACTACCGAGTATACCACGCTTTTTATCTGGAGAAGATTCTGCGATATAAACCATTGCACCTGAATATTCGCCGCCTGTAGAGAAGCCTTGAATCATTCGGGCAACTAAAAGTAGTATTGGTGCCCATACACCAATTTGTTCATAGGTTGGTAGTAATGCGATGAATAATGTAGAAAGTGCCATTAAAATAATAGTAGTACTTAACACGATTTTTCGGCCGTACTTATCTCCTATTCTACCAAAGAATACACCTCCGATTGGTCGAACGAGAAAGGCTACTGCAAATGTACCGAATGTAAGTACAAGTTGCAATCCACTATTATCAACACCTGAGAAGAATAATTGACTTAAGATAACCGCTAAATACGCGTATAATCCGAAGTCAAACCACTCCATTGCATTCCCTATACCAGTAGCAACTACTGCTTTCCTGGCTTGTTTAGGATTGACAATATTAACGTCTTGAGGTTCAAAATTTAAATCATTATTTTGTTGCATATAATAAAACAGCTCCTTATTTAATTTAACTTCTTTAAGCACACCTTCTCTTATTGAATAAAATTAATTCGAAGCACTTAAGGAAAATTAATGTCTCCTTATCTGTTATTATTGTTTCACATAATTAATTATTTGTCCAATGAGATGCTCCCTATGTTAAGTAATTTACTATTTTAAAAAGCTGAAGAAGGCGCTATACGAGTACCTTTTTCAGCTTTTTATTTAAATACATAAATTTATTTTTTTCAACCCTATTTTCTTCCTATTTGCATTAAAAATAAGGTACTTTTTCATAAAGCTTTTTAAACACTTGCTATTGCTGCTAAGCTATGAATACAAGCGATAAACTCATAAATAAATGCATCAATTTCTTCTTTTGTAATTATATACGGAGGGAGTAAACGGATGATATTCCCTTGTGTAACGTCAACTAACATCCCTTTTTCCATTAGCTCCATCTGTATTTTTTTTACATTTTTATTCGTATCATTCAAACTAATTCCAAACATCATACCAGCATGACGTACTTCCTGAATATAATAAGAATTTTCATTCTGAATTTCTCTCAATTTATCATGTAAATATAGTGACATTTCATACGCTTCTTGCATTAAACCATCGTCAATCAATGTATGTAAAACCGTTAACCCTAAAGCCGTTCCCATTGAAGAATGAGCAAACGTTGTGCCGTGATCTCCTGGTGAAAATACATCACATAACTTCTCACCTACAATAATTCCACCAAGCGGTATCCCGCCTCCTGCTCCCTTACCAATTTGAATAATATCGGGTGTAATATTGAAATTTTGATAAGCAAATAGTTTACCAGTTCTCCCCATACCACTTTGAACTTCATCAACGATAAGAATGACATTATATTTTTCACATAAGTTTTGAACACCATGTAAATATTCACTTGATAAAGGATATATCCCCCCGCTTCCTAACACTGGCTCTAGCATAATCGCAATTGGATTTTCTTTAACAATTGTTTCTTCTAATTGTCCTATATTCTCGCGCTCTACTTCATATACCGGAATCGATGTTTTAGGGAAATTTTGATATACACTTTCTTGTCTCGTAAAATGAAGTGCTCCTAACGTACGCCCGTGGAAACTATTCTTCAACACTACGATTCCTTCACGTTCCTCATGCGTATTAGCTCTATATTTATCAATTAATTTCAACGTTGTTTCTGTCGCTTCCGTACCTGAGTTTGTAAAAAAGACTTTTCCATTTTTTAAAGAGCAATCAACTAATTTCTTTGCATACTCAATCGCAACTGGGTTTAAAAAATGAAATGGAAGATGCAACGATTTCGTAACTTGCTCCATAGTTGTTTGCACAATTTTCGGGTGATTGTAGCCTAATACGTTTACTCCTACGCCAGAAAACAAATCTATATACTCTTTACCATCCACATCATACAGTTTACAACCTTCTCCTCTTTCTATTGCAACCTTCGTACGACAATACGTGGGCATCATATATTCTTTATCTAATTGAAACCAATCCGACATGTTCAATTCCTCCTAATTATTTTCCCTGTTTATTGATGTTCATTCTCTATAAAATCATGTATAAATTCATTTTTAAGATTGAAATTTTATAGTAATTTTCTTCCCGATATTCATTTTTCCATAATTTCTTCTATTTCAACAGGTCCACTGCATACGCGTTTTTTTCATCTAGCGGTCTGTTACTATTTTGAACTTTGCGTGTCATACATAATCAAGGCTATGAAATCATATTTAGTAACAATGGGCAAAAAAGATTTGGAGGCTATATCGATGGATGAAAACTATGATAAACAAGGGCAATCTTTACTAGGGAAAGGCTTTAATGAAAATGGAGAACGTAATGAACAAGCTATACTTCACTCTCAAACAGTTGGTTCACGTGGACCTGTTCTAAAGCAAGATAGCGTACTTCACGAGGCGTTACAAGAATTTATTCACGAAAAAATTTTAGAAAGACCTGTTCATGTAAAAGGATTTGGTGCATTCGGTTATTTTCAAACGATCTATCCCATGTCTGAACATACTAAACTTAGTTTTCTACAACATTCTAATGAGAAAGTTCCTGTTATGGTGCGATTTTCATTAGCTGTTAGTACGAAAGGAACACCTGATACTGCTAGGAATGTACGCGGTTTTTCCACAAAATTTTATACAAAAGAAGGCATTTTCGATCTTTTATGTAATCACATTCCTGTCTTTTCCGTTCGTGATCCGATGCGTTTCCCAGAAACAATTCAAGCGTTGTTACCTTCACCTAAAAATAACTTAATAGACCCGAATAGATTTTGGAGCTTTGTCGCTAAAGCACCTGAATCCATTCATTTCGTTGTCCATTTATACTCTGATGCTGGTACAGCCAAAAGTCTGCGCCATATCCCAGGGCATAGTGTAAATACATATATTTGGAGAAATGCAGAAGGTAATCGAAAGTATGTAAAGTATCATTGGTACCCATTTGAAGGTGTACAATTCATTACTAGTGAGGAAGCAAATAAACTGGCTGCCGAAAACCCTGATTATAGCGGGAGAGATTTATATGATGCAATTGCAAATGGTAAGCCAGTGGAATACGGTTTATATGTCCAGCTCATGGATCCGAAAGATGAAGAACATCTTTCTTATGACCCTTTAGATGATACAAAAGTATGGGATGAAAAGGCGTATCCTCTTATACCAGTAGGCAAAATGGTATTAAATAAAAACCCTGAAAATTATATGGAGCAAGTAGAAAAAGTCGCCTTCTCCCCTTCTAATTTACTAGACGGTGCAGAACTATCAGATGATAAAATGTTGCAAGGGCGAGCTAACATTTACAGCGATTCTCAAAGAAGAAGAATTGGACCTGAATTCCGCAAATTAACGATTAACCAACAGCAAGATTGGACACCTGCTAATCAAATAACGAGCGGTGACGGAAGGTACGTTGAAGGTAAACTTGAAAGAACTTCTATAACGAAACAAGATGACTTTACGCAGGCTGGGGAATTTTATACGGAGTTACAGCCGATAGAAAAAGAACATCTCGCTGAAAACTTAGCTAGTGATTTGAAAGTTATATCCGATGATATTCGAAAGGTAGTTTTGGGGTATTTTCATAAAGTGTCTGCTGATTTGGTGAAGAGGATTGAAAGTGCGATGCAAAAGCTTTAAGTATATAAAAAAACGTCATTTTAAAAATAAAAAATGACGTTTTTTTATGGCAAAATCACTAGGAATTTCTACCACTTAATTTACAATTATTAACAAATTTTCCTCACTTAAAATTCCGTTATTTCATTTTAGATTATGGTACTCATTTCTCTTTTTCATATAATCTTTTTCACATTGCAACGGCTTGAATTTAACTTTTTTCCCTTTCTTCTTTTTCGTTTTTATAACGAGCCATTCCCCTTTTTCAACATCTAGTTTTAGGCGTTTCATTACATTGATATTATCTTTTTCTTTATAAAGTAAAAATGCTTCTTGTGCCCTCACGAATAAGCTAGGCTGCTCGCTAAATCCACCACTATCATAAATTTTAGTTAGCGAATTATAATAAGAATCATTTTCTTTTCCGCCATATATCAAATAGGCCGCATCCAGGTCTCTTTTACTTACTTCCAAAAAACTATGTTCATCAATTTTTAAATTAAATGTGGATTTAATATCACTTATTATATTCTTCACATGCTTGTCATCTCGAATTTTCCTTTTTTCAAGACAATCAGAAGATAGCTCTGGTGCATCTGTTTGAGAATGTACAACTTGTTGAATAGATACACATAATATAAATACAGTTAAAATATACAATATTTTTTTCATACTTACGTTTCACCTCAAGTAATTTAGATACTATATTATTTGAGGCTTACAATATTCTTATGCTAACAATGTGAAAGGCCCTATAAATTGGACTTTTATAGAGCCTTTCATATTAACATTGCTTTATTAAATTTACCGGTGAGTCCAGTACCTTACTATTTTTCACATCATATAGTCCTATAGGCGTTATCCGTATAAAAGGCAAGTGCGTCGCAGAAAAGAACAAAATGGTAAATGCCGGATCGTCATACGCGTAACCACGCTCTTGGAGTAGTTTCACCATTTGTTTCTCTTCCTGTATTAATTCACTCATTTTTAAATTAGACATAATTCCGAGCAATGGTAATGCGATTTCGTGTAATATTTCATTCTTTTCAGCTATTACCATTCCCCCGCCAAGCTCTTTTACTCTATGAAAAGCTATAAGCATATCTTCTTTATTCTTCCCAATAAGAATGATATCGCCGGTACCAGAATAAGTGCTAGCAAGACCACCTAGTTCCTTGGCAAAACCTTTTACAACTGTATTCACTCGCCACGTACCATCACGAGCAATCATCATAAGGAAACATTCATCATGATCTATGGACAATTCATCACAGTCTATGTCGATTTCACTCATATATTGTTTTGTTATCACGTTATTTAATAAGTGTATACCCGTTTTATTTGAGAAAATCATATCCTCTTTTTCTATTGTCCAATCTAATGATAATGGAGTTACTTTACATTCACTCCAGTCTATATGTAATGCTTCATGTGTATTTACACCGTCACGCTTCACCCATTGTCCCTTTACAATGACACTAATTGGTACTGGGTTTTCTTTACTTTCTAGAATATTCATATTAGCCATTCTACCTGTCGCAATTGAACCATGTAGATGTTCCATATTATAATAACGAGCGATATTATAACTTGCCATATGATAAGCATCTATTACTGGGACTCCTTGTTTTATCGCGGTAGATATCATAACGTTTGTCATTCCATTTTCATAAAACGAAGGATGTGAGCCGTCTGTAGTAAGAATAAATCTATCAAACTGATTTACTCCTAGTTCCAACAATTCTTTCAGTAAAACTTCTAAATCTGGGCGGATTGAAGAATTTCTTAGGGAAACAGTGTAACCTTGCATAAGACGAGTTAACGCCTCTTGACCTGTCATCGCTTCATGATCACAGTCTGTACCTAACAGTTTTAATTTTGCTAACGTTGCTTCAGATGCTCCTGGAAAATGCCCTTCTACTTTTTTCTGTAATCGCTTTGTTTCCTGCACCCAAGTTAGCATTTCATCATCGCCATGTAATAGTTTGGGCCATGCTGTTAGCTCACCACCTTGCAGAACTGCTTCATGCTGCAGCCACTCTATTATTTCTTCACTATTAAACATAGATTCCCCGTTTTGCAATTCAGTTTGTCCATCAAAACGACACCACCAATACATACTTGCTGGAATCTTTTTAAATTCATCTAATAAACGAAATGCTTCTTCACGTTGTAATGTTAAAAATATAGTTAAATTATCATTAATGAAAGTTGTTGTCCCAAATTGCATCGCATGATTCGCTAAAGTCTCTGGATTATATAATTGATATGGATGTGCATGCGGTTCTATGTAACTAGGAACTACATACTTTCCATCACAATCAATGACTTCACATTCATGTAGTTGCGCTGGTAGTTTTTCTCCTACATATACAATGCGGTCATCATAGATCCAAATATTTGCTTGCACCCACTCGCGCATATAGGAATTTAAGTATGTTGCATTCTTTAATAAAATGTGCGGACTTCTTGTGCCGTCTATTACTTCAACATGTTCTCGTAATTGTGTGTTACTCCATCTAAACTGATTTTCTCCCAATGTATTTCACTCCACATCAATTTACTTTTATTTATTAAAATAAAAACAATTAACAAACTAAAGTATTTTTCATTCATAATTCCCCTGTATAGCCCCTATACCTATCATTATATGGAATACTCGCAAAAATAACAATTTTCAAAATGAAACATACCTCTTTACCCCACAATAAAAAGGATGTCATGCAGCTGACATCCTTTTTTATACTAAACTATACGATTGAATTACACTTGATGTCATACTATGGATGCTAATACGATCCTTTAAAGCAGGATCCCATTCGTTTTCTTTTCATTTATTTCTTAAATTCTATTTGCATCATTTTATTAAACTGTGTAAGAATATCAACCGGACCTAAAGAGTTAACATTGACAGCAAATGTATGCTTGCCTCCCATTACTCCGCCAGCAAAAGTCATAAACCCAGGAATTGATCCGCCGTGCCCCCAAACTGAGACACCATTTGGAAGTTTAGTTTCATAGATTCCAAGACCATATCCATCACCAAGACCTTTCCCTTCTATAGGAACTGTAGTAAGCATTTCTTTTAGCTCGCGTTCTTTCAGTAACTTACCACCAAGTAAAGATGAAAAGAACTTATTTAAATCGTCCGCATTAGAAATCATATCTCCAGCTGCATTTGCTAAACTCGGATTATAATACGTCATGTCTTTCAACTCACTTGTTTCGTCAATTTTCATATACCCACGAGCATGATTCTTTCCTGGGATGACGGGTGAATTTCCTGGTAAAAATGTATTTGACAGATCCAAAGGCTCAATAATTCGCTTTTCAATTTCTTCCGCATAACTATTTCCAGTTATTTTTTCAATAAGCATTCCCAATATGACGTATCCTGTGTTTGAATACAACCAGTCTTTACCCGGCGAGAAATCTGGAGGCAGAGAAAGGCCTATTTTCACTATTTCTTCTGCTGTATACGTTTTTTTCGAATTCATAATATCAGCGTCTTTTGACTTTAAGTATTCAGCGATACCACTCGTATGATTCAAAAGTTGTCGTATCGTAATTTGATTGCCATCATACCCATTTCCTTGAATAATTCCCGGTAGCCACTTTTCAATTGGATCGTCAAGTTGCACACGATTTTCTCCTACTAATTGAAGAACAGTCGTAGCAGTAAAAGTCTTCGTCACACTTCCAATCCGAAAACGATAATCTAATTTCATTGGTTTCTTTGTATTTAAATCCGCCAAACCAGCAGTATAACTACTAACTCTTCCGTTATTATACGTCTTAGCTAATACCCCTGGCGCTCCAATTTGGATTGTTTCCTGCATGACTCGTTTCCAACCATTCCGATTCTTTTGATCATGCGCTTGTGACGAAGTAGAAATATTTTGAGTAGACTCTGCTTTCACAGTAAAACCTGGCGTGAATAAATTAGTACTCGCTATTAATACTGCCAAACTTCCTAACTTTATTGAAGTACATTTTTTCATAAGGTTCTCTCCTCTGTTCATATCATATTGATTCAAGTTATACCTTAATCCTATATGATAAACCTCTCTTTTTTCTTATCCATTCCTTACGAAATACTTACGTTCAAATTTTGTTACGATAAGCTGAGAAAGAATTATGTATGAAAATAAAAAGGGCATAAAAAAATAAGGACAGTCCCTTAACTGCCCCCATTTTCATTTCACCTTGTCTTAATTATTTTAAGATGATTTATTCATTGTGTTCGTATTAAAATGAATAAAAAAAGAACGTGTTTTCACTTTTTATGTAAACACGTTCTTTTTTATTTAAGCAACTAATCTATATTCACCTTTACCCTCCTGCACTAGCGTTCATACCATTTCCGATAATAGAAAGTAATAGTGGCCATAATACTGGTCCTAACGTAAGCAGTACATTTAGAAGTATAAGTATTCTATATACACCGGTGAAATTATGATTTTTACGATTAACAAATACGAGACTGACTAACGATATTATGGTTGTTAAAAATAAAACTAACATTACCAACCAATACCACACCATTAAACTGAGACTCCATGGTGTTAATAGCTCGTGTATGATACAAAATGAGATTCCTAATACAGCAAAACTAAAGCTAGTCACCGCTGTTTTTATAAGCCACTTACTTATTTTTTTATCGTATGTATTTTTACAAAATAAATCTATTAAAGTGAATAAAGATAAATATGCCATTAATACGCCTATCCAAGACAATAACCAGTCTCCGTCCCCTTTGAATAATAAGAACAGTAACCAACACATACCTACTGCTGAAAAAACAAAGGAAATAAGTATGCTTTTTAATACCGATTTCATTACACATTCACACCCTTAAAAAACTTAAAAATTAATTATAATTTATAAAAATTAAGTATAGGTTAACATGTAATCAAGTATAAGTAAATAAAGTTAATTTTGTTTTCCTATTTGAAGACGGTTTCATATAAGAAAATAATTCATGTTAATCAAATTTACGTATAAAAAAAGAAAAGGTGGATATTTATATATCCACCTTCCCATCTCCCTCTACCCACTTCATTATTTTTTCCACATCTAAATCCGTATACGTCTTTTCACCATAACGAACAGACTCATATAACGAAGTAATATTTCTCGTTCTACTAATTCTTTTTAACCACTGTTGCATCGTTTCATAGGACCTTCTCTGTTCATGAAATGGTAATGTTCTTTCCCATCCAACTAACGTTTTTCTTATCGTATCTGTCGGTAACGACTGTTCTAACTGATGAATGACTTTCTTGTTATTTTCGGTTCTTACCGTATTTTCTTTTGTTACCGATTTTTTCTCCTGTTCTATTTCTGGTTTCGTTAACTTTTTCCTAACGGATTTATAAAGAAAATATATAATTACCCCTGCAATAACTACATAAAAACCTATACTAATCCATGAATTTGAAAGCATAGAAAGCACATCACTCCATGAATTCTCCCGTTTAAAAAGCGGGATTTTCCTATCTATTTTCGTTCTTGTATCTACAACTCCTGTTTCTTCATCTATAATTCTTTCAGGCTCATCAAACTGTTCGTTTATACTAGTAAAATCATAGTTTCTTTCCAACATTGTCTCCGTCTTATTAAAAAAACGTTCTTTTACTATGTCTTGCACATGCACCACACCTTGTGATAACGTTATCGCACTAACCGTAAAGAAAAGTAGCATTAAAACTCTAACACTCCATAACTTCACTTTCATATGCCGCGCTTTATTAACCATGACATAAGCCCCTTCTTATTCTTTAATTACAATCCATTTATTCGTTCTACTGTATTTCTTTGGTGAAGTACCAATAATTAAAGGAACCGCATCCAGTTTCTTTCGACGAAAGCCTGCTGTGTAAAAATAAGAAGAAGATACTGGCGTGTCCTGATTCGATATTGAGGCAAGTACCTTTAATACATTTTGCAAATGTTTCCGATTATCCCCATTTTTTATATGTAGCAAACCGTTATCTTTTACACTATTGATCCATACTTCAAATGAACAGTTTTGCATGAGCAGTTGTTTACATATGCCTGCCGTTAATTCAATTAATTCTTCTGTATCATTTCGCAAAGAAACACCACTTTTATTTTGCAAGTTGAGATAAATCGCATATTTATCTGATTGTGTTCGCTCGTACTTTTTCGCAGTTATCGTCCCTGTTTTCGCTGTTGCACTCCAGTGGATGGAACGAAAATCTTCATTTTCATAAGACTTCACTCCCATTACTTTCGTTTCATCATATAGCGGTGAAGACATCGCTTTTCGAAATCCCCGTGACCATTCTTGTAATTCAGGAACTTGCATTTTCGGAACAGCTGGTAAGACTAAATAGGAGGGCGTATCAACTTGTTTATATGTTATATGGTTCGTTATGAATCCAAAGAGATCAGTAATAACAATTTCAACTTCTTCCCATTTCGCAATTCCTCTTTTTAACGCTACAGCTTGTAAATCAAATGAAACTGACTCTCTTCCTTTTAAATTAAAATTCATATAATAATTTGAACCTGTACTATAATTTTTATTTATTTCATCATGATTCCAAGTTAGCTTATTTTCACATTTAAATCGAAATACGATATTAAGAATAGGAAATATCGACTTGTTTGAAATTTTAATTTTACACGTATTCGTTTCACCTATAAAAACGTTTGAATTCCCCTGACTGTATTCCCATTCAACACGAGATACTTTACGCATGTACACATGCATAGCACCTATTAAAATTACATACAAAAATACGAGAGATAAAAACAATAGATTACTTGAAAATACACTTAAAATAACGGCTACAACTGACATAACTCCCATTACGAAAGGCTCCGCTAAAGGTGTATACACAAGCTGTTGATTCATCGTACATTCTCCACTGGCACACTAATTGTATGAAGGATTTCTTTCATGATTTGTTCTTTCGTCGTTTTCATCTCTCCCTCAATCGTTAACGTTAAACGATGAGCGCAAACAGATGCAGCTAGTAGTTTTATATCATCTGGCGTACAATAATCTCTTTCATTTAATATTGCCCGTGCTTGAATCGCTCTCATAAATGCCAACGTCCCCCGCGGACTTACTCCAATTTCAATCAGCTCATGATTACGAGTTGCTTCAATGATTTCAAGGAGATAATCTTGCACATCATTTGTTACTAGCACTTCCCTTGCGCGTTTTTGCATCATAATAATTTCTTCACCTGAAATAATAGAATGTAACGTATCTAGCGGATCATTCTTTTGAAAACGATTCATCATTTCCTTTTCTGCTTCCCTCGTAGGATAACCTTGTCGAATCGTAAGTAAAAATCGGTCTAATTGAGCATCAGGTAAAGGAAATGTACCTGCTGATTCGAGTGGATTTTGCGTTGCAATAACTAAAAAAGGTTCTGGTAATGAATGTGTCTGTTTCGCAATCGTAACAGTACGTTCTTCCATAACTTCAAGTAACGAAGATTGTGTTCTCGGTACAGCTCGATTAATTTCATCGACTAATACTATATTTGCAAAAATAGGTCCTAATCTCGTTTTAAAATCCGATTCCTTTACATTAAAATATTCAAGACCAATAACATCTCCAGGCAAAGTATCCGCTGTAAATTGTATTCTTTGAAATTTAGCGTCCACACTTTTCGCTAAACTTTTCGCTAATGTTGTTTTTCCCGTCCCAGGTACATCTTCTAATAAAATATGCCCTTTTGCTATAAGAGCTATAGCTGCAAGTTCAATCGATTCATCTTTTCCTATAATAACCTTCGAGATATTGTTAGTGATTTTCTTTAATGTACTCATACAGTATCTACCACCTTTTCTATTATCCGGAAATTAACAATACATATTTTTTCCAAATTATAACATGTAATTCAAATATGAAATAGAGCAAAAAGGAAACTTATATTTTTTCTTCACTGCACGTAAAAAAAGCACCTATTGTCGTCCGTTGACAATGAAGTGCTTAACTCACGTAATTTTCATATTGGGCATTTGACACCTTATATACATTCACTATCTTTCCTCTCTGCACAAATGAATATAATGACCAAAATCAGGAAACACATCCCAGTGATTTTCAAGATTATCATCACCCTCTCGTTCCTCAACTAATCCTCTATTCACATCCACCTTTTCCATTACTGTATAACCATTTTCGCGGAAATTGAAAATCATGCTAGCTTTTTCTTTTTCATTCGTATCATTATATTCCCAATACATAGCTGTTCTTAAGAAAATTCTATTATCATTTATAACTTCAAAATCATAATTTAAATACTTACGAACTAAGTCATCATAAAACCCAACTGAAACCCAATCTTTTGTAACATTAATAACATACTTAATCCTTTCACCTTCAGTTAACACGGCCGTATATGGTTCGTGATTTTGATGACACAAGTATGCTTTACATGCATCAATTATATTCCAAGGTTTCTTTCTAATATCTGACCATTCGTCACAATAATAAATTTTCAAAGTTAATAATCCCTACCTTCTATACCTCTTAAAAACATGCCTATTTTCTAGTTTTTTCATCTGGTTGTTGCATTCACACAAAGTAATAATGTTTTGAGTATATGAATCACTTATGTATAATAATTTACAGTATCGTATTACTTACTACTTTCAATTGTGGGTTTTACTATACACATTACTTATTTCACTTTTAAAATCATCATACATTAAAAATGCCTCTTTTAATATTTCCTCTAACTCCATATAGTTTCGATATACTGGTGTTTTTATTCTTTCACTTGCATTCATCAATAACCTTGAATAAACACTCCAAGGACTACCTAGTCTTACTTCATTATTATGATAGACAACCCATACAAACACTGTCATTCCATGTTCTAAAATTATATGAAACCATACCATATAATTTGGAGAATAATCTAGAACACCTACCTTAAAAAATTTCTCCTTTTTATCAAAAGTTGCTGCATATCCCAACCTTATAAATATTTCATTTACCTTTTCCATATCATAACCCTCAAGTCTATCATTTAAATCATTAAGATTTGAGCTAAAGTTTCCAGACAATTTTTTATATCTATCTATAAATTTAATTTTTTTCAGAACTTCTTTAATTTCAGGTTTCATTTCTACATTCATTTTCTAATCCTCCATGAAACTTTCCCCGTTATAGTCACTTCATTTATTTTCTATTTCACTCCAAATATCAACATCACATTCATTTAAAATCGCTTTAATTTTGTCCTTCTCAAATACTACTAAATACTCATACGGTAAAGCTAGCACTTGAATAATTGCAGGTTTCATTTTTAATAATTCGTAGGCGTATATGATTTCCAATTCTCCTGATACTTCTTCATTGATAGGACCTATATACCAACCTGAATCACCTTCATCACAACCACTAGATCTTTGTAAATACACCTCTTCTTGTTGCAACACATTTTTCGCTATCACAATCTTATCGTTAAATTTTATGAATTCTCCCTCTATATTTAATCGACGTAAACAATGCGATTGCTCAAGTTGTACCCATAATGCAATCGTTAAATCTTCCGTTGTATCTATAAAAGGGTTTCTAGTATAATCCCGGGTGATAATTTGATAATAATCTTCATACTTATATAAACTATAAACAGACCATCCAATTTGTATTGAAAATCTATCTGCTAATTTATCTTTTACATTAGATAATAAATTAAATAGAGTTTTTACATGAAGACTTAATGGTTCTTCTACTTTAGCTTTTATATTTTTATTACCTATATTTTTGATTATTGTTTTCAAATCAATATTCTCCACTTCTATTGAATTTCCTCACTCAATCTGCATTCCTCAACTTGCCTTATATAGACTTTCGTTATTAACACCAATAAAATTTCTAATATTAAAACTCTTCTTCCCATACTTCTTTTGCATCTATTAACCTTTGTGATAAAAATTCATAAAAGTTCTTTGCTGTACTATAGTCATCAAGTCCGCCTTGTCTATTCCAGGCAATTATTGGACACTCATTATTTTCCATATGACGCATATCTAAACAATACGCATATTCTCCAGCATCTTCAATAACTACTAAATTGTCACTCATTTCTAAGCCTCTATAGTTCTCCGTTACAATAACAACTGAAGCCATATTTGACTTACCAATCCCTAATATATCGACACCAAATAACCCGCCAGAACCATATGTATTTAAAAACCACTTATAGCTATCTGGTAATTCTACACTCAGCCTGTATTGAACAGCATAAATTTGACTTTCATTTACTCCGCCTGTAAAGTCGTCTATTTCCTCATGTTCTTTAATAAAATTTGTTAATTCCTCTTTATTCATTAACTACTACTCCTTATTTTGCGGCTTCTATTTATATTTTCAATATAAAAATGCTTTTCCTTAGCTTCACGTAATCATTTCACTGCACATAAAAACTCATAACAATATATGTATACCTTTTCAAATATCGTTTTTCTTTTATATCACATCAAAGTTTATCTATAACCTTCTCTCCTTCATCATAAGCATCTCCAAGTGGTTTAAAATTTCTTTTTAGCCAATACCAATATTGCCCTTGATTGTTAATGAGGTTTATAAGTAAATCAGTAAAAGAATTTGCGATAATTTGTGACTCTCCAACTATACCGTGCCGATCGAAGAAACTATCATAACATCTACCTAATCTCTCTTCACTTAAATCCATCGTTACATACCCATCCATACAATCTTTACCTATAATATACCAATTTGATGAAATATCATCCGCACATAACTCTCCTATGATTATAGGATTAGCTAAAACAAATTCCTCTGGCGCCACAATATGAATAGCGTATTCCTCATTTTCAAATAAAACAAGTCCTCCACAAAGACTATAAAACTCTTTCAGATCACTTGGAAGCACATGCTTATCCTTATCAAATTCAGGTAATCTTGTAGGCCCATGAACCCGACAATTTGGTAATGTTTTTATTATTTCAATTAACTGTTTCATATTATATTTATACCTTCCTTCCATTTATTTCTTTATTTAATCATTTCAAAATTAATTCACACATATTCTTCTGCTACCCTCCAGTTCTTAAAACAGTAGTATGTAGGTCACAATTTTTAAAAAAGATTTTTACTTTCTTCTCATTAATTCTATTCCACGATTTCTTTTGTAGATTAGACCACTTATCGTAATAATAAATTCCCATTATGTTATACACCTTTCCTTTAATATCACGAATAATACCCCCTTGTTCATTAGCCTCGTCAATATTTTTTTGAGGAACTATTTTTGTATACAGGTATTTCAAAATTTAATTCTCTCTTTAGCTGATTACCTTTTAAAGCCAATATTTCTTCTCTATTGTAATCAACCATTGCCAAGAAATACTCTTCAAAATTCTCAAATCTGTCTATTTCTTCCCCTGCAAACCAAATTACCTCACCTGGTTTACGTGAATTTGATAAACATAAAACAAATAAGTCCTTATCAAATTCAGCGACCGCTATTGGTAATAGCTCCTGTCTTAAAACATCACTTTCTTTTAAAACATCGTCATCAATAACTGTTAATAACATTTGAGCGTGATCCATTATAGCTGATTTCTTCAGCTGTTCAATGCTAAATAAGTCCACAGTTTGATAAATACCTTTCCAACCATTGGCATGTTGTAGAAAATCTCGATATATTAAATCCAGTTTATAACCCAATTCTTGTTCAAGAGCATACACATACTCTTCACTTGCTCCTACTTCAGGAAAGTGATGTGGCCATATTTTCTCTACATCTTGTTTCATTAAATCTTGCTTCACTAAAGCTAAAGTTGTTATCTTTTCTTTCCAATTAATCACCTAGTAGTCCTCCTCTACATATTTAAGTTCATTAGGTTATAACCCATTATTTATCTATTAACCTGTCCATAAAAATTTAATCAACTATGATGATTCAGTTTTCCCATCTAAGTTGTATTAAAGACAAGGCTATTATGCTCTTTATATGATTTTTCGTTTTCCGGAAAATTTTCAACACTCTACTTAAATCACATAGCCGTATGTAAATACAAAAATAGTGACAGTCGGATTCCCCAAACTACCACTATTTATAACCTCTTTTATTTATTGAATTCTATATGTTTTTGATGTACTGGTTATTGAATTTCTTCTACTTCGACAACCTCTATCTTCACTTCATACATATTTGGGATGTTTGCTTCTTTCGGTACCCATGCATAATAATTTTGATCATTCTCTAATATAAATTGAATTAACTTTATTTCTAATCCATTCCAGAAATTTTTAAGATTATCAATGTAGTCCTCTAAATCCTCTTTATAGTCCAGTTGTAATATATAATCTCTTACTGTAAGGGCAAACACAATTAAACTTCCTAATAGATCCTTTTGCTCATTTTCTTCTTCATATTCTTGTGGTAAAAA
>NZ_JBTIWT010000010.1:0-186338 GCF_054353775.1 Bacillus sp. 5w2 | reverse complement strand
TAAAGCAAGCGACATATTAAAACTTGTAAAAGAAGATGGACAAACAATGAAAGAGTATCAAGAAACGCGAGATTTTTTAGTAAGAAGTATTGTAAGGGACATTGAGTTTAAAAAGAAGGAAATGAAATACATCGAAAGAGAATTAAAAAAGTTAGTAAATCTACTAGATTATCAATTAGAGACGATGCCGGGAATAGAACTTGTGACGGCATCAGCATTAATTGCAGAAATTGGGGATGTAAGGCGATTTCCAAATGCCAACAAATTAGCACGATTCGCGGGGATTGCGCCTGTTTACTTTGGTTCTGGTGGGAAAGGTAAGACACATAAAAGCAAACAAGGAAACAGGGCGCTACACGCTTTATTTTATAATTTAGCAGTACAGCAAGTACAAGTAGCAAAAGGTAGTAAGATGCAAAGAAATCCAGTGTTTCATGCATACTATCAAAAGAAACTTAAAGAAGGTAAAACAAAAGGACAAGCATTGGTATGTATTATGAGAAGACTTGTAAACATTGTATATGGAATGATGAAATATAAAACGGCATATGAATTGCCGATAGTACAAGAAAAAGAAGTAGTTTAATAAGGTTTTACATGGTTTGCTTTTTTATTGTGAGGATTTAAGATTACAACATAGGGTACGGGTAAAACCGTAAGTGATTATCTTAATGATATGATAAAACCACATGCACATCATATTTTATTTAAAAAAGGCCTTCGTCAGAAGCAACAAGAACTGGTTCGAGAAGGTCAAGAAATATTAAGAAGGTATGGAATAGATTCAATAATTGGTAAAGAAAACCTTGTTTGGGCACCAAATGCTGTAATAGGACAACATAGTCTTGATGCTTTGGAGAATGTCGTAACTCGATTAAGGGCTGTTGAATTTGAGGGTGGTGAGCTTGACGATATCGTTGAAGCTCTTAAAGAATTAGGTGTATTAGCTAGCAGAAGATAATTGAATTTAAGGAGGATATGTTTTGGATAAAAAAATTGTAAACAAAGCAATAAGGAATGCAATTAAATTGGGAGATACTAGTGAAGTAAAACAATTAATAGGTGATGATAATGAAATTTTAAACACAATGACTTCATTTGGCACGTGGTTACATGTAGCTGCCAAGAAAGGACACCTTGAAATAGTTGAGTATCTAATTAATAAAGGTATAGATATTGATGCTAAAGGTGGTACATTTGATGCTTCTGCATTAAATTTGGCAGCAGGAGAGGGGCATTTGGAGATAGTAAAGTATTTAATAGAGACCGGCGCAGAATTAGATGTGAGCTTAGCGAAAAGAAATCCATTATTTGGAGCAATTTATGGTGGGCATAAAGAAGTAGTTGAGTTTCTAGTTGAAAAAGGAATAGATATTTCAATTAGATATACTGGAGAGAGTATTAAGAATATGGATGCATATGAATATGCTAGAGAATTTGGGCAAACAGAAATTGCTGAATATTTAAAGCGGAAGATGGATGAAAAAAAATAAACTGTTAAAAGAGTAAATACTCCTATGATGGTTGTACCATCATAGAGTATTACGTGCAATGATAGAATAGAAAACGAAGTACGAGCTTAGGTGCGATGACATTTTACTTGGTGGCGATAAACACATGGATTGTATATTAAACTAACGAGCTCGTACAAACTCGTAAGTTTTAACGTAGTAGTTTTCACCACATATAAAAGGTGTCATACTGTAACTACAAAACTTACAAATTTATGCTACTTAAAAACGTATAAACTTAAAGCACTTGATTGTCTATTTGAGGCAACAAGTGCTTTTTAAATTGAAAGGTATTATAAATTTATAGAAATTATTTTTATGAATTAAAGCTAACAGAAATTACTAGTATTATATAATTGAAAATACATTAGCAAAAGGTGTGGACTCCGTATCCCCAATCTTTAAAGGTGTAGAAATACTGCCAGATGGAAGTGTTGCTAGATCTGGAACGAACTATAGCGGGAAATTCCAAGAAGCCCATGATGCCTCGAAGGCGAGTATTCAGAGTAGGATCTCGAATTTGGAGAGTGGTGGGGTTAAGGGTACGGGTAATAAAACTAGTCAGGTTCTGGATGATATCATTAGGGACGGAAGTCATCTGCTTAAAGATGGAACATTAAAACCAGATGTTAAGATGTTAAGTATCAAGCAGGTGAATATGAGTATTTATATGAGACAGACAACATGGGGAGACTTAAAGAGTTTAATGCAGATGACTTAAAATTAACAGAAAGAGATAGTAGATTGTCACATAAATCGAATACACCAGGAAAAGAACCAGGAGACCACGCTGGACATTTAGCTGGTGATAGATTTGGTGGGTCTCCAGATTTAGATAATCTTGTATCTCAATCGAGTAATGTGAATTTGAGTAAATACAAGAAGTTAGAAAATCGATGGGCTGCGGCTATAAAAGGTGAAAAAAAGGTTTCTGTTAATGTTAAAGTTAATTATGAAGGAAAATATAGATATGATTTAGTTTATTCAAATGATGAAGAACTATTACCGAATGATATTTTTGATTTATGGTTTGAGGAAGTGGAGAAAAGTAATTGCTAAAGTGAACCTTGATGGGCTATATGCCTCTCAAGGTTTTTATAATTTTATACTGAAATTAAAAGCTTATAGTAAAAAGCGAAGCGTACGGGTGAAGTGAGGAACCTAGATAACATTCCGCGAATTGATGAAATTGAAGTAAACTGTAATTATAAAACTAAATTCGATTCAGAGGAATTTGCAAGACAGTTAAAAGATCAAGAAAAAGGTATGAATGCATTAACTGTATATGAGTACCAGCAAAATCGGAAGCGATTTATTGATGAAGGTAGAGCAATAGAAGGAGATGCAGCACAACAAGCAGCTAGTTGGTTGAAAACACAGGTAGCACTTCATAATCCGGATCAAATAGCAGGGGGGAATCCGTTGCATATTGGTGGGCTGGGAGATAAAAGGATAAATTCTTCACTAGGTAGTCAATGGCGGTATAGAATTGATATTGTTGATGAACAAATCAAGGAATTGAAAACAGTTTAACCTTAGAACAACGGAAAAGTACGTATTTAAATGTTAAATTTACATAGTAAAGGAGGAATGTCAATTGAGTATTTATAGTGATTTTAAAAAAAATAGTAAAGTAGAAGAGTATACAATAAATAAGTATAAAGAATACCTTCCTAAAGAATTGATTGAAGCATGGAGAATTTATGGCTATGGGACTTTTATGGATGGCTATTTAAAAGTAATAAATCCGGATGATTTTAGTTCTTTAGTAAGCGACACATACTTAGGGAGTAAAGGAACAATTCCTATTTTTACTACATCCCTAGGTGATATTATAATTTTTGAGAAAGATGAAAATCAAGAGTCGTATATAGTGATGATTAACTATCGGAAAGGTAAAACAAAAGTGTTAGCCTCAAAATTCTCTTTGTTTATTAGATTTTTAGAGGAAGAAGCATTTAAACAAAGGGCATTAGGTTGGTTACCTTATCCAGAGGCAATAAAACAATATAATGAACCAGAGTATGAAGAATGTTTTGGTTATACACCTTTACTAGGGCTTGGTGGAGAAGAAAAAGTAGAGAATTTAAAAAAGGTGAAATTGAAGGAACATATTCTAATTATTACTGAGTTTATGGGCCCTGTCCAATAATAGAAAAAGCAGCATGTGTTTTGATCCTATGCGAATGGATATATAGGATTAGTTTTAATAACTTATACTTACTAATTCATTTGCACATATGTCAATGTCCGTATTGCTAAAATTAAATATACAATAACTCATAAGAAGGTTAATGAAAATAAAGTATATGTTGTGTGGAAAGAAAAAGAATAGGTTGTTAGAAAGTACGTACTTCATGATGGTTGGACCAAATGATAGTAAAGAAAAAGGAGTACGAGTTTTGGTGAGATGACATTTACTATTTGGATGATCTAAATACCGATAAAGTCACTCATAAGTGGGAAACTGATTCAGATTTACCTGGTGAAGATAAATGGGGAAATATAAAATAGTTACATGGCTTTATTTTTAGTATTAAGGAGGATATAAATGAAACCTAATTATTTTTCAATTTCAATGTACCCCACAGTATCTTTTAACGAGGAAGAGATACTGGGGCGTCTTCTGGATGTGTTTGAGTCAAATGAGAAATTTGCTCCTACTCATTGGGGCAACTGTGAAACAATACGGGTAGAATATAACCGCCAGGAAATTATTAGAAAAGTGATTTCGGAGCGTAGGGTATCTGAAGTTCACTTGTATCGTGATAAATCTGTAAACTATAGAGGGAGCTTTCAAGTTAACTTGGGCCATGGCTCATTTTTGGAGTTTGAGTTTCAAAAGTCTGTACCAAAAAAAATGTGGCCGGATTTTTTTGAACTATCTGATCAAATCGCAGAAATTGTGAAACCACTTTATGGAGTGGCGCAAATTTGTTGGCCAGTACCCTATCCGTGGAATACGGAACGTGAACGTTTGCTTATGTGGATGAATATATCTTCACTACCTATACCAGTCGAGTTTCTTCCCAACGGTCCCTTGGGGCTAGGAGCTAGAACATATTTTGGTAGTCATGTTTTGGACATGTTTGGTAGAGATTTATTGTTAAAGAGTCCAGGAGTTATATCGGAACTGGATTGGGGTGGTATTTGCATAGATCTTTTAAAGGCCCCATTAGAGGCTGATGGTGATATATTACTAGATAGTTGGTTACATGTAATGGAATATTTAGAACCAGCTCAAGTAATAGCTATACCAAGTTTTGATGAGGATCGGATGGGGGTATCTTATTCTCCAAATGTCGTTTGGGAGATTTATCTTAAAAGATAAATCAAAGGAGATAGTAATAATGAAGGAGAATAGCAACAATAGAATAAAAGTCATGGAAATATTAAATATTAAATCGATCTCAATACAATGATGAGGTTATAGATGGACTAGATATGAGTGATTTAGATCTTACTTTTTCAGATTTTTCAGAGATGAGGGCAGAGTGTATCATGGCAAAACGAGTTCTGTTAAGGGCGTCTTCATTAATGAGAGCATCTTTTTTTGATTGTGATTTTGAGTTGGCTGATTTCAGGAGCTGTAATTTAGAGGAAATGCATATTGCAGATTGTAGATTTGGTGAAGCTAATTTCTCTAAGGCCAATATGAAATATGCAAAGGTAAATATAACTAGTTGTTTTGAAACATGTTTTGATGAAGTTGATTTTTCATATGGAGAATTAGTTGGAACTATATTAAATGATGTAAATGTAAATTAATTGAAAATTGCAAGGGATTATTGGAGGTGTAATGTGAAAGCTAATAAAGCATTTGAATGCGTATGTAATCTAATATCTGAAAAGTATTTAGATAATGGTTGGAAGTATTCTAAGTCTGGTCATTGGATGAGTAAAAAAGATAAAAATTTCATTTATAAGGTACTCTTTTATACAAGTTGGAATAATATATCTGATAAAAATGTAGTATTTTATGGTGAATGCGCAATTCTTCCTTTAAAATCTAAAGATAAAATATTTCATATTAATACACGTCAGTGCAATGTACCAAGCGGTCAGTTATATTGGAACATTGCAAATGAGGAAGAGTGGGAGCGGACAGTTAACGAATTCACTAATTGGTTAAATAGTGTATTTATGCCAATTGTAGAAAGGTGCACGAATGATTTGAACAACTTTGTAAAAGAGGTTGTTGAAAGGGGTTTTTATCCTCAAAAGGGTTATATGGTAGATATAAATTTTATATTAACACACGGGTCGCGCGAATTGGCAGAGGAAGCTATCAAAAGATACCATAATAGTTTGGAAGATTCGATAAAAAAAGAATTTAAAGACAACTATGAAAGTATGGTGTGTGGTAATGAAGCAGTTAGTACATATGGTAATAACATGATGAGAAATTACACCAATTTTAGAACTATCATAGATAATAAAATAATTGTTACTTTATAGTATATAAAATAGTTTGACTTAGTAAGTGATAATTGGTACTCCAGTTATCGCTTTTTGTTTTAACTAAAGGGTACGGGTGAAACTCCTAAGATAGCTGAAATAAAAGAGAAAGATCTAAGGAAGCACATTATTAAAGGAAACATGGAAGGAAAGAACTTGCGCCAAACGTACGCTATATTATTGAGGACGGTTATAAATATACAACAGATGAACTTGGTAGAATAGTAGATGTCGAGGCGGAAGGATTAATACTTCAAAAAGGAAAACGAAACACAGGAATGCAAGTGGCTGCAGGAAGAGAAGATAGATTGCCTGATGATGATTATGATGATGGTGGGCACTTGATAGGAACGCAATTCCATGGATCCGGTCATATTGATAATTTAGTCGCTCAAAATAAACAAATTAATCGTTCGGGTGTAGAATGGGCTAATGCATTAGGTGGAAAGCCTCCTAAAAAAGTATCAGTAAAGATTGAACCAGTATACTTAGGTTCATCGCTAAGACCAAACTTATTTAAAATAAAATACCAAATTGAAGGTCAACGTAAGGTAATACGTGAAATACTTAATAAAACAGGAGGTTGATGTAAAAGTGTTCGAATTAGAATTAAATAAAATCTATCAAAATATAGCTCAAAAAATAAATGATACAATTCCCGTAGAATGGGATATCTTTTATTTTAATGCAGAGATTCATAACCAAGAGGGTGGGGTATTATTCTTTTTCAATACCCCAGATAGATTAGATGAATATATATATTCCCATGATATACCAGATGTATTTAATGTAAGTGAAAAAGAATATGATAAGAAATATGATGAATTATTTCATTTAAGTATAGAGTTACAGGAAATATTTATAAAAAATAATCAGGAACCTTGGTATTCTTTTGACATGATTGTGACATCTGAGGGTAAAGTAAAAATTCATTATGGGTATACTAAATGGTATCAATCTACTTTTGGACCGAGTGACCGAGTGAATTATTTTGAATATAAATATTTAGGGAAGAAACCTAGTAATGAAAATGAGCGAAGAAAATTCGAAGAGATGAAAGAATATGAAGAGCAAAATAAATCTTAAAATATTTTTTGTTAAATTAAGGAATGCATAATTACCGAGTAAACATGTAAAATATCCAAATTAACTAGCTTTAGTTGGACTATTGAAAAAAAGAATAGTGACGGATTAATGTTACTTATAAAACATATGAAATTAAAGAACTTGATTGTTATTTTGGACAACAAGTGCTTTTTTCATAGATGTATGTAAACTTAATGAATAATGCGCGGTATATATTAATAAAAGAAAATAAATTGTTAATATTGTATAATTGAAATTAGAAGAGCAAAAGGTGTGGGTTATACCGAAGAGTATTCTTTGAGAAATGATTTATTAACTCTTATTGAGGAGTGTGAATATGAAAGTTAATCATTCTGACTATGGAGGTTTTATTGTTTCTAAGAATGTTGTAGCCGGAAAACCAATACGTTATACATTTAGAGAAAAATCAGAAGTTCCTCAATTAAATGGGTGGACTATTTACTCTTCAGAAGATAATGATGAATATGTAAATGATTCTAGTAATTTTCAAGTTTTAGGAGCAAACTCTGTATTAGAAATAGCCCCAGTTATGTTAGAAATTTTTGATGCTCCCTATGGAACAGACCTATGTTGGTTGTATAAAGAAGGTGTTCATGTAGGATTTTATGATTTGATAAGTGAAGATGAGAAAGATATTGTTCAAATTGTAAAAGGAAATTGATGCTATTTTGTGAGTTCCTTGATCACTAACAAAAATACATTTCCAATAAGAAAAGTCAACAGCGACGTTAGGAGAACGTAATGGTCTGTTGACTTTTTTTATAGTGTCATTTCATGACAAGATTTATTTATCATCTTCGTTTAAGTTAATGGTTTCTTTGTTTTTACCAGCAATTCGTAGATTATTCAATTTGTTTTTACGAACTTCAAGGATAGCTTTTCTCATGTCTCGTTCGATTCGTTGCTTGTAAAGAAGTTCTGTAAATGCTCTAAAGCATTCATTGCCACTTCCAACATGCACTCGAATCAATCAATCTAAATAAAAAAGCTCGCCTTTTTCATTCTTATTTTTTCAACAAAAACCGACATTCGCTCGCAAATCCTCAATAATATTAATTTCATCGGCAATACCATTGATATTATAGTTTGTCGGCTTGATATTTTAAGATTCCCAATATTTTAAAGGGAATGATGTTAAGATTACAATGAAACTAGATAAAAGTTTATATATTAAGCTAGATGATATACAGTTTAAAAATTGAAAAAGGTGAAGTGCCAAGAGAACTTTTTACTCCACAATAGCTTGATCAGATTGAAAAGGGAAGAGCTAGAATAAAGGAGGTTACTTGGCACCATCATCAGGTTCCTGGAAAGATGTAATTAGTATTAGAAGATATTCATGGGGCAGTTAACCATATTGGTGGAAATAAATGATGGGGAGAGGGTATGAGATGAGAAAAGATTTAGAGTGGGAATATGCTGATGCAGAAGTATCAGAAACTAAGATTAAAGAAATTGGATTACAATTAGGCTTCCAGTTACCTCAAGATTATATTGAGTGTGTAAAAATAAATGGAGGTGCGAGTGTATTACCAGAAGAATTTAATGTAGGCAATGTAGAGCGTTGCTTTGGCAGTTTATTTAGTTTTGATGAGGAAAGTAGTGAGTACATTGTTAAAAAGTATGAAATATACAAACCTACGCTTCCGCAAAAGATTTTCCCTATTGCAATTGATCCAGCAGGAAATTTAATATGTTTTGACTATAAAAATGCCAAAAGTAACCCTGTTGTGGTATTTTGGGAACATGAGAATGCTGGCGAAAAAGAAATGTTAATGCGTCAAGAAGGGTTAACAGAAGCACAAGTAGAAGAACTGGCAAGAGAAAATGTATTTTACATTGCAGATACATTTACTGATTTTTTAAGTAAATTACACGATTAAAAAATATAATGATGAATGAAAAATAAAGTTTATGTGAAGTGGATAAAAAATAATAGGATATTTGAACTATATACTCCATGATGGTTGTACCATCATGGAGTATTATGTGTAATGATAGAATAGAAAAAGAGGTACGAGCTTTGGCGAGATGACATCTTACTGGAGGCTGAATATAAATTATGGAATGTATATTAAACGAACTCGTACAAACTCGTAAGTTTTAACGTAATAGTTGTTACCACATATAAAAGGTGGAAGAGAAATTATGCTAAGGGATAAAATCAAAAATGATATATATTTTAACGAATTTATCGATTATGAGGAAAAGAGAATAGAAAAGTTTTTAATATTGGTTGAAAAGGTTATTGGGGAAAGAGGCAAAGGTGATAAAGGTGTAAGGAATGGATATATAGCGCTACAGGGATATCATTTTAATAAATTAAGGGCAATGTACTCTGCGGGTTGTTCTATTCAAACTATTCGTGATTTTTTACCTGAAGTAATAAATATAATGGAAAAAGCGTGGAATAAAGAAAGTGGATATATACGTATGTTATGGATGATATCTATAGCAGTAATGCTAAATGTTGAAGATAAAGAATTTAATAGACTAATAGCGATGGTCAGGAAAGAAGGATTAAATGATTATTTGATTAATTATTTTATTGCTTTTAGAAATGGTGAGCCATCAGATTTTTATGAGCAAAGTGAGTTTTATGTAAAAGATCCATATTTAAAATTAAAAGAAGTAATTGAGAGTAATAAAATTTCACAAGAGAATGCTATAAAAAATTTAGAGAAATATATAAAGGAATATTGGTATAAGGGACATTCAGAAGAAGCATGGTATGATGCACATGAAAATAAACATGACATTTATAGTGGTTACTGGAGTTTTGAAAGTGGAGCAATCGCTAAAATTTTTAAATTAGATGACTCAATCTTGAAAGATAGTTCATATTACCCTTATGATATGGTGCATTGCCAAGAAAAATAAATATTAGAATCCACAGTGATAAAATTTTATACTGTGGATTTTTTAAATTTGTGTTTAAGTACCTACTAAGGATACGTGGGAAGTAAAGGACCTAGATAACGTTCCGCGAATTGATGAAATTGAAGTAGACTTTAATTACGTAACTAAATTCGATTCAGAAGAATTTGCAAGACAGTTAAAGGATCAAGAAAAAGGTATGAATGCATTAACCGTATATGAGTATCAGCAAAATCGGAAGCGATTTATTGATGAATGTAGAGCAATAGAAGGAAATGCAGCACAAAAAGCAGCAGGAGAAAGAGCATTAAGAGATAAATTGAATAAGGATTAACACTTAAGGAAGTGAATGAATGAAAACTCAAGCAGTCCTATATAATCCAGGTCAAGTCGCTGAGGAGATTCAGTATTTATGTTCTCAATGGAGGATTGAATAAATGTACTAGATGAACAAATTTGAAAAATATCTTCGAACGTGAATGAAGAGCAATTGAAAAATATCTATTTGAATGTCAAATTAACAAATTGAAGGAGGGAAAATTTTGCATACCTTAAAAATAATGAGTGAATTTAAACTGGAACAAAAAGTCCCTGAAAGTATAATTGAAAAATATTCTAATACACTTCCTGAATCATTAACTGGTATTTGGAAAGAGTATGGATTTGGAACGACCTTGAATGGATTTCTTAGGTTAATTAATCCTGAAGATTATTTTGAAATTGTGAAAGAAACATATATTAGACATCAAAATACAATACCATTATTTACAACAAGTATGGGGGATATCCTTTTGCTTGAGAAATATGGTGATAAATCATATATTATTCAATTAAATTATCGTAAAGGAAAATCAAAAGTCATTGCTTCTAAATTTGAGCTATTTTTAAGGTTTCTTGAGGAAGAAGAATATTTAGAAGAAGACATGGAATGGAATCCTTATTTAGTAGCCATCCAAAAATACGGAATACCAGCTTATAATGAGTGTTTTGGTTATATTCCTCTTCTTGGATTAGGAGGGACAGAAAAAGTAGAGAATCTGCAAAAAGTTAAATTGATTGAACATATTTATTTAATTACGCAGTTTATGGGGCCGATTGAATAAATGATTGTAGACCAAGAGATTATTTAATGGTAGTCACCTTTATTTTAAATAAGACTTATTTCCCGTAGCAAAAGGCTTGGATAATACCCCATTCTTCATAAAAAATCAAGAGGTATTACTTAATGGAAGTGTACGTAGATACGGTGAACGAACTTCAGTGAAAGCGTAAAAGAAGCACTAAAGAGGAATCCTAATGTTCGAGTAAAAGATTTAACTGTAAATGTTATAAGAACAGGAATTAATAAGAATAAGCCTGGTGAAATTACGTTCAAGTGTTGTCCACATTGCTCATATTTATTGAAGGAATTTGAAATGATATCGGAGGTTTCTAAATTTGGAAGATAAAATATTAAATGGAGAATACGTTATGAATAATGGCAAAAAGTTTGGAGAGGATTTTGGATATGGAGGAGATGAATACGATTCTTTTATAGTAGAATATGATCGAGACAATAATGAGCATATTTTTACTGGAATCATTTATGACTGTTATGAGAATGGTAATTTAGCAAATTACTATATGGTTAAGGATGGAATTAAAAATGGAGAAATGGTTAATTTTTATCCAAATGGACAAATTAAAGAAATTAAACATATAGAGAATAATACTTTAGAAGGTATACAAAAAGAATTTTATGAAAATGGTGTTATAAGATTAATGGAACATAGAGCTTTAGGGAGATTAGTGAGTTTTAAAAAATATGATGAAAAAGGAAAAATAGTAGAAGAAATGAAGGAAACAAACAATGAAATCTACGATGTCAGATACCATAAATATTGGGGAAATTGGATTAGAACGCATACCAAAGTAGAAGAAAGATTACATGAAATGCAAAACGATCGATTTGCAATTAAAGATATTACTTATATAAATTCGGATCATGAGGGACTTCGAAAATATATAGTAATTTTAGCACTTAATAGCGACGGTATATTTGAAAATAATCCCCCTTTCATTGAGGATTTGCTCAAAGTAACCATCATGCTTAAAGAAGAACTAGATAATAAAAATTTTGTCATAGATTTAACCAATAAGACTGGAACATTATACACAACTTGGTTATCATCAAAAGAAATTAAAGAAGCAAATAATATCGAAGATCTTGTAAAAGAGAGATTTCCTGTGAATTAAATGTAAAATCCTTTTTATGTTTGGTATTTGATGAGAACGCACAATATTTGAACGTCTCAGTCCAAACCCATCAACTTAATATTTTTATAACAACCCATTCTAAAAATCACATGTATTTTTGTTTCGGGATGAATAAGGATAAATTTGGAATAAAGGTATACAAAGGGGGATTCTCTACAACTGTAATACATGTTATCATATTATTAAAATCCCTAAAATTTCCTTTAAGAACAAAAATGAGCTTATATTTGTTTATTTATTTTATGTTACAGTTCCATATGGTAGTCAATTAAAAAACTTTTAAATAGGAGTATACATAATGAAAGCAAAGAAACTCGTAATGTTAGCAATTCCAGTTATGTTATTAGTAGGTTGTGGGACAGATAAAGTAGACTCAAAAGCGAAGGATAAAGTAGAGTCTAAAGCAGAAACAAAAGAGAAGTTATCGAAAGACATTTATCCAGTACGTATGACTAGCTTATCATCTGAGTTAATGGGAAAAATCACGAATATAGTAGAAGTAGCAATGAATAAAGAAAAGGATGAGAAAACTTTAAAGAAAGAAGTCCTAAAACAAGAATCTGAGTTACAAACAATCATTGCTAAGTTTGATAAGATTGAACCACCAAAAGAGTATGCAAAATCACATAAAGATTTACTAAAAGCAGTTGATTGTTATAGTAAAGCTTACTCAAAACAAGCTAAGTATTTTAAAGCAAATGAGAAGGATATAGACCCTGATAAGAAACAGGAAATCACAGAGTTAATCGAACGAGGTAATAAGTATTGGATATCAGGATTCCAACCTGTCCAAGACGAAACATCTAGAGTAGGCGCTGTGAATGCAAATAAAGCTGTAAAGGATAAGCAGAGTGCATTGGGGGATACGGACTCTGACACGATAAAAAGAACAGATGATGCCCCTAAGTCAAACGATGTATCTAATTTAGAAGAAGTTACGAAGTATAAGCAAGACATTATAGACAGTTCGAATGCAATTGCAGATACAATGCACTTAATTGAAGGAATAGCAGGTTCAGACATCAAGGCTTATGTACAGAAGAAAAGTGAAATCCAACTAAGTGTAGGTGGAGCAAAAGCAAATGCTAAGAAACTAAAGGAATTAAAAGCACCTTCAGGATTTGAGGGAGAACAAAACGAGATAAAACAATCCATGCAATATTATGAAGATGCTTTCCAACTTCTATTTGATGCAATAGAGCAAGAAGATCAAGCTAAACTTCATGAGTCAATGGGTAAGACACGTATAGGTGCAAAGATATTTGATGAAGCAACAAAGGGTATTGCAGATAAATCAAAATAATAAAGGGAATATGTAAATGAAACGTAAATTGTTATCTTTAGTTGTTCCAATCATGTCATTGTCAGGAATAGCTTGTTCTAGCAAAGACGTTGCAGAAGAAAAGAAGACTGATAGTTTGCAAGTAGCTGTAGATTATCAACTCAAGCCCCCACTGAGATGAAACATTTCAGTGGGGGCTTGAGTTAGAACGATAGGTCTTTTCGTCTATCGCTAGGAAGTTTGACGCTCTAGCATTCATGCCACCTTATGGTAATGCCCCAAGTATGTTTTTTGTTGGTACTAGAAACGAACAATCGTTTCCCCACTTGCACTATCCTTTCGAAAAACGGTAGTCCTGTTGTGATAATATCAAGTGATAAACCCGATTTAAATGGGATTCCTCCTCAACCAAGACTTTGGGGAAGAATAGTGAAATTTATTATACTGATCCAAGTAGTGGTAAAGTGACTCACATATGGAACTATAATCCGATTCTACCTGGTGGAGGTCAGGTTATGCCTGTACCCTCAAAGCCATACCCAGGGTTAGGGTGGATTCATCATCCTGAGAAAAGCGCAGGAGTTTGGGGAAATGACCAAAAATATGCTGAACGATTAGAAAAGTAAGGGTGATTATTTTGGTAATGAAGGATGCTATGAGCAAATATTTTAATTTAAGAAAAGAATATTTTGATAAAGGGTTAGATTTTTTATTTAAAACGCCATACAGCGAAGAAGTGGCTTCATTTATATATAAGGGTGAAATGGATGATGAAAAAGAAATTTCATGGAAACCTATTGAAAAAAATAATAAGAATGATTTAACGATGATTGAGGAAAGGTTTGAAATTAAACTGCACACTTCAATTGATGATTATTTTAATTCTTATTGGTTTGCTGATTTAGATGGATTTATTGGTAATCATTATATTAGGCTAGAACCTGTATTACCAAATATTGAATTGGATTCCTTCGAAAGTAATTTAGAAGGGTATAAAAACAATCATAATAAGGTTGATAAGACTCCGATAGGTGTAGAGGGGAACGGTTTGATAGTTGTGTTACATAATGTAAGTGGTAAGGTTGAATTGGAGAATTTTGAACGAGGTTCGTTTAAAGCGATTTCGGATAGTCTAGATGAGTTGATTTCTAATTTAAAGTTACAAAAATAATATACTAAGAACATTTATATGAAAAAATGTCTGATATGAAGTGTAGCCTAAGTGTTAGATGCAATTGGACTGCAGTTTTTTATAGAAAGATGTAATAAAAGATCAGGCTAAGACCTACAAAATTTATGCTATTTAAAAAACATATGAACTTAAAGTGCTTGATTGTCTACGAAGGCAACAAGTGCTTTTTTTATACAAAGGCATGTTATAATTTTATTAGGAGATTATTTAGATTATATAAATAATTTAAATTCAATGAATAGAAACGATAGATAACATCATAGTAGGATTTGAAAATATAGAAACTACCTAATCGAAGCAGACCTTTATGTTCTTAATCAAGTAGCTGTTAGGGAATTGATGGTATGGGGTATAAAAGGATAATTTATTTCTTAGGTAATCAATGGCGGTATAGAATAGATATTACTGATAAACACATTGAGAAAATAGAAAAAAGCATGACACCAGAACAACAAAAAAATACTTATTTGAATGTAAAGTTAATACATTAAAGGAGGAGTTTAAATGGAGCAATATTTGAAAGATTTTAAGTTACATAATAAAGTTCCTAGTGAAACTATTGAAAAGTATAAAAACTTAGTACCAAATGAAATAATAAATTTTTGGAGTAACTATGGATTTGGTACATTTATGCAAGGGTATTTTAAAAGCGTAAATCCAGAGGAATTTAAAGAGATTTTGGAGGAGAGTAGTCAAAGATATAAGGATTCAATAGTATTGTTTGCTACGGGTATGGGAGACTTGGTTATTTGGTCAGATGGATATGTTAGATTACTTAATTACAGGTATGGTATAGTAAAGACCATTATGTTTACATTTGAATTTTTCTTTCAAAATATTGCTGATTTAGAATTTAGAGATGAAGATTTATCTTGGCAACCTTATCCCGAAGCGCTTAAACAATATAATGAGTTAGAGTATGATGAGTGTTTTGGGTATACACCTCTATTAGGGTTAGGTGGTGCAGAAAAAGTAGAGAACTTAAAAAAGGTCAAATTGAAGGAACATATTCTTATTATTACTGCTTTTATGGGGCCAGTAGAGGTATAAGGTTCGTTCTAATGAATTAGACTTACTGCTTATTTTATATTTTACAAGCACATATGAAATTAAAGCACTTGTCGATTAAAGACAAGTGCTTTTTTAATAGATAGGCATGTTATAAATTTAATTATTTTTATGAATTAAGGCTAACATATATTAGTAATATTATATAATTAAAAATAAACTAACGAAATATTTCGATAATAGACTTTCTTTTATTAAAGGTGTAGAAGTATGAATTAATGAAAGTGTAAAAAGAAGTTTTTGTGGCCTTTAAGGAAGGTATTCAGTATGCAGAGTAGAACCTCGAACTTGGAAAGTTATGTTGTTAAGGGCACAGGTAATCTTGTAAAAGAAGTAGCTTCAAAAAAACTGTTACCAAAAGAAGGTGACATAAGAACGTATAAAAATCTAAATAAAGCAGAATCAGTTAGCTCAAATAAAGGATGGTTAAAGAAAAAGTACTTGAAAGAAAGATACAGGAACAGATTGACGACTTTAATAAACAAAGAAAAATGGGAGATGAATAGTAGATGGATCAAAAACTTAATTATTTAAAAAGGTACAATAAAAATGTACGAATATTAACAATCGATGAAATTAGTAGACTGGATGATAATGAGATACCAATTGAATGGAGAGAACTGTTTTATAATGACGATATTAAAGGGAGAATTGATTTACTTCTGAACATATGGGGGGGAAATGTAGGGACTGAATTACGGAATACGATCTCCTATCTAAATAAACATCTAACAAATGTTGAAATTATGGATGTAGAAGGGACTTATTCGATTTTATACACAATAAGAAATTCCAAAGGAGACATATTATATTACGAAGGGTGTAATCCTCAAAAGGGACAAAAAAAAATAGAATTAGAGGATGCATGGGATAAAATACCTGCTTCAATTCGAAGTTTTTATGAAAATGTTCATGATGGATTTTATTACTATGCGAGTGAATCAATGGGCTTAGTTCCACTTGAATCAGTAACATATCTTGGGGACGAGGATATTGAATGGAGTATTATTGATGATTTAGAAGAGCCTATAAAAATCAACCTAGATTCATCGTTTGGTTTTTTCACTAATGGTATGGGGAGCTACGTAGCTATAGATTACAATAATTGTATTGATAACACTGCTACCTTTTGGTCTGCAAAAGTAAAGCCCAAATATAATATCAGTTTTTGGAGTTATGTAGATGAGTGGATTGTAATTGGTTTTGAAGCGTAACTAGGTAAAGGTGGTTTTATCATAGTATTTGTCCACGGTAATGACAAAGATCTTGGTGATAAGGTTTAAATTATAAAATTACCATGTTTAGTAAACTTTCATGAGTGTGCTCCATAGGGGAATTTCCGAATAATCCTATTTTAACTAACAAATCCTTCAGTTGTATGTATAAAATGTTATCAGGAATTGGCGAAAGATAAAGGTCCACTTGGTGTGTTAAAGCGATTCAGTTAATAATCGAAGTAACTTTAGAAATTGACGAAAGTATTAAAGTAAATGGTAGGCTTAATCTAGAAATAAGAAATGGAAAGTAAGTTGAATAGTTGGAGGTTGATTATGGCTAATATAAACTTCGATAGGTTAACAGAAGACGGCAAAGTAATATTTTTTCTTGGACTTTCAGAAAAAGTTTTGTCGGTATTTTCTCAAAAAGAAGAGAAAATTTTTGCCCAAGAAGTAATATATAAGTGTTGGGAGTGGGTAGAAGATAAAGAAAATATAGGGGATATTCTTTATGATTTATTGGATAATGAAGAAAATGGTATAACTATAATTCAAGAGATGTCAGTTAATGAAGTAGATGTCATAGCATGGAACTGCATTATTGATGCAGTTGCTTACACTAGTAGAAAAGCATTTGAAAAAGAAGGTGTCAAATATTATCCAGAACCAATTGCTTTAGTTGATGACACATTAGTAAACCATTGTATTGAGTGTTTTGAAAAGTGTATAGAAAATTCAGATGGTTATATACAGAGAATAAGTTCTTTATTATATGGTTACCAGGATGAGGAAATTGCGAGTGATTTACGAAAAAAAATCCTTACCATAAACAGTTTATGCAACACGAAAAAGAAGGTACGATAGCAGAATTTGAAGACGCTATTAATAAAGAAGGACTAAATGTAAAGTTAACGTAGTGGAGGAGTATAAATGGAGCAATATGTAAAAGATTTTAAGTTACATAATAAAGTTCCGAGTGAACTCATTGAAAAGTATAAAAATATAACCCCTAAAGAAATAATAGATTTATGGCAGGATTATGGATTTGGAACATTTATGGCGGGGTATTTTAAAAGTGTCAATCCAGAAGAGTACATTGATATCTTACAAGAGAGTAGCCAAAGATATACGGATTCTTTAGTTTTATTTGCAACAAGTATGGGGGATTTAGTCATCTGGGCTGATGGTTATGTAAGATTGCTTAATTTTAGATACGGGGTACTTAAAACACTTATGCCAAACTTTCTATACTTTTTTAAAAGTTTGGATTCGGAAAAATTTCGAGAAGAGTATTTGAAATGGAAACCATATCCAAAAGCAGTAGAAACATATGGAGAAGTGTCTTATGACGAGTGTTTTGGATACATCCCTTTGTTAGGGCTTGGTGGAGCAGAAAAAGTAGAGAATTTAAAAAAAATCAAATTGAAAGAACATATTCGTATTATTACTCATTTTATGGGGCCAGTTCAGTAATAATAAGGAGCATGTGCCTTAATACTATGCGACGAATATAAATATATGAAACTAATGAACTCGTACAAACTCGTAAGTTTTTACGTAGTAGTTGTCAATACATATAAAAGGTGCCATAGTACTCTAAAACTTACAAAATTAATGCTATTTAAAAGAGATGAACTTTGAGTACTTGATTGTCAGCTAAAGACAACAAGTGCTTTTTATTTTAAGATTACAACATAGGGTACGGGTAATGTACTTAAAGGCTATTATCAATCAAGATCAAATGGAAAATGGCATCGACCTGTTGGGGAATACGCCTGGGAAAGGCTCCAATACGGGGAGAGAAGTAAATGGAAAGAATGGGAAATTCAATTTCATCGAAAATCCGTACAAAAAGTGATGGTGAAAATGAAGGGAAACATCCAACTCTAAATACGCCGGTTAATAATGCTGTTTTTAAAAGATATTTTGATTAATATGACGCACAAGGTTTGCGAGGAACTCAATTAATTCACCATCCTATTGGTGGTGGAGGACAAGCGGCTGAAATACCGAAACCTTTACATCCGGAATTTGGAGGAATTCGTACTGCCGAGAAGCGTTTAGGTATATAGGGTAGTGATAGTCCGTATGCAGAGATGCTCCAAAAACTTCTTAATAAATAATAATTTTTTAAATGGAGTGAATTAAGATGAAGGCAGAGATGCTGAAATATTTTGAACAACTTATAGAAGTATGGCATGGATTTAATAATTCATTGCCTAAGGTACCATGGAATGAGGCAGTTATACCGACTATATATGAAGATGAAATTGACGAAGAGGAATATATATGTTGGAAACCTGTTGAAAAAAATGTAATTCATGATTTTCTAGATATAGAGGAAGGACTAGGGATTATTTTTCATGAATCAATTAAAGAGTATTTTAATTCTTATTGGTTTGCAGAATTGGCCGGTTTTTATAAATCGTATAATATAATACTCGAACCAGTATTACCAGGGATTGAATTAAATAATTTTGTTGTTCAATTAATTGGTTATAAAGAAACTCATGAAGATAAATTAGATAATATACCATTAGGTGTAGAAGGTGAAACTGGTTTTTTGATAGTAATTGATAATAATACGGGTGTAGTTAAATTAGAAGACTTTGAAAATGGAACGTATGAAATTTTAGCTGATAGTATTGAACAACTTATATTAGACATTCAGTTAAAAAAATAAGTATATTGGATGGGGTTTCAAATGATACAAGTACTAAAATAACAAAAACATAAATTTTAATATATCATTTGTGTAGGATATAAAAGGTATCGTGCTGCTATTATAAAGCTTATAAATGTATGTTCACCCAAAAAAATGAACTTAAGGCAACCAAGTGCTTTTTTTATTAGTGCATGCAATGCTATAAAATTATTTTATATGAATTCAAGTTAACAAAATTTGCTAATATTATATAATTGAAAATATATTAGCAAAAGACATGGACAATACCCCATTCTTCATAAAAGATCAAGAAACATTACTTAATGGAAGTACACGTAAATAGGGTGGAACGAACTTCGGGAGAAAGAGTAAACAATAAAGGAGATATGTAATGAAAATAAATGATGCCGATTTTGGCGAACTTGAGTTTAATAATTATGATTGGATTGGATATAAAAACATTGATTTTTTTGGGAACGAAGTTAAGGTGACGTTAATAGTTAGGGGAGAAGATGATGGTCATTTTGAGAAAGAACAATATACGGCATATAACTTTTTAATAGAAAGATGGCTACAATTACAACAAAGTATTTTAGAGTCTATATTAGATTATTATAAACAAAAAAGAGATGAACTTGGTTACGATGTTGAGCCTAACGAAAGTTATCCTTTAATAGAAACAGCTACTCAAGTTCTTGAAAAAATAACCTTAGTTGGAATTTTTATTCCGGATAATGATCTTATCGATTTTCTTGATATTGGACTTACATTTGACTGTACGTGGGATATGGAAAATGGATTAGGTCTTTGTCTTATGAAAGGTGAAGTAACAGAGGTAGGTTATCAGGATGTTGTACTTTAAATTTTGAAGCCTATTTTTATAGAGACAATAATATTGTTTAATTATTCATTCGTAATATATGAGCTGCAGCTTTAAAAGAAAAATCACCAAAAGAAGTAACAGTTAAGGTTGATGTAATATACTTTGGGAATGATATGAGTCTATACAAATTTATAGTTACTTACAATATAGATGGTAAGCCAGGTAATGCAAAATTAAAAATTTTATAAAAGGAGGGAAATGTAGTATGAAAGAGTTTGAAGATAGATTTAGTGAATTGCAAGCTGATATGATATCCATATGTATGGAATATGTTGAAGATAGAGCGGATAAAGTATATATTTACGCTTCATGTGAAGTTACCAACATAGGAGCTAGTAATATTAATACAAAATAACTAGGAGGATTCAAATGATAGAACTGAATTTTTAACTATAGGCAAAAAGTATGTATTAAATGACGATCCTATTACTAATAATGATGAGAAGAAAGTTTAATAAATAGTTTGTAGGTTTATGTATAAAAGAATGTGTGAATAGAAAGGTAGTAGAATTATGAAAGAGAAAGTATCCATATGGGTTGGAAATTTTGAGAGTAAGGATGAATTTTTGAATTATACAAATAATGAATATACAGAAGATGGAGATAGTATATCTTCTAATTTCGAAAAGGACTTTAATTTGATTTATTATGATCGTGATTTAGTTGAAAAGGAATGGGTTAGTCAATCAAAAAATAATATAAAGGATTTATTGAAAGGTTTTTCTTACGTTGATCAATTTATTCAACGATTTAAGTATACAAACTGTGAAAAGAAATTTAACGCAGCCATTTTAATTTACAATATGGGATACAATGCTAAGCAAAGAAAGGTTAAATATAAAAGTAACGAATTAGAATTTGTTGGAATTTATCAATATAGTATACCTATTGATGATAGATGGTAAATTTAAAGTTGGCTATAATTATGAGTATCTTCCAGAGGTAAATTCGTATGAATGACAATATGGGAATATACAATTTAACCTCATACCTAAATCTAATTTCAAAAAGAAATATTTGGACATTCATGAAGGGAAGAAAGTTTGAGTACAGTGGATTGTACTAGTACTGGATTGAGCATATTAAAACTTATAGTAGATTAATACAAATTCATATTAGTTTAATAATCAATGTAAAAAGATGATGTAATACATATACTATTAGAATGAAAGCATTAGGAGAGGCAATTTATGATAATAATGAATAATTACTCCAAGGTAGGAACATATATCATGTTAGAAAGTAGCGGATATTCAATAGTCGAAAAGAACAAGGTAGAGTTGGTTAGACAAGGTGTTGGAGGATTTAGTGAAGATGGGCAGGTAGTTGGTATATATATTAAAAATAACAAATTATATTTTTTCTATAATGGACTTTCATTTGAAACATCGATAGGCAATTTCATTTGTGTAAATAGGTATATTTCCAAATATGAAAGATGTTTTAGTGTAACAATAGCAGGCCGAAATATCTGCCATATAGTTTACGAGCCTTTTATTGATCCGGGAATGATCTATTATGATGCAGATCCTGAAGAGTTTGATGTGTTACTATACTTAAGTAAATTATTGAAGAACGAGGATTCTATTAAGAGATTTTTGTACGGAATGGAAATGCTAAAAGAGCAGCATAAAGAATAGTGTTTTGGGTGTGGATACAATGAACTTTAAAATGTAGTACCATTACGAGTTAATTTGAATAACGCTATAAGAAAATTATCGGCATCTTTACGGAGAAAAAAAGAAGTTGAGATAAGGGGATTAATATGCAAAATATTCAACTAGCTAAAGGAATTCGTACAGCCATTAAGCAAAATAATGTTAAAGGTGTAGTTGAGTTAATTGGTTCAGATACTGAGCTCTTGAATATGTCGATGAGACCGTTTGGAACTTTTCTTCATGTTGCAGCCACACATGGAAAGCTTGAAATAGTCAAGCGACTTATAGAATTAGGTGCTGATATAAATAAGCGCGGTGATGTATATGGTGGTGGGGCACTTAACCAAGCGGCTTCAAAAGGACAGTTTGAAATTGTTAGGTATCTATTGACTTGTGGAGCTGAAATGGATACGAGTGAACCGGAAAGGAATCCTTTGTTTGGTGCTATTCAGGGTGGATATATAGATATTGTAAAACTTCTGATTGAAAATGGAATTGACATTCACGTTAAGTACACGGGAGAATATATGAAAAATATGAATGCGTTAGCATTTGCACATGAACAAGGGCAAATAGAAATAGCGAATTTATTGGATGCTACTAAAAGAGGGGCATATAAAGATACTGGGGAAAATGAAAAAACTGAGATTTTAGATTATATAACAGAACAATTCGGCCCCATTGAGGATACTATCAGTGAAATCATACCCGGTAGTAAGGTATCAATTGATATTCAAATTATATTGCCATCAAAAAAACATGATTTTATAACTCTTGTGACTACTGGGATGAGTGATTTTGCAATGGATGATTCGGAAGACAGTAAGGGATTTAAGTATGCTGAATTAGTATTAAAGTTGCCTGCAAATTGGCCAATAAACAAAACAGAATTGACGAACAAAGATAATTATTGGCCTTTGAAGTGGGTGAGAATGGCTGCTCACATACCTCATAAATATGATGGTTGGTTAGAGGAAGGGGTCATTCTTCCAAATGGAGAACCTCCAATGCCATTTGCTTCTAATACAGAATTATCATGTATTTTAATCGGTAGATCTAAAGAGGTAAGAAGTTTTGTAGATTCAGAAAATAGAATGATTAATTTTTATACTTTAATACCTATTTATACAGAAGAAAGAATCAAAGCTTTACAAAAAGGACATGAATATTTAATAGGAAAATTTGATGAATGTGGTGTTTCAGATGTACTTGATATTAAAAGAGAAAACATTGGATTAAAAGAACAAGACTAGAGGTATTACATTTACTTGTTATAATATGTTTGATACGTAAGAATATTATGCCAGTATCCATTGACCATGGATGCTGGTTTTTTAACAGATATAAAAAATTGTAAGATTGAGTATATGTTTTTGAATGAAATTGCTTTAAAACTGGGGTATGCTGTAAATATTACTGGTAAAATTATATCATTTAGATAAATAGATACGTGTGATAGTTGTAGCAAAGTAATAGCTGAATTTGCTAATAAATATAAGAATATTGAATTGGAAGTTATTCGCAATAACGATGAAAGACTTAAACTATAAAAGAGGAGTGATATCATGGAAGACTGGGAATATAATGAAATATTTGAGGTGATTAACGAAGACTATAATGATTATTTAAAATTAAATAGGGGACATGATTATGCAATAGCGAGAACTGTTAATGAATATATAAATGTTGGAAAGGTAGAAGACTTTATTGTTGATACTGCTGTAGGTGAAATATTGTTATCCAAAAATAAGGTCTTTATTGGATATGTTGAAGGGATAACAAAGAGATTAAGTATGTTTAAAGATTTAGATGTTACAAACGAACTGACACATGAAGAAATAGTAGACTTGACTAATAGGGTAGAGAAAGTACTAGATGGTCTTAGTAAGGTTGAGATAGATTATAACCTTTATTTCGAGTAGTTATTTGCGAAATTGAACAAGGATATTTTTAAATTATGAATTAATGATGTGCTTTTTATGGATATTTACTTTGGACAACATGAAAGATGATATGCTGAAATTCAGAGCCCATGAAGGTAGTACCATCATGGAGTACAATGTACGATGATAGAATAGAAAACAAAGTACGAGCTTAGGCAAAATGAAATTTTACATAGTGGTGAATATAAACACATGGAATGGGCATGAAACCAATAAACCCATAAGTTTTTACGTAGTAGTTGTCAATACATATAAAAGGTGCCATAGTACTCTAAAACTTACAAAATTAATGCTATTTAAAAGAGATGAACTTTGAGTACTTGATTGTCAGCTAAAGACAACAAGTGCTTTTTATTTTAAGATTACAACATAGGGTACGGGTAATGTACCTAAAGGCTATTATCAATCAAGATCAAATGGAAAATGGCATCGACCTGTTGGGGAATACGCCTGGGAAAGGCTCCAATACGGGGAGAGAAGTAAATGGAAAGAATGGGAAATTCAATTTCATCAAAAATCCGTACAAAACGTGATGGTGAAATAGAATTTATGGCAAGTGATAATAAATGGTATCCTCTAGATCAAGCAGATATGACTCATTTAACTGATGTAGTTTTATGGTGGAATAGTACATACAGGTAGACATTATGGAGTGAAGTCCCCAGCGGTTAGAGAATGGATGTTAGACTCCAATAATTATGTATTAGATCATGATAGTTTAAATCGATTCGCAGGTACAAAGTTAAATGAAAACTACTTGCCAACAAATAAATAATTATTGGGAGGATTTATATTGGAACTCAACGATCAAGTGTATGACCGAATTGTGAGATTATGTAACAAAGGAGATGCTTTTGTTGAAAAAGGAAAAGATGATAAAGCAATAGAGAGCTATATAGCTGCTCTGGATTTGGTTCCGTTACCGAAGACCGATTGGGAAACAAGTACATGGATTTATACAGCATTAGGAGATACTTATTTTTTAAATTGTGAGTATGAGAAAGCAAAAAGTAATTTATATAATGCACGAAACTGTCCGGATGGTATTTCAAATCCATTTATTTTACTGAGGCTTGGAGAGAGTTTATTCGAGTGTGGGGAGCTTGATAAAGCTAAGGAGTATCTGTTAAGAGCTTACATTTTAGAAGGCTATAAACTCTTTTTTAATGAGGATGATAAGTATTTTGAATTGATTAAGGATATGATTTGAGGAGGATAAATATGGCCATTTTACAATCACCTATAAAAGAAGAATTCGAAAGTCTTTTGGAAAAAAGCAATGAACAATTTAATAATGGTAACTATAATCATTCTATTGTGTTATTAGAAGAGGCATGGGATATAATACCTGACCCTAAAGGTATTTATTGTGAAGAGAGTTACCATTTAGTTAAGGATATTATCTCCACTTGTTTTATGCTAAATGATTTAAAAAAAGCAAAAGAGTGGGCAGATAAAATATTTTTAACTGGATTTGCACGTATAGATTCCGGTGATAAGGAATTTATTGCAGGAAAAGTTTCTTTTGAATTAGGTGATTTAGAAACCGCAAAAGAATTTTTTAGTATTGCCAATAAAAAATCAGAAGGTAGATGTTTTGGGAATCCGAAGAATACTAAGTATCTTAAATTATTAAAAAGTTAAATGTTTAGCTGCGTAAAAGGGCAAGATTATGCAGGACATTTGGCAGGTGATAGATTTGAAGGTTCACCTGAAATTGAAAGTTTAGTTTCGCAATTAACTGATGTGAATTTGAAGAAATATAAATAAGTTGAAAATAAATGAGCTGCAGCTTTAAAAGAAAAATCACCAAAAGAAGTAACAGTTAAGGTTGATGTAATATACTTTGGGAATGATATGAGTCTATACAAATTTATAGTTACTTACAATATAGGTGGTAAGCCAGGTAATGCAAAATTTAAAATTTTATAAAAGGAGTGTAATGTAGTATGAAAGAGTTTGAAGATAGATTTAGTGAATTGCAAGCTGATATGATATCCATATGTATGGAATATGTTGAAGATAGAGCTGATAAAGTATATGTGTACGCTTCATGTGAAGAAGATATGATTTCTAGTAGTTTCTTTTATTTCATTAACAATAAGTATGTAGAGTGTCACAAGGTTAATGATGCATTGGAAAATGGAGAAAAAAGATATGATGTATCTCCAGAACAAATGTTTCAGGTTCTACAAATTATAAGTGAAGATATCGAAGGAATTGAAATGTTATGCAAAGAATACGAAAAAGATATGCCAACTGAGATGAAATTAATATACGATGCTAAGAGTGGTAAGTTTAAAGCTGAATATGAGTATGATTTAATCCATACAAATGATGATATAAAAACGGCGGATGATTTTGCTGATGAGTGGTTTGAGGAAGTGAAAAATAATAACCTTTAAAAAATCAAAATTAATAGATATATTTAAATTGAATTAATAACTCATGAAAGTTTGAGCATTCATTTGTAGAATAGCGATAATACCAAATTCCAGATAAAGTGCAATTGGTATCAACCACTTAGATGAAAATAAATTATGGGGAGATGGTATTAGATGAGTCATATAGAATGGGATAACCCAGATAAACTTGTTAGTCGGCATTATGTGCTAGAGGTAGCCCGAAAAATGGGCGTTCATTTTCCACAAGATTATATTGAATGTGTACTTGAAAATAATGGTGCAAGTGCAGAACCCGAAGCTTTTGATGTAAACGAAGTAGAGCGGGTATTTGGCTCGTTACTTTCTTATGATGAAAAACGCATAGAGAATATATTAAAGATTTATGAAAATTATAAAGGAACAATTCCTAATCAGGTTATTCCTTTTGCAATTGATCCTTCAGGAAATTTGATCTGTTTTGATTATAAAAATCATGAAGAAAATCCAATTGTCATCTATTGGGAGCATGAAGGCGCATGGGAGAAAAAAGTGTTAATAAAAAGTGAAGGGATTACAACAGAAGAAGCAGAGAAAGTTGCAAGGGAAAATGTATTTTTTGTTGCTAATACGTTCACAGAGTTCTTAAGTAAATTACATGATTAATAGAAAGTTAAAATGAAAGGGTTATTTCATAATTAATTAGAGGAATGGGGAAAAATGAATCAAAAAAACCTATTAAATTATTAAAAAACTGGTGCCTGTATTGTTTCAAAAAATATAATTAATAAAACAGGAAAATTGAAACGGATATTGAGAGAAAATTTAATAGAAGCAGCAGATGATGGTTGGAAATTATTTTCGAAAATTGATGATGATGATTATATTAATAATTCTGAAAATTTAGCGTTGTGTGATTTTAATGCCGTAGCAAATATTGAACTGGCCATTCTGGGAATATACGAGCTACCAATAGGTAGTGATTTACAATTAGTTTCTGAAAATGGAAAAATAAGATTTATTAATAATTTAACTGGTGAATAATTGAAATATTTAAAAAGAATTTAAGAAGCTGATTACACTATATCTAAAACAGTGTGCCTAATTTATTACTATTAGAACATAGAAAAATTGGAAAGGAGGATTAATATGGAAAGTCCAGGAGTTGTTTCTCTTTGGTTTGGAAATTGTACTAGCAAAATGGTGTTAAGAAAGTATGTAGAAATAAAATATGATAATGAGGGGAACAGAATCCCTTCGTGTTTTATGACTGATTTTCAAATAGATTTCATTGAGTATAACCAAGACTTATTAGAATGTACATATAATGAACATGTTACATCGTCTTTGTCTGAATTACTACAGAATGCTTCGTATTCTGAATTAATTATAAGTGAACTTATAGACTTTTATGGTGAAAATTTAGAAGAACAATACAATACTGTCATTAGGTTATATGATTTTGAGTATGAAGAACTTGTTGAAGAAGCAAAACTGGATAGTAGGAACTTTAAGTATATAGGGTCGGTAATTTATGAAGATTAGAAATTTAATGTAATGACCACGTATATATATTACACCGGATTAAATGTATTAAAGTATTTTTTGAAGTAAAGAAAAGCCTTTCTTTTCAAAAGACAAAAGGTGCTTTTTTACATAGGTAATTTTGGAGGTAGATAGGAATGGCTTATGTAACAGGTGAAAAAGGTATCTTTATACAAAAATTAATGGATAAGAGTAATGAAGAGTTTGATAAAGGGAATTTAGAAGAGTCTGTTTTTTTATTGGAGCAAGCATGGGGAGAGCTTCCAAATGATAAAATAACTTATGATGAAAGTTTTTTAATAATATGGGGTATTTTAGATATCTCGATTATATTAAGTGATGTTGAACGGATGAAAAAATGGGTTGATAAAATATTTGTCGCAGATCCTGAAAGAGGAGATACAGGCGAACGAGAATTTTGGGCTGGCAAGGTGGCTTATGAAGTAGGAGATTTCTCTAAAGCTAGAGGGTATTTAGAGATAGCTAATAAGAAATCTAGAGGTAGATGTTTTAGTATAGAGGATGGAGAGTATTTGATTTTTTTAAAGAGTTAATGAAATAATCTCCAATCGACTAAATTGAAGGATTTTAAAATGATATCGGGAGTTTCTAAGTTAGGAAGATGAAATATTAAAGGAGGTTTCACAGATCTTATAAACAATTTATTTATACCCTCGGCATAGTAGTCCTGCAAATACATATTCGGATATAAATTACTTTATTTTGACTGTATATACAGAATCTTCATATGAGGTAAAGAAAAAATAACAATATCTATTATTAATATTCTTGGCTTAGTTTGTTAGTAAACAACCAGATACAAAAGAATACATATAAAGTATAAATAGGGATGTAGTAAAAATGACAATGATACAATTTAATTCTTATCATCAAAAAGTAGAGATAAAGAGAAATTTAGAACTTATTAACTTAGAACATAAAAAAATTAGAGAGTATGTAAATTTTGATGTATGTTCTTTTGAGCAATTAGATGAATTTCAAGTAGGATACAGTATTGACACCGATGGAAACTCCCTTGTAACCGATGAGGAAGATACTTGGGACGCAAATTGGATTGTTATTGCATATGAAACGATGTGTGGAGATCCAATTATTATTGATTTAAGTGAGGAAAGATACCCTATATCTTCCATCATGCACGGAATGGACAGTTGGAGTGGTGGCGATTTTCTTGCAGATTCGATGGACTCATTTATTAATTTTATGAAAGATATAGGTGATTTTCTTACTGAGAAACAAGAAGGTAAAAGAATGATACAAACTAAAGAATTGGAAATATTGCTAAATGAGTTTTTGGAAAGAAATAAATTTACTGATTTTGAAATATGGCACTCTTTATTAAGTCCATTATTTGATATTGCAGAAGAATATGAGCAAACAATGGAGATAAAAGTAAAAAAGATGAAGGAAGAAGGAAAGAAAATAACGGAGATTGCTCACATGCTTAATATAAAACCTAAAGAAGTGTATGAGTATATTAAAAAAGTTTAATAGAAACTCTTCACTTTTAAGAGAATAATCAAGCACGATGAATGGAGCAATACAGGCAGAAAATGCTCGAATTTTTATAAAGCCGAAACAAAAAATCTGCTGAAGAAGAATCCATTTTGATCAATCTTTTTTTCAAAATGGATTCTTTTTATTTATTGTAAAACCTAGGATTAAGAGTTGTTTTTGATTAGACTTTAGGGCATTGGGTTTCGAGGCAGCTCTGCATGAGCAAAGATACTTACAAAAAATCAATGAAATTCAAATGAATATCCATAAGTGAATACAGTATGGAGAATGGGACTGAAGGACGAAGGACGCGGAAGGTGGATACAGGGATGAAGTATGGTGAAAATACTAAGTTAGTTGAGGAAGTTATCGAGTATATACAAAAAAGAAGCTTATTTGATAGGAATGATATAAAGTTACATGAATTATTACATGACATTGAAATGATTCATGATTTTGATAAAGCACAGGAATTGGCTTGGTCTCAAGATTTGGATGTTACCCAAATCGTTTGGGATGATATGAAATCGGATGAAAGTGCAAAATTATTAGAAGGAACTTATAACCCTAATATGGAATCAAAAAAAGAGATGTTATATGAAGTTTTTTCTGATAACTATAATTATTATCAGGCGTTTATTTCTATTGATCATATAAATATTCTTGAAGAAGTAGAAAGAGATCTTGAGATGTGTGCACTAAATCGTTTAGTAAATGGAAAAGTGGATAATTTTTATGAAAAGGTATTTAAGGTGTATAAAATGGGAGGATGGAAAGGTGAGTACATGAAAGGGAAAATGATTGTCTACTTACCAAATTAAAAATGAAGGCTTACATACCGACATACTTTATGAATTTCATGAACTCTATTGCGAAACGATTATAGAGAGAGGACAGGCGATACGTTTAAATATCTTGATAGTTTAGGAGGGATTATTAAATGATTAATTTATTTAATATTCCAGATTTGATAGAAAAGTCAGCAGCGAGTGATATTGAAATTCAAGCAGTAGAAAATCGCATGAATGTTACATTACCTAATGTATATAAGGAATTATTGAGATGTACAAATGGCTTTTCAATAGGTGGTGGGTTACTTATTTATGGTACGGAGCATATTGCAGAAAGGAACGAGGTTTGGGAAGTAGATGAGTATGCGAGGGGGTATGTCTCAATTGGTGATGACGGTGGGGGTAATGTATTTTTAATGGCTCAACATGCAGAGGAAAAAGAGGTGGTAGTAACTGATTCTGGGGACATGAATCCAAGCCATGCTACTGTAATTACCACTGATTTTAAAAAATGGGTAAATAGTGGTTGTGTAAGTGAAATAGAACAGAAAACGATACATAAGTCGTCTGATATTTGTAATATAGTGTTAGTGAAAACTCCTAGTGAAGGTTTGAAAGATGTAATAAGAATAAAGAACGTATTAGGGCTTGAGATTTCCGCAATTGATTTGCTAAAGGGTTCAAAAAATCTGCCTTATATATTAGTAGAGAGATTTCCATACGGGAAGGCGAAAAAACTCATTGAAAAATTAGCAATTGATAGTACTATACTGAGTATAGAAACTACTGGAAAAAACAGTTAATATCAGAGGGTAACTTTCATACGAATAGAGAAATCGATATGGATCCAAGGGAGTAAATAGGGAGAGTTAAAAATGATTATAAATGATGCAGTTTTTGGTGAGATTGAGTATACATATGGATGGGTTAAGGACATTAACGTTGAATTTTGTGGAAAAGAAGTTGAAATAGCATTGATAGTAAAAGGTGAAGAAGACGGTAAGTTTGATGAAGGACAATATACTGCTTATAATTCATTATTGCAAAATTGGGAACAATTGCAGCAAGTTTTTTTACAAGCAAGAGCGTCAACAATTAGGGTATGATATTGGATTTAATGAAAATTATCCGTATATCGAAACTATTGACCAATTACTTAGGAGAATCACTTTAGTTGGAATTGTAGTCCCATATGGAGATATTCATGAAGAGCGAGATATTGGGATAACTTTCGATTGTACGTGGGATACAGAGAATGGACTAGGAATACGTCTACTAAATGAAAAAGTAGCTGAAGTGGGGTATCAAGACGTTGCCATTTGAATTTTAATCTAAGGAGTGAAAAAGTAGTATGAAAGAATTTGAGGAAAAGTTTAGTGAATTGCAAGCTGATATGATATCTATATGCATGGAATATGTTGAAGATAGAGCGGATAAAGTGTACGTTTATGCTTCGCGTGAGGAAGGAATTATTTCGGGAAGTTTCTTTTATTGCATTAACAATAAGTATGTAGAACGTCATAAAGTAAATGATGCATTGGAAGATGAAGGCGGCAGATATGATGTGTCTATCAAAAGACAGTCTATGGCATTGCGCATTATATGTGAAGATATTGAGAAAATTGAAGAATTATGCAGAGGGTATGAGCGTGACATGCTAACTGAGATGAAATTGATATATGATGTTCAAAGTGGCAAGTTTAAAGCTCAATATAAGTATGATTTAGTATATACGAATGACGAAGTTAAAACAGCTAGCCATATTGCTGATGAGTGGTTTGATGAAGTGAAAAATAATAACCTTTAAAAGGGGTACAGTAATAGTTATATTTTAGTTAGATAGATAATGAATGGGAGGAGAAAATGGAGAAATCAGTATTAGAAAAAATAGAATTAATTAAGGATATTTTAGGTAATAATCCATTTTGTTTGCTTATTGGTGAAATTATAGAGGTAGAAAAAATTTTTGATGAAAAATTAGAAGAAGGCCCATTGAAAGATTATAATTTTATTATAAAAAAATATGAAAGGTTGAACGGTGGAGTAATTACTATATATGGTCATCTAAAACGCGAAAGTATTCAATTTTATACGGAGGACATGCCAGGTGGTGCTGATAAGTGGATTTGTATAGGGAAAATTGAAAGGTATCCATTGTTTATTAATAAGATGAATGGAGAAGTTTCTTGTTTGTATGGAGATTTAAGTAATCAAAATTTTATTATTGAATCATATGGTGATTTTAATAATTTCTTACAACATTTTTATGTAGGAAAAAAATATTGTGAATTAGGTAATAAGTTTGTTCAATTTAGAGGGATTAGTGAAACTGTTGGTAGTAAAGAGGATGATTGGTATCAGTTATTAGAAAGTAATAATTTATTATAATAGATTAATTGAACGTATTATGAACATAATGATGTGAAAATATGTGATAAATTATAATAACGATGTTGTAAAAAGGAGGAGAAGTAAATGGATTTTAATGAGAAAATCTCCATTTTATATAAAATGCGTTTTCTAGAGAATGAAGGGGATGATATTGAAGTTTTTGAGAGTATTCTCAATGAATTAGCGAATGAAGGGACAAATGATATAATTTCTGATCTTTGTATAATTTTTGAGGATGATATTGCTGAGCCATCAGCGGGTGACTACCTTATTGAAACGATTTTTTATATTGCTGAACATTCCGGGGTAGAGGAAGGGCTATACAAATTAGCTATTAGTATTCCTAAAATGTTACCTCATGCAGAATTCTGGGCGGAAAGAATTCATCGGACACTTTTACATTCAAAAGGTTTAGTCGTATCGTATATGAATGTTTTAGAAAATATAAATAGTTCAACAAAGCAAATAATTAAAGGAATTCTTCTTGAGATAAGAGAGGACGACCCAGATTTATATTTAGAACAAGTAAATTCAATCTTAGGGAAATTGTGATAAGGAGATACTATGGAAAAGATAAGTGATTTTATATGTTTCGAAAAGTCGTCACAAGAGATTGTTGAAAAGTATACAGGTAAAGTTCCTGAACAAATAATAGCTTTATGGAAACAATATGGATTTGGAAGTATGTTAAACGGATATTTAAGGTTGATAAATCCAGAAGAATACTTAGATATATTAAAGGAAAGTTATATCCGTTATGAAGAGGCTATCCCGGTTTTTACAACAGGTATGGGAGATATTCTTGTGTGGGAAAATAACTATTTATTATTACTTAAGTATCGAAAAGGTACGGTAGATGTAGCAGGTGGAAAATTTAAGTTTTTCTTTAAAAATACGAAAGATGACTATTTTTTAGAGAAAGTATTGGATTGGATGCCTTACAAACAGGCAATACACAGGTACGGAAGCCTTGAAATTGATGAATGTTTTGGTTACACACCGTTACTTCCATTAGGTGGATCAGAAAAAGTAGAAAACTTACAAAAGGTTAAACTTATCGAGCATGTTTATTTCATTACTCAATTTATAGGTCCAATAGAATAATGAACGAAGAAACTGGAGGCAAGATAAAGAGGCTTTCAGATTTATTATTTTGACAAAAGGATATTACTGTAAGGGAGTAAAGTAAATGAATGTAGAGAACGTGGAAAGTATTTATCAAAAAGTAGTTATGCAGTTAAACAGTATTATTCCAGAACCGTGGGAAAAAGTAATGGTATATTCAGAAGTTGATGAATATAGTGATTCGACGGTATTTTTCTACTATCCAAAAAATAAGCAGGAACCGATATACAGTTTAGATATTGAAGATATGGAAGGGATTGATGAAGATGAGACTGATCACCAATTAAATCTTCTTGACAGTATCTTTAGAGAGTTATGGGAAGAATTTAAAAGAAATAAGAAGGAACCATGGACTAATATAACATTTGAGTTATACTCTACTGGTAAGTTTGATGTTGAATTTGATTATACTTTATTAGAGGAAGAAAATAATTATAATTATTATGAGAGATTACTTATATGGAAGTATAAAAAGTTAAGAGTTTCTCCTGATGAAAAGAGAGAAAGTGATGTGAAACTAATTAGAGAATATATTCATACACAAAAATGATCTTTACTAGGGTTATAGATATAAGGTGTTTGAAAATAGATATCCTATGATAGCTGTCCTATCATAGGGTAGGTGTCTCATTTTTTACTGTATCGAATATCTCATCTCATACGTTTTTATACTTATTATCTATGGTTACACACAACTCATCGTTTACTCTTGCCAACAATCTATTTTCCTCAATGATTCTCACCGAATCATCTTTCATGTATAAATTAAATCGAGCACGTAATTCCTAGTTTGTTTCAGGAAATACGCTTCATTTCATAACAAGTCATTGGCAAATCCCAATAATCAAAATTCGGAAAATTAAAATAAAATGTTAAAGTATGTAATTATTTGTTTTATAATGGAATTGTGTTTTGGTAAGAATATTTTAAATGTTTGTAATCTAAATCAAACAGGAGGTTGTAAATATGGGGAGGAAATATGTAATTAGGATTCTAGCTTTACTCTCTGTCATATCTCTTTTCTTTAACTTAATGTTACCAAAGGCTAGCGCAGAAATTGAAAAGATTCCATCATTGAAAACAACAGCTACAAACAAAGCTGATGGCGGAAAAGAGATGCATGCAAAGGAGTCTATCACGATCCAAGACAAAGTAGAGTACACTAACTTAGTTGTTGGTAAAGAGTATACTGTAAAAGGTAAACTAATGAATAAAGTTATAAATAAGCCATTATTAATTGAAGGAAAAGAAGTAACAGCTGAGACTAAGTTTACAGCAAAAGAAACGAATGGTTTTGTAACATTAGACTTTCCTTTCGTTGGTGCAGAACAACAAGGAAGAGAAGTGGTAGTGTTTGAAGAACTATATGAAAATGGTGTTTTAGTGGCAACTCATGCTGACATTAATGATGTAGGGCAAACGGTTCGATTCGTAGAACCAACAATCAAAACAACAGCTACAAATAAAGCGGATGGTGGAAAAGAGATGCATGCAAAAGATTCCATCACGATTCAAGATAAAGTGGAATACAAAGATTTAATCGTAGGGAAAGAATATGTTGTAAAAGGTAAACTAATGAACAAAGTTACGAACAAACCATTATTAATAGATGGAAAGGAAGTAACAGCTGAGACTAAGTTTACAGCAAAAGAAAAGAACGGTTTTGTAACATTAGACTTTCCTTTCGTTGGTGCAGAGCAGCAAGGAAGAGAAGTGGTAGTATTTGAAGAGGTATATGAAGACGGTGTTTTAGTGGCAATTCAATCTGACATTAACGATGTGGGGCAAACGGTTCGATTTGTAGAACCAACAATTAAAACAACAGCAACAAACAAAGCAGACGGTGGAAAAGAGATGCATGCAAAAGATTCCATCACGATCCAAAATAAAGTGGAATATAAGGACTTGATCGTAGGAAAAGAATATGTTGTAAAAGGTAAATTAATGAACAAGGTTATGAACAAACCATTATTAATAGATGGAAAGGAAGTAACAGCTGAGACTAAGTTTACAGCAAAAGAAAAGAATGGTTTTGTAACACTAGACTTTCCTTTCGTTGGTGCAGAGCAGCAAGGAAGAGAAGTAGTAGTGTTTGAAGAGGTATATCAAGACGGTGTTTTAGTGGCAGTTCAATCTGACATTAACGATGTAGGGCAAACAGTTCGATTCGTAGAACCAACAATCAAAACAACAGCAACAAACAAAGCAGATGGTGGAAAAGAGATACATGCAAACGAATCTGTCACGATCCAAGATAAAGTGGAATACAAAGACTTAATCGTAGGAAAAGAATATGTAGCAAAAGGTAAACTAATGGATAAAGCAACAAAGAAACCTTTACTAGTTGACGGTAAAGAAGTAGCAGTAGAATCTAAATTTACTGCAAAAGAGAAGAATGGTTCTATCACACTTGATTTCACATTTAATGCTTCTAAACTACAAGGTAAAGAAGTAGTAGTATTTGAAAAACTATATCAAGATGATATCTTAGTAGCAATCAACGTTGACATTGAAGATGCGGACCATACAGTGAAGTTCAAAGTGGAAAAATTAGAAAAAACACAGCAGGAAAAGCCGCAATTAGAGCAACCTAAAACAGGAAAAACATCAAAAGCTGGAACATTACCAGCTACAGGTGGAAATATGTACTTTACGTGGTTCTCAGTCGGGGCCGGTCTTTTGTTATTAACTCTTGGAGCAATATTATTTATGAAACGTAGAAATGCATAATAATTAAATAGTCTTTTAGACAGAAGATATGGATAGGAAATATAGTCATAAAGAAAGGCTCTCTTTTGATTCGTTTTTTCAAAAGAGGGTCTTTTCCTAGTAACATACTGGTTGGTAAACGAAATGTTACTAAGGAATAGATGTATAGAACTAGATACAAGTAATAGTTGAGGAAAGGCAATTGTTGGAGTGGTGAAAAATAGAAATAAAATTTATGATAATTAAATAGGAGGACATAGTGAACAAGAAAAGGCAGTTAATTCAACAAGTAAAAGTCGTGATACATAAGTTGGAGAAAGACTATGTGAAAGATATTAATAGTGGTATTTTACAATTAATATATAAAAGATATAAGAAAGCGTTAGAAATATTAGAGAATAACGAGGATATTAAGGGAATAACCATTGTGGGTGGCGTACGTGCATATATGGACAGTCACAATGATTATCCACATACATTATTAGAAGAATTACATAAAGCTGAAACAATCGCCAAAGAATTAACTAATAGATAGTGATAGAGGAAAAACAAGAAGTGGTCAAATAAGGGAGAAGTTTTGCAATGTTTAAGAATAAGGAGAGCTATTATGAAGATATGGCAACTAACAAATTTATTAGGCAATGATGAATTAACTACGTGTAATAAAAATGGACAAGAAGTATTTGAAGATGGATTTAATGGTATACCTATGCTTAGTACATGGAAACCTATTCAAATGAAAACATATAAACATATGGAAAAAGCTGATTTGTTAAGTTTTGAAGGAGAGTCATTTCCTACCCCACCTATTTTTACAAAAAAAGCTATACATATTTTAAATGATTTAATAGAGGATCAAGTAGAGTGTTTGCCACTATTGCATGAGACATATAGTTGTTATGCTGTAAATGTAACGAATATTTTTGAGTGTGTGGATCATAAAAAATCAGTTTCTACTAAATACGGTGGTTATGATGAGTTTATCTTTATCCCAGAAAAAGTAGAAAATCAGCATATATTTCGTAATGGTAACACGCAACATTCATTAGGAGATCTCCCTATTACATCTGTAGAAATATTTGTATCAGATGCTTTTAAAGAAAGAGTTACAAATAGTGGATTGAAAGGATTTCGTTTTAAATTAGTATGGGAATCTGATGAGAAAAATGATGAATAAGAAATAGAAAATAATCCAATGATACGCCCAACGTCAATAGAAGATTTTAAAACACATATTCAGTAGCATTTGACTTTAATCGAGAGAATACTTGTAAATAAAATAGAATTCAGCCTTTTTTCTAGTATAAGGGGGGATAGTTTGTGGGAAAAGATGAAATTGCAAACTTATTAGACAGTATGTTAGATAAAGAATTAGAGGATTTAGATTCCCCTTCAGATAATGATTGGAGGGAACTGGAGAAAAAATTTGGATGTCAATTTCCTAAAGAATTTAAATGCTTTATTGAACTAATGTCTGAATATGTATTTTCAGGGGATATTTTAAATGTTTCTAGTGGTAAGACGAACGGAAATGATACTATTGAATTTATTTATGATTATGAAATGAAAGAAGGTTTTTGGAAAAACGAACTAATCCCTTTTTATAGTATAGGTAATGGAGATTACTTTTGTCTTCATTCAAAAGAGAGCCAGCAAACGGGAGTTTACTTTTATTTTCATGAAGAACATGGTGTAACTAAGGAAGCCGATAATTTTGAAGAATGGTTAAATCAATTAACAATCTATTTGAATTAATAACTAAAGATAGATTTGTATTCTAGAAGTTAATTCTTTTATTAAACTATGAATTTTTTGAAACTCTTCAATAAACTCTACTCAAAGTATGGAGGGAAATAAATGTCATTAGAAAAAAAGATATCTATTTTAAAAAGAATACGTTTTCTGGAGCATGAAGATGATAGCATTGAGCTATTTGAAGAAATCTTAAATGAAATATTGCAAAAGGCAGATAATAAAGTAATTATTGATCTATGCAGTGCATTTCATGATGAAATAGATGAACCTTCGATTGTTGGTGATTTAATTGAATCGATTTTTTATATAATCGAAAAAAATGGAGTTGAAGATGGTTTAAGTAAAGTTATTGAAGGGATAAGTATTGTTTTGCCACAAGCTAAATATTGTGCTAAAAGGTTCTATAGAAGTCTTCTAGCTTCAGATGATTTTATTATTCCATTTATTAATGTATTGAAGAAGGCTAAAACTACAAATAAAGAAGGCGTTATTAAAATTTTGAAAGAAATAAGTGAGAAACAACCACAACAATATTTTGAAAAAGTTGATTTGATTTGTAAAGAGGTTATTTAATACTTTAATTATAAAATAACTCTAAAGTTTGCGTGTAGGATCATGAAAATAGCTTTAATATATTTCATTAAAATATCAATCTAGATAAATCATATGGTTAATACTAGCTAGAGTGGCTTCCAAAAATATTTGAATAGCACGCCAAAAGCAATGGGCAATTTGAAACCAATCCTTGTAATGGGGCGTACTATTGAGGATAACTTTGTGTAATTCTAGCCTAAAAAAGGATTGAATATTTATTAGAAGGTGAAGTTATGTGGAGAGAGAAGATTAATCATATATCCAAAATAGGAAAGAAACGAAATCGAAAACTCAATTTACCTATCAACGAAAAGGAGTTATCAAAATTTCGTAAATCTGTAGTAGAAAAATTTGGTGAAGATGTCCTGCCACAGCAGTACTATGAATTTTTACAAACAGTTAATGGAATTGAATTTAATGGATTAATAATATATGGGATTGACCAAAGTTTTTTAGATTTTAAGCCAATAAATCAGGTAGATAGTTTTTTTGATGCTAATGAAATATGGGAATCAATTAAAGACGAAGATGAACTGATTTTTTTCGGAGATTCAGATATAGCTTGGTATTGTTATAATGTTTCCAAAAAGAAATTTGTTGAACTAGACAAGCCTTCAGGCGAGCATATGGAAACTTTTTGCGATTTTGATACTATGCTTAAATCTGCTCTCTCAGCAGCACTTAGCTAAATGTATCGTAGTCAATGTCTAACTGTTTAATCTAGATGAAAATAGTGCAGGGGGATTCTATGGAAAGTAAGGGAAAAGCGATAAAAATCTATGATTTCATTAAAAAAGGGGCTATAGAACAAGCGAAAGAGATCATTATTACTGATAAAAGGTTGCTTGATTTTGTAACGCCTTATGGAACGTGGCTACATGCTGCAGCTAGAGCTGGTGAACTGGATATGATAAAATTTCTTGTTGAATCTGGTATGGATATTAACCTTAATGAAGGTGTACCAAAGTCAGCGCCTATTGCACATGCAGCTAGTGAAGGTGAAATTGGTATTGTAGAGTACTTATTTGATAATGGTGCAATATTAGATGTTAGTGACCCAAATAGAAATCCTCTATTCTCAGCGATTTATGGTGGGCATCTTAATATTGTAAAGTATCTTGTTCAGAATGGTATTGATAGTACTGTAAAGTATACAGGGGATACTATGAAAGAGATGGGAGCTTACGAATTTGCTATTGAAAGAGGAGAAGTGGAAATTGCTGAATATTTAAAAATGTAAACTTGAGATGGAAGCCATATATTGATGTAATAGAAAAGTTGAAAACTAATGATCATATTAATTTAATTATCCAATTTATTTAAAAGGAGAAATTTATATGGACTATCAATCTGAGGTTAAGAGATTATATAGTTGTAGATTTTTAAAAAATCAATCGGAATGTGAAGAGTTTGACAGTGTATTAGAAAACTTAGCAGATTGTGATGATGAGAAGCTTATTAAAGAGTTGTGTATAGTATTTGAGGATGAAACACAAGAGGAAGAAGTTATGTTTGGTCTAGTTCATTTTATTGAAGATTTTGAAATGGGAAAATATCTAACAGAGATGCCTAGAGCTTTACCAAAAATGGTTGAGAGTGCAAAAGAGTGGGCAATGTTACTAAACAAAAGAATTTTAAATAGTGATTTATGTAGAAGTGAGTATGCTAAAGTACTTGTAGGAATGAATCATGATATACAACTAACGATAATTAATTTACTTAATGAAATTATTGCTGATAACCCTAAAAGATTTGAGAGGACTGCCAATGAGGTTCTTAGTCAATTACAAGGAGTTCATAAAAATAAATAAGAATTGTAGAACTACTGTATTATAGATAAAACTAAGAACACCCTAGCGAAGAGCTAGGGTGTTTGTGTTATATAGTTTCACCATATGCTTCCGAATTAGGAGCAGGAGTAATCAACGAACCTTTTGTAGCGTTTCCTATAATAGAATGAAAGTGTTTAACGCTTAAATATAGGAAGAAAAACAATTAAGCTTTTATTTTATTTAAAATGGTTACTCTATTAGTAGTGAATAATAAATAATTTTGTTTTACTGTCTTAATTAAAATACGATCAGTTGTACCATATGCTGTTCCAATTCGGATTGCGCTTTTTTCTTCAACACCAGCATATGTATTATCTTCCGTTACCTCAGTGATTTCACATAATGGAATATGAATTTTAGAGAATTGCCATGAAATAATTAGTTCATCTTTTGTTTTTTCAACATGAATACCTAACATATTACCAGAACCTTTCTATAATAAAATTTTACTCGTACTATGTTATTATACAAATTTATAAATTTTATTTCTATTTTTTTACAGAGAGTATACAATTAACAACGAGAAAATGTTCATTATTACTTTCATTCCTATTATAACGAATTCTACAATAGAAAACAGAACGTATATTTGGTATAATCGAAATATACTATATGAAACGATGTACATGAGTTTGAGATTTATGAAAAAAGGTAAATACATAATAATACATACGCTATAGGATTCAGTTCATGTTATACAAATCAATCGTTAGAAAGGAAAAGAAGTATGAATCAAATTTCATTCGAAGATTTATTTGAAGAAGAAAACAAACCAGAAAAGGTGGAGGTAACTGAGATTCCCGTACTTTTATCGCCCTTACAAAAGGATATTTTAGAATTAATTAATTCTGAAGAAATAAGTGCACTTGAGTTATGCGAACAATTAATACGAGCTGGTAAAATATCAGATGAGAGATTCACAACGAATAAGCCTAAAGCATACGGGCAAGTATGCTTACTGTTAGAAGGTTTTGTTAAAGAAGAAAAGCTTATTTTTGTCAAAAGTGATGAGAAAAGAGATAGAGTATATAAATTGAAAGACGAAGATTCTAACGAATAAAATGTATAAAGTATAGTAATGAAATAAGGAAGTCCTCATATTTGTGTTGAAAGATTATTTTCACATAAGCGTGGGGATTTTTTTGAGGGAGGATGTATGAAAGATTGGGAGTATAATGAATTATTTCATGCAATCCGGGAGGCGTATGAAGAGTTATTAGATGAAGAGAGAGGGTATCGATATGCTATAGCAAAGCTAGCGGATGAATTTGATAATTTAGGAAAGATTGAAGATGTTATCGTTGATATTGCCATAGGAGAAATAGCAGTCAATCATCATATGGTTTTTGTTGGGCGTGTTAAAGGTATAACAAAGAGGCTAAGTATGTTTAATCTTCAAGAGGCAGAAGGTGAATTGACAGTAGAGGAAATAAAAGATTTATCGATAAGAATAAATAATGTAATAGAAGAATTAAAAAATGTAAAGAGTGATTATAAATCTTTGGTTGAATAATTCATGTTTCTGCAAATGTAAGAGACATAGCTAAACAAGAGAATAGAAATCGCTGCATACATAAAACGTAAGATGGATGAGAGATAATAAAGGTTGGAAAAGGAATAAGACTAAAATAAAGAGATTGATAGGCATATGGTTATCAAATATAAAAAAATTATCTTATAGATAGTTAAATGGCTATTACTATATTACAAATAACCAACTTTTGGTTTATTTTTTATAGGAAAACAAAAGAGTAATCGTAAAGACTACTCTTGGATTTTTTTCTTTTCTTCCTTTTCAATTTCGGAAACGGATTTTTTTGGTTTTTTAACATAGTTATCGTATAGTTCCCCAGAACATCCAAAATCATCTTCAAAATCCTCTGTAGTACTAATATGAGCTATAAACCATAAATTTTCATCTTTATTGATATACCCTTTCAATTTAGGAACACCCATTGGACTTACATCCTGTTTTGTAAATGTAATCGATTTTACATCTTTAATATTATAATGAATATACTTCGTTACTCTTGCTTCTTGTATTTTCCAAAACTTTTCTTCTTGTTCTTTATGTTTTAAGTATTCCATTGTAAAAAAAACTCCTGCTATGAGTAACAAAGCAGATACAATCAAAATAACTACTTTCTTCATTAGAAATTCCCCTTATAAAAAACTTACCATTACATTCTTCTTAAAATGAGATAGGGAAGACAAGAGTAGTGCAGAGACTATTCTTATTTCTTTTCTTTCTCTTCCTTTTCAATTTTGGAAACGGATTTTTCCGGTTGTTTTATAAGTTTTCCTAGCTCACCAGAACGATCAAATTGATCTTCGAAATTTTCAGTAGTACTAATACGAGCTACAAAATCTAATTGTTGGTCATTATTTATATACCCTTTTAGTCTAGGAACGCCCATAGGACTAGTTTCGTGTTCTGTAAATGTAATCGATTTTACATCTTTAACATTATAATGAATATATTTTGCTACTCTTGTTTCTTGTACTTTCCAAAACTTTTCTTCTTGTTCTTTATGTTTTAAGTATTCTAAAGTAAAAAATCCTCCTGCCATGAGTAACAAAGCAGATACAACCAAAATGATTACTTTCTTCATTGGAAATCTCCTTATGAAAAACTTACGATTGCATTCTTCTTAAAATGGGGTAGGGAAGACAAAAATAGGGCAAAGACTATTGTTTTTTCTCTTCCTTCTCTTCCTTTTCAATTTCGGATACGGATTTTTCAGGGTCTTTTATAAGTTTTCCTAATTTCCCAGAACGCGTAAATTGGCCTTCAAAGTTTTCAGTTGTACTTATACGAGCTATGAAATCTAATTCTTTATTATTATTTATATAGCCTTTTAATCTAGGGACTCCCATAGGACTTACACTCTTTTCTGTAAACGTAATCGATTTTACATCCTGAATATTATAACGAATATACTTTTCTACCCTTGCTTCTTGTACTTTCCAAAACTTTTCCTCTTCTTCTTTTTGTTTTAAGTATTCCATTGTAAAATACCCTCCTGCTATAATACAAATAATGGATAAAATAATTACCGTTTTTTTCTTCATAGAAAATCCCCTTGTATTTAAATATAGTTAAAATATACCATGAAACGAGTTGAAACATATGGGTGAATTTAAAAAGAATCCAATTGCGACAGATGAAAATTATTTCGAACTAGCAGATCAAGTTTATGATGACCAAGTTTTAGAAAAAGGTAAAGAAATAAAAATGGCAGATGGTAAAAAGTGGGTAGTTATAGAATCAATTGATGCAGATTGTCAAAAAGTAAAAAATGGATTAGAAGCTATCGCAGTAGTACCAGCAGACAAATATGATGAAAATGCAACACATTATGATGATATAATCCTAGCATTTCGTGGAACAGAGCCTACGCAATTAGCAGATTTCGAAACAGATATCGATCAGATTACGTTTGGAATTAAAACACATTCTAAAGTAATTACTCCAAGTAACAGTCAAACTATAAAACCTGATTCTGAAACATCATTTGATACTGGATTAAAATGGGCAAAAAATGACATCGTAGCAAAATATAACCCTTCTTCTCTTCATACTACTGGACATAGTAAAGGTGGTGCAGAAGCGGACCTTATCGCTGCAGAATTAGATTGTTATGCAACTACATGGGCTGCACCGAATCCCTATGGTGTACTAAGTCCTGAAGCAAAAAAACGAGTAAATGAAGGGGAAATGGAAAATAAAGCAACTGATTATACACATGAAAATGACCCGATTGGTAACCACACTCAATTCGGTGCACCTCTAATTGGTAAGCAATACACAGTGAGACAGAACGATACAAAACAAGGACTTTTTACACGTTTAACTATGGACGGACACGGCAGAGATACATTTATGGGATCCTTTCATTCAAATGGAAGTCCCCTATTAAAATTAGAACCTGAAGATATTATAAGACAAGCACAAAAAATTCAAATGCTCAGTAATCGATTATCAGATATTGCAAAAAATATAGAAGAGTTTCAAAGAAGAGAAGCTGAAGCGGTTCAAAAGTTGAAAAGTCAATTAAAATATGAAACAGGGCCAGGTGGGAAATATCATCTATTAGAAGCATACGAAATAGATGAAGCCATCTCACGAATTGCTAAAACGAAAGAAGGTGGGAATGACTATTTTCACGATGTACACATGGCAGAAGAATTAATTCATCTTTTAAGAAAAGAACAAAAAAGTTTAAGTAGATTTGGGGACGAAATTAGTGATGCAGCAAATTCACTTAGGGATAAAGATAATCAATTAGCGGGGAATTTTCAGTTTAGATAAGGAGAGAATTATATGATGGATTTTATGGGGGAAATTAAAAAGATAGAAAAGCAAATCGAAAGTGTTACAGGAGATTTAGCGGATCAGGTAGTTGAGGAGTTACAAGCTGCTAAAAAACAGATTGAAAGAGAAATGCAGCGTATGATGTTAAAAACAGAAGTAGGGTTTAAATCAATAGACATTATAAAAGAAGATACATATGCTCTTCAAAAAAACATAGGGGCATTTCATGAATTACAAACAAGTCTAAGAGATATAGCAGCAGAATTAGAGAAAAGTTTTGAAAGTAAAACTGGCAGTAAAATCAATGAAGAATTAAAGAAATATGAAAAACAAATTAACAACAACATTTTTAATGAACATGTTCACTTAGCAAACAGTTGTGGGAAAAAATAAGAGAAGAAGAAAAACTAAAGATAGTTTCTATTGCTTTAATTTACTGAAAGAGATGCACTGTGTAAATGCGAGGTTTGGATTGAACAGAAAAGTGTGTCTGGTGATAAGTTATATGAATGGATAAATAATACAAATTTTATAGAAATATATGAGTTCGTTGAAGGTGAGAGTGAATTAAGGGGAAAGGCTAAAGAAGGAAATAGATTAATTCATAGGGAGGATACAATGATAAACCAAAAAAAGTTAGAAATGGCTTTTAAAAGATATAGCAAAAATTTTGTGGATGGAATCAAATTTGAAGATGTGAAAGATAAATATAATGTCAGTAGAAGAAAGATTGAGAAAATCGTTGAGCAAAATGAAACAGAGAAAGATCACATACTATTAATAAATCTAAGCAAAATTTCCTCATATCACTTGTCATTATGGAAAAACGATGTATTGATCAGCGGTGGAAACAATGTAGAAGGATTAAAGAACATGCAGAAGGTTTTATTTTACCAGTGCATGGGACAGGATCTCTATACAAGCAGGTATCCAGGAATGATCTTGGGGTATACGTTTAGAGAAGTCGTCCTCACATTAGTTCATTTTGCAATGTATGGATGGGAGAAAGAAGAAAATATATTATATGATTTTATGACTCATCACTTCGGTGAACATTTAATAGATGCCAATGAAGAGGATAGACATATTTGGTTTTTGCTAGAGCTGTACTTGCAGTATAGAAATAAAACCATCATGGGAACGAATAAAAAATTGCATCTAGCTGTGAAAAATAAGTTTAAGGAAGCTGAACTGCGATGCGGCTCAATCCCTGAAGACCTGAATATTTATGATGAAGTGCTGGAACGTTGGTCGACTGGTGATTTAGAAGAAATAGAACATCTAATTTCGATAATGTCACAGTATCATTCTGCATTAGCTTCTGAAATCGGACAGCTAGGTGAATTTGGCGATTTCGGATACGGATTTTATCCTTTTGAAATCTTATTCTTGATCCATGTAAGGAAACAACTAGGGTTGCCAGTACCTACTCAATTCGATAATTTTCTGATGAATACTCCAGAAGCAAAAATGGTATTTAGAGAACGTGAGCCATACCCTGAGTGGGATCCCGTGCTTCAGATGATCGATCAATTTTATCGTAAAAACTACCCAGAATATATTCCTAACAAGCATGGAGAATTATTTCAATAAAAAAGGAGGAAGCTAATATGCCTGATCAAGGGATAGCGCAGATTATATTTCCTGATAGCAAGGATTTGGAAACATTTTTGAAGGAACAAGGAGGTTATAACTTACATGAAGACCTATTAAAATATGGATTGACAACGAAACAGTTTTTATACGTTGACTATAAAGGTGAGCAATACCAAGAAATTGTCAATTTTATTCTTGATTACGAATTTGCCCACCAAATTGAATTAGCAACACAAGAAGAACTTGAGAGATTAGAAGCATTTAATTATGAATTTTTACCCGATAAGATCAAGATGGCCAACAAAATACTGTCACCAAAGGGATATGGTCTGTTTTTATATCCAAATTCGGGCGACTTTTACGCATTATTCATTGGGAAAATAGAGAATATAACAAAAATCCTGCAAGAAGAGGTGTTGCTTGATGATAGAATTCCTTTCCAAGAAAGATGCATTAAGTACTATAAATAGACTTAAAATAATGCAGTTTTGAAAGAGACACCACATTATCCCTATGATATAGTGCATTATCAAGAAGAATAAATGTAAGAATCTACAGTGATATACTAGACTGTAGTTTTTTTATTTGTGCGTAATTAATACATACTGTGCAAAATGAAAAATAACTAAGGGGATCTGTTAGTTCATTAGGCGATTGAGGAGTGAATTTAAAAATCAGAAAAAACATGTGAAAATAACAGAAAATATGTATTTAAATGTTAAAATTATATATTGAAGGGAGAATTTGCATGAAACCTGATTTTTTCTTTATTACAATGTATCCAACAGTATCTTTTAATGAAGAAGAGATACTGGGGCGTCTTTTGGATGTATTTGAGTCAAATGAGAAATTTACTCCTACTCATTGGGGGAACTGTGAAACAGTAAAGGTAGAATATAACCGTCAGGAAATTTTAGAAAAAGTAATTTCAGAGCGTAGAGTATCTGAAGTTCACTTGTATCGTGATAAGTCTGTGAACTACACAGGAAGTTTTCAAGTTAACTGGAGTCATCGTTCGTTTTTAAACTTTGAGTTTCATAAGTCGATACCTAAAAAATTATGGTCTGCTTTTTTTGAGTTATCTGATCAAATCGCAGAAATCGCGAAACCTCGTATTGGAGTAACTCAAATTTTTTGGCCATTGTCCTATCCATGGAATACCGAACGCGAGCGCTTACAAATGTGGATGGAAATATCTTCTCAACTCATACCAGTTAGGTTTCTTCCGAATGGTCCATTAGGATTAGGAGCTAGAACATATTTGAGTGGTCATATTTTAGACATGTTTGATAAAGAATTATTATTAAATAGCCCAGGGGTGGTATCAGAACTGAATTGGGGTGGAACTTGCATAGATCTTTTACACAACCCTTTAGAATCTGATATGGATTTGTTGCTTGATAGTTGGCTATCTGCAATGAAATATTTAGAACCAGCTCAAGTAATGGCTCTACCAAGCTTTGATGAGGATCGGATGGGAGTATCTTTTTCTCCGAATGTTGCCTGGAAGGATTATTTAACAAGATAAATGAAAAGGGATCGCAGTTATGAATGAGAATAATAGAATAAGATTCATGGAAATATTAAATCGATCTCAATACAATGATGAAATAATAGATGGGCTAGATATGAGCAATGTAGACCTTATTTTTTTGATTTGTCAGAGGTGATGGCAGAGGATATTATGGCAAAACAAGTATGAGAGCATCGTTTTTTGATTGTGATTTTGAGTTTGCTGATTTCAGAAGCTGTAATTTAGAGAAAATACATATTGCAGATTGTAGATTTGGTGAAGCGGACTTCTCTAAAGCAAATATGAAATATGGTGAGAAGTAAATGAATTTTGAACACTTAAAGGCCTATAATGGATAGCATACGTTATAAACGAATATTAGAAAATATCTCTCATTGTATATAGAAATTACATAATAAAAATAGAAGTATATTACGATAAAAACTTACTTTTACATAACAGCTTAACCGTTAGCTAATATTGTAAAGGAGGATTGAAAATGTTAAATGATGTGTTAACGAAGGAGTATATAATACAGAATGGCCTTGAGTTTGAAGAGTGTTTAGAATATGGGGGACCTTATGGGCTAGGAATAGTAGAGTGTGCGGTTGATGGTAAAGAAAAATTGTTTACTGGCTTAGCTTATGATGTTTATGAGAACGGAAATATAGAATGTTATTTCTATGTAGAAAATGGTGTGAAACAAGGAAAGTATGTGGAGTTTTACATGGATGGAAATATAAAAAGAATCAGCAATATGAATAGAAGCGCGGTTGAAGGCTACTATGTTGAATTTTTTCAAAACGGAATGAAGAAGCATGAGTCTGAATATATTGCGGGACGTGAAATGACTTTTAAAAAGTATGATGAACAAGGGAATGTTGTAAAACAAAAAATAGAACCAACTGAATTCGATATATTATATGCGGAAAAATTCAGTAGCGGTTTAAACAAGTAAGGAACACTACATTAAAAATATTGAATATTAATAAAATAACGAATTATAATTCGATTGAGAGATAGTCGTAGAAAGATATAGAGGAAATGTGAAGAGGTATCGAAATATAGAAGTATGCTTATGGCGCGAACAAACAAATATAAATGAGAAAAAGACTTGAGGAGATTCAGTGGGGGGGCAAGAGATGAGTAAAGTAGAATGGAGATTACCAGATAAGCCTTTATTGCGAGAAAATGTAAAGAATGTGGAAAAAGAGTTGGGCATTCATTTTCCTTTAGATTATATAGAATGTGTAATGAAGAATAATGGAGCACATGTTAGCCCAGAAGTATTTGAAGTTGAGGAGAAGAGAAAAGTTTTTGGTACATTACTAACTTATGATATGGATGATGATGAAAATATTATTGAGGTATTCTATGACTACAATGACACATTACCGAGTGCATTGGTACCATTCGCATTTGATCCAGCAGGAAATTTAATTTGCTTTGATTATAAAAATCATGAAGAAGATCCAATTGTCGTCTTTTGGGAACATGAAGGGGCATGGGAAAAGGAAGCATTGATGGAAAGTGAAGGGATTACGGCTGAAGAAGTAGAGGAAGTAGCGAGAGAAAATGTATTCTATATTGCTAATAATTTTACGGAGTTTTTAAATAAGTTACATGGTTAATAGTGGGAAAGGATTCAAACTTATTTGGCAGTGATAAATGAAAATAGTTACATAACCTCGTTCCTAATAAAGTGGGGATTAAAATGAAACCGAATAATTTTACAATCGCAATGTATCCTACAGTAGCATTTAAAGAAGAAGAGATATTAAATCGTCTTTTAGATGTATTTGAGTCAAATGAAAAATTTGCTCCTACTCATTGGGGGAACTGTGAAACGGTGCAGGTAGAATATAATCGCCAGGAAATCATAGAAAAAGTAATTTTGGAGCAAAGGGTATTTGAAGTTCATTTGTATCGCGATAAAACAGTGCACTAGTAACACTAAAATCAACCATTATGTATAGAGTTAATAAATTATTTAAATAAAAAACTGTTAATAAACAACTAGAATTAATGACGGGTTATATTCACTTAAGAATATAACCCTATTTATCAGAACCAGTAGTACATAAGGAGATTATCCCACGGGTTATTTACAAATATTAGACGAGGAATATTTGACGCTGTAAAAGAAAAAATATTGACTCTTATATCATTATTGATGTTGTCCTCAATTTTCCTCATGTAGCACTTGGAAATCAGTAACAAGTGAAACGATTTTTCCTGCTTCATCGATTCCCCAATAGGAAGGATAAAATCCATCTCCATAACCTGAACGGAATATAATGATATTACTTCCTGTTTCCTCACACACCACGCAATTTCCCCAATCTTCATCATGTTCTGTTAGTATGTCGTCTATAAGATCATCATACAAACTAGTAAATTCTTCTCCTAGTTCTTGTTGTAACCTGTCTTCTATTTCTTCTAACTTACCAATTGCTTCAACATCTGCAAAGCACCCTAAGCCTGTATCAACTGGGTAACCAAAAATATATCCGTCTTCCAGTTCACTTACATTTTGTCCTGGTTTTGTTGCCATCTTCCATCCTACCGCTTTTGACTCCGACAATTTCAATTCAGCACCAGCAATGACTCCATCTTCCTTATGCCACCAAGCAACAATTGGATATGTACCTGGCTGAATTGTTTGTTCGAAGTGATTTTCATTAAAAATAAGAGGATCACAAACAACAATTTTACCTGAAGTAACTTTCAACTGTTCTAGTGCTTCGGAACGCAGGGCCTCACTATCCGGTTTAGATAATTCACGTAATAACTTTGACATAATGTTTCTCTCCCTTTCCTTTTAAAATATTTGTTGGTGCTGCCTCCCATATATTTTTACATGAGTTACATTTGTGTTCTGTGGTATTTCTAGCGCCTTTGTATGTTCCTATAACTTCGATATTATCGCCATGAACTTCTAAAACCTCTGCGGCATATCGTACCCGCATTTTTCTAATAGTTCCGCAACATATTCTTCATGCGTTTTACGTTTTCGGATACATTGCTCCCCCGTACAAGTGTAGATGGAACAAACCTTTATTCATTGAAAAATATAACAAATGAATTTGACTTTAAAATTAGACCCAGTTTTGAGGATGTAAATAATAATCCACCCGTTGATTATATTATTTTAAGGGTAAAAATGCATTAATTATAAATTCAATAAAAGAAGATCGAACTAGATAGTCTTTCTAGATTGATCTTCTTATTTTATATTCTCAAAGGATATTCCCCTTCACTGCAACTCATTGCAATATGTCTACTTCTGTGACACATTACACAATTGTACAGAGATAATGAAGTAATATGAAAAATAATATAAAGATTTTAATTTAATCCTATATATTTTTTATAAATTCTAAAAGTAAATCCCTTATTTTTGGTATGATTGACAGAGATTATTTAATTTCTTATGAATATTCTTGAAAAGGGAGTGATGCTGTATGAAATCAATAAATGTAAATGGGAATATATATTATATTGAATCTGTTCCTTTTGAAGATAAGAGTGAGCAGGATGAAGAAGGATACTACGAATATTTTTACAAAGGAGTCAATTTATCGTTTCACTCGGACAAAGAAATAATTAAAGCCCGAATTTATGACGACGAAGAAATAATATATTTCTTAAAAAATCCATTTCTTGCTTTTGGTAAAGATTTTGAAGCTATAAAAGTATATATAATTAAAGAATATGATGTAAATAAATTTAAAATTCCAGGTGAAAAAAAAGCCTATATAGAATTATAGCTATAATTCTATATAGGCGTTACCATGACCAATTATAATAAAACAGGAAAACTCACAAAGTACTTATGCCTGTGGGCTATGAAAGGAATGTATTCGAAATTGAGTAAATCAAGTGAAATAAGTAGATTTGAAAATAGATTCTCAGAAAATGTGATTGAAATAGCAACTGTCACAGGGGCATTAGGAATCGGTGCATCAAAAGGCGGTGACAACATTTTGTGGACTGCGTCAATTGATTTGATTGCGTGGAAAGACTTCCATAACAATGAAACGATTACAAAAGAAGACATACGACTCGCATGGTTGGTTGATGATGCAATTAGTTATTTCGGATAAACGTGATGTGATTTGTTAGGAGGTGAAGTTAAATGAGAAAAGACTTAACATGGCCAGTACCGGATGAGCCAGTTTCAACAGAATATATAAACAATGTGGGAAAAGAGATAGGGTATATATTTCCAAGTGACTATGTAGAATGTGCTACAAATAATAATGGTTCAGCTGTATTACCCTATAAATTTGAAATAGATACGATAACAAAGGTATTTGGAACTTTACTTTCTTATGATGTAGATAGTAGTGAATATATCGTTAAAGTATATAACCAGTATATTTCTACTCTGCCAAATGAATTGGTGCCATTCGCATTTGATCCAGCAGGAAATTTAATTTGCTTTGATTATAAAAATCATGAAGAAGATCCAATTGTCGTCTTTTGGGAACATGAAGGGGCATGGGAAAAGGGAATATTGATGGAAAGTGAAGGGATTACGGCTGAAGAAGTAGAGGAAGTAGCGAGAGAAAATGTATTCTATATTGCTAATAATTTTACGGAGTTTTTAAATAAGTTACATGATTAGAAGAAGTTAAATCGTAAAAAAGAAATAGTAAAGAAGATAGTGAGATAAAAAATACATATAAGCAGTGGGCGATAAAAAGCATTAAAGGATAAAATAGATGAGAAATGGTTGTTGACAGGGAAAATGTGTATTTTATATAGAGTAAAAGGCGGAGTATAATGAAAATATGGAAAATTATTGGAGATTCGCAGTTTGATCAATTAGAGTGTGAGAATGAAGAAGGACAAGAAATTTTTAATAACTATTTTCAAGGTCAATCAGTAATTAATACGTGGAATCCATTGCAAATGAAATTATCAAATAAAGGAGAAGTATCTGATTTATTAAGTGAAATACCACTTGTTTTTACAAAAGCAGCGATAGAAGTAGTATTTGATTTAATAAAAGGGAAAGTTGAAGTTCTTCCGCTTGTTCATGAAGTATACGAATGCTATGCAATACATGTATTAAACATATTGGCATGTATTGATTATAAAAATGCAAAACCTGATGATTTTGGTGGATTCGATAAATTTGCTTTTATTGCAGATGAAATTAAAGGAGAACATATTTTTTGTACAATGAACACAAAGCATAAATACGGAGATTTTCCAATTGTATCTGTACAAACATTTGTATCAGATGAATTTAAAGATTGTGTTGTGGAAAGTGAACTAAAGGGGTTTAATTTTCAATTAGTATGGGAATCCGATGAGAAAAATCATGAACAAAAAATAGAAACTAACCCAGTGATACGTCCAACCTCAATAGAAGATTTTAAATCACATATTCAGCAGCATTATGGACTGATTACGAATCATATAGAAGCAAATACAAAAAGGATTACCGATGTAGAATTATATGATGTTGGACCAAATAAAATAGTTGATTACCATACAGTAGTAACATATCGGAATAGCTATTTCCGTATGCCAGCTCCATCAAGTGTAGATAGTGGTTATTCAGAACTTGTCATGCATCTACCGAAGGATTGGGATGTTTCATTAACCGCTTTGGCGAGTTCGAAATACAGTTGGCCTTTGCGTCTTTTACAAGAATTTGGAGAAACGACAAGGGAATATGGATTAGAGCAATGGCTTATATTTCCGAATCAATTAGATGAAGGTAAGGAAGATTGCAATGCGTCAATTCATCCATATAGTAAAGAGACGGAATTTTCTGGTGTTATGATTGTACCACCAATTCCACAGTGTTCAGGGGCATTCAAAATGGAATTTCATGAAGATGGTAAAAGAATAGAGGGTGACTGGTCGGTTTATTTTCATACCCTATTACCGTTATATAAAGAAGAAATCCAATGTTATTACGAAGCAGGATTAGATACGTTATTACAAAAATTACTAAAAAATGGTGTTGAAGCAGCATTTGACTTTAATCGAGAGAATACGTGTAAATAAGGCAGGATCGATTGAAGAGATTTATAGTGGAAAAGTAATAAGAATCGCTATATAACTTTACTATTAGTATGAAGGTGGGATATGAAATCCAATTATTTTTCAAATATTAATAATTCAGTAGGAAATGAAATCCTATTAGGTGTTATTGGGAAGGGGAAAACATGGAAATAAAAAAAGCGTTAGATCGGTATTTTAAAGCACTTATGAATGTATGGGAGAAAAAATATGGAACGTATCCTAAAGTACCGTGGGATGCAGAAGTGGATTCTTTATTATATTTAAGTAATCCAGATGAAGAAGGATATGTATATTGGAAACCTCTTGAGAAAAATAATATAGATAATTTTATAGAAATTGAGAAAGAACTGAGTGTAAATATTCACGATGCGATAAAAGAATACTTTAATTCTTATTGGTTCTTAGACATACAAGGCTTTTACGGTACAAAATTAGTTGTCCTTGAACCTGTGGAACCGAATAAATCTATAGTAGAATTTATTCAAATAATGAAACGGTATGAGGAGAGTGAAGGGAGAGAATTTAGGTATATACAGATAGGATTTGTCTCTCCGGAAGATAGGGCTATCATTTTTGACAATGAAACAGGAGAAGTATTAATAGAAAACTTTGAAACAGAAGAAAAAGAGTTTCTTTCTAATTCCCTAGTTGAGTTGATAAGTAATTTAAAAATGGAGCAGAGATAATAATATGATATGCAGGAGGATAAAATGATCTCACCACAAGATTTTTTAGTGAATTGGAATGAAGAAATATACGGTTTAATTCATTATAATGAAAAAATCATTCACTCGTTTTCCTTCTCGAAAGAAACGAAATACTTTTTAATTAAAGCAGGTTTTCCGGAGTCTGCTCCTCCATTTCTTACATTTGAATCTGCGGATAACGGTGGCGGGATAAGGTTGAGCGAGATACAAAATGAATTAGGTACGATGTATGATAAGTTTATATACTTTGGATTTACTGGTAGTGGAAATCCAATCTGTATTGATGAATCTAAATCACAACTCGTATATATAGATTATGACAATGAAAATAAAGTCGTTCTTATAAATAGTACGATAGAGAAGTTTGCAGAATCTTTACTTGTCTATGTGGAATTTATAAAAGAAGTAAAGGCTGCCAATGGAAGAAAGGCTTATATTGAAAAAAATATACCTAAAGGTTTGGTGGAGTGGATTTCTAATGCACTTCGAAAAATTGATGCAGTTGCTTTAACGGAAGGATGTTTTTGGACAGAAGAAATAGGGAGTTTTAGTGAATAAGTGTAGATAATAATAGATGGTATTTTTATAGTTGTAAAAAGTTATTCTAAAAGGGGTATGTTGGGTGAATCATAGACGCAAGAAAAAGAAGCCGAAACAAATAAGAAAAGAAGCTGTTCGGATAAAACCGATAGTAGAAGAAGAAAAACCACTAAAGAAGAGTAGCAACAAGTTGGTCGATATTCTCCTAGGTATTCTTCTTTTTCCAATTCTTATATGGGCTGTCTTGGAAGGTTGTACAACACAATTAAGCAAAGGGAAGACTTTCCTTATTATCGTTTTCTTTCTCTTAATTGCAGTAGGGTTATCTATGATAGGAAACAAATAAGGGGGAGTTTAGATGTTTAAGAAGAAGGAGAAAAAAACATTTACGTTAGACTTGTAAACACACAAGGGGAAATCATTCGAGAGTTTGATTGTACAGAAAAAGACTTGCGGAAAGTAAAAGAAAATGGTGCTGAAATTCGTGTGGTTGGAGATAACTCATATGAGATGGTAGCAACCGATGAACAACTAGAAAAATTAGCAAGAGCTGAAGCAGAAATCGAAGCGGAAATTAAGGCATGGGAAGACGCTTTAAATGAGAGTTTGGATGAACGCGAAGAAAGAGAAGCGAGACAGAAGGAATTGAAAGAAAAGAATAAATGGAGTACAAAGAAGAAAGTGACCGTATTTGGGCTGATATTCTTTGTATTTATTGGATTACCTATTATCGAAGGGTATCAAAATAGTAAACTAGTTGAAGAAGGTACATCATTACATGCAGAAATTGTAGGTAGGCATGTAGAGAAGGAATTCATGTTTACACATCCAACCTTAGTAGTTGAGGTAGACAGTAAAAAGCATAATGTATGGGTAAGTGAAGAGACATATAACGGAGCAGAGTGGTTAGGTAGACTAAAAGTCATAAAAACAAAAGATGGTAAAGTTGAGAAAGACCCTAGATATGAAGGCGAAGACTTAATTACGAGTTATTAAGGGACTAGATAAGGGTAGAAGGAAATGGTTCACTAGTTGTTTTAAATAATGTAAGTGGAAAGACTCAATTGAAGGAATTTGAACGCGGGTCGTTTACAGAGGTTTCGAATAGTTTAAATGAGTTAATTTCTAGTTTGAGGTTACAAAAATAGTAAAGTGAAGAATGTTTATATGAATTATAGACCGGCTAGATGGGGTGGGAAAGTGGAATATAGTGGAATGGTTTCAGTTTGGTTTGGAATTTCTAAATCACTCCAAAATCTTGAGGATTATGTCGATATAGATTACACGATAGATGGTGATTCAGTTCATTCAAAGTTTGGGACGAGCTTTGAATTCGGTTATTTTGATGAAGATAATATTGAAATTTGTTTTTATGAGAATAATAAAAGGGAAGTTGAACATATTTTAAGTGATTTTTCTTATAGTGAACGAATTATTCCTAAAATAAAAAAGCTAGTAAATGGAGATAGTTTAGCGAACGATATTAACTTTGCTATTGTTCTTTATGATTTTAAATATAATGAAGCGAAAAGAGAAGATATGTTTGATGGTTTAGAGGTTACATTTATTGGTTCTATGCCGTACAGGTAGTTTGCAGGGAGCTGCAAATTCATTTCATAAACACATAGATAAACCTTGTAAAGGAGGGATACAAATGCATGCTTTGCCAAATCGTTTAGAAGAAGTTTTGGAAGAAGATATATATAAACGGGAAGATAAAGATCAGGTGAATGAAGTAATGAATAGATTAGGTGTAAAAGTGTCTAATACATTTAGAGAGTTTTATTATCGATTTGCAGGACCATTTTGGGAAGAGCACGTTCCTTATGAACTACTTGATATTATAGATGAAGAGAATAATATTGAATACTACACAATTATTGCTCGAAAGGAACATGGATTTCCTAATAAGTATTTAGTATTAACGGAAATGACAGCAAATGCTGCATTGGTCCTTGATAGTGTAACTGATAAAGTTTACTCAGTGAATTTTGAAGGTGGAGATGAATTACTTTTAAATGGAGAATTAAAGGAGAGTTGGCCAACGTTTTATAAGTTTTTGAAAGAATATTTCAAATGTTAAATGTTGATGGGAGTTAACAATAAGCAGGGACACCTTAGTAATAAGTGCGAGAGGAATGACGGATAAATGAGAGTGAACGATTCAGTTTTTGGAGAGATTGAATATAATTATGCTTGGGCTAAGTGTATGCCTATAACTTTTATAGGCAATGTAACTGAGATTGATTTGATGATAGATGGTGAAGAAGATGGGATGTTTGATGAAGGGCAGTATGTAGCGTATCAATCATTAATAAAAAATTGGGAAGAGGTACAAATAAGTTTATTACAGTCTATATTAGACTATTACAAACAAAGGCGATGTGAATTAGGATATGGTATTGGAGTGCGAGAAAATTATCCATTAGTTGAAACAACTGATCAAATACTAGAGATGATCAGTTTAGATGGTATTGTTGTTCCGTATGCAGATATTACGGACGGACGAGAGGTTGGAATTACATTTAATTGTACGTGGGATATAGAAAATGGTGTAGGAGTTCGTTTATTAAATGAAAAGATAATGGAAGTAGGTTATCAGGATATTATTTTTTAATATAAGTTAAAAGTAAATGTGGAGATTATATAACCTAAATGAAAAAGGTGTCAATCTTTCTCGAATTGACACCCAGATACGAATTTGTTTAACATCTTACATACTTACGTTTGAAACCTAGTCTTCCTCTATCAAGTTCTTTCTGAATACTTTCTGTAGCATGTAGCAAACTGCTTTTTTTATTATCACGTTTGACTTCAACTATACCAACTTCTTTTGCAATTTCGACTGCTTTTTCGTGTAGTGGTACATATGAAATTGCCACTGTGTTTAGGAAATTATTCATAGCGGATTTTGTTCGTTCTGGCGAATGATGAATTGTATCTTTCACCATTTCAAGCATATCGGAAATTTTACTTTCGGAAAACTCATTGTCTTTGCGATTTCCTAAAAGCCAACAGTAGCAACTCCAGCCTGCAGACATTTTAGGCTCGTCCCCACTTGCAATCCATGTATCAGCAACGTCTTGTGCAATATTTGACTCCGATAAAGTTACTGCTACTACATAATCAGATAGCATATAAAAATAAGCTCCATCTATCCAACGATTAAAATCCGATTCACTCATAGCTTTTGGGTCGGCAATAATGCCTGCAAAGTACATAGCATCGTAGTTGCCTGTGGCATAAAGTTCTTCAGCTAATTCTTGATTTAATTTTATTTTTTTAGCGATTGGTTTCATGGCACCTGTAGCTACGCCAAAAACTGGCTCGTGGGCGCCGTTAGATATGTATATTTTTTTCGTTCGTTCCTTACCTAGAGCTTCAAGTTCTTGCATAACTGTTTTAAAATCCATAGCTGTGCACTTCCTTCCTTCATGTAAGAGCCTTTTTCAGTCTTTCATATTTCTAATGTTAATACTAATTGTATTCAAGAGGTATGTCCACTTTCTAAAGGTATCGAAACTTGGTTTGATTTTTGAATACAATAAATTGCATTTTATTGTAAATGAAAACAGAGCCTATTGAGAAGGTGGTATAATATAGAAAAAAGTGGGCGGTAAAAATATGGATAAGATTCAATTTGCGAAAAAGATTAGAGAGTCTGTAAAAAGTGGTCAATTGGAAACGTTAAGAGATTTGCTTGGCAAAAATCCAGAAATGTTATCGTATGTCACACCATTTGGTACGTGGTTACATGTAGCGACGACCTATGGGAATTTAGAAATAATAGAGTATTTAATCCATTCAGGGATAGATATTCATGCAAAGTGTGGGACTTTTTCTACAAATGCACTTGAAAGAGCAGCTACAAAAGGGCATTTACATATTGCAGAGTACTTTATTAAACATCAAGTTGAAATGGATACTAGTGAGCCGGATCGAAATCCTCTGTTTGCTGCCATATATAGTGGGCATTTTGAAATTGTTAAATTGCTAGTTATGAATGGGATAGATATAACGATAAAATATTCTGGTAATAATATGAAAGAAATGGATGCTTATACGTTTGCTGTTGAAAGAGGAGAGATGGAAATTGCAGAGTATGTAAAGCGTAAGTTGAATGAGAATATATATTCATAATGGAGGACGCTATGAATGGAAGTACATGGAATGGTTTCAATATGGTTAGGTAATATGAAAACGCAAGATCAGTTGGATACATATATGGATGTTACGTATGATGAAGAAGGAGACGCTATACCAGCAAGGTTTTTTGTTGATTTTAATATAGAGATGATTGATGTAGATGAGGATTTTATTGAAAAGGAAGTGTTAGAAGAAGCAAGTGATGACATTTCTATGTTATTAACGGGATGTTCATATGATGATAAAATACTATCTCGAATTAAGGAAGTAGTTAAAGTAAAGAAATCCTATAATTCTATTGTTTTAATTTATAATTTTCAGTATGACAATTCGGTTAGTGATTTTGAAGGATTTGATTTTGTAACTGTTATAAGTTATCTATAGTTACGAGCAAATTACAGTAGAATAAAAAATACATTTGTATAGTTTTTCCAATGAATATTTGGTATGATGGTGAATGGGAAAAATATACAAGTTGTTAGTGGCTCATAAAAGGAGGATAGTATTGAAAAGAACGCTTGAATTCGTACTAGGTTTAATTGGTGGCATTTTGGGAATGATTATTTCCATACTATTAATAGTTGTAGCGTTCAATATTATGGAAGGTTTTGATTACGAACTTTTAGCTTATTACTCTATTATTTTAACGGTTCAAATAGGGTTGCTTATTTTATCGTGTTTAGTAAACAAGGTTAATAATAAAGTTTATGGAGTTTGTATGATTGTGATTCCTATAGTTATGTTATTTATGTCATTATTCTTTTTACTTATTCCAACAATATTACAAATTATGTCTGGTTCATTTGCATTTAGAACATTAAAGTTAGAATCGAATGTAGGCTAAATATAATTGTTTACGTCTGAATATTCGGTTTTTTGAACGTTTTCGTTTGCAGTTCAAATTAAAATAAAGTACAAAGTTGTATGTTCTAGGAGGAGAAATAGATGATTATTTGGTCTGGTTGGGGTTTTTTAGTCGCAATTATTGTAATTATTAATGCTCTTTTAGGTAAGGTTATCTTTGGATCTATAACGGGAGACGCTACATATTTTCAAGACCATAGTTGGCCAATGGCGGTAATGTTTATTATATCAGGGGTTATGTCTTGGTATTTGGGTAAATATATTAATAAACCAGATGGGAAAGTTTATATAGATGCTGAAACTGGTGAAAAAGTTATGTTTAACAAAAAACACTCACTATTTTTTATAAAAATGGAATATTGGGGACCGATTCTAGGAGTTATTGCGATTGTAACTTTAATTACAAGATAAAAAAGAGGATGGCTATAGTAAGAGTAATTTATTCAAGTAAAAGGGGAAATCAGTCATGAATGCAAAGAAACTACTAGGGGTAGCAGTTCCGGTCATGTTGTTATTTGGTTGTGGAGTGTCTGAGAAAACGAACACTTCTAAACAGGAGAAAACGGAAGAGTCTAAAGTAAAAGAATCGAAGTCTAATAGTAAGAAAGAAAAGGTTTCAAAGGAAGACTATCCTAATAAAGTGTATACATTAGGGGTAGAGTTTGATAAGTTGTTTGCGGAGCATAACAATATTACAAGAGAGGTTTTTGACGGTAAGAAAAAGAAATCAGATGTAGTAGATAGTGTGAAAGAATTAAATAAAATGTTAGATAAATTCGAGTCGATAGATCCCCCTGCAGAGTATGTAAATCAACAAAAGGATTTTGAAAAAGCAATTGGTTATTTTAGAGAGTCTTTTTCTTTAATAAATGAAGTATTCACCCGAAAAGAAAAAAGAGAAAAAGGCGATAAGACTGATAAAGAGTTAATCGAGAAATCCGAAAAGTTAGTGAAAGAAGGAGATATTTACTGGCTTAAGGCATTCAAAGATCTTGAAAGGGATATTAAAATCGGTGACGGTACAGTATCTATGAAAGATTTGAAAGAGTTAGATAAGAATGCTGGAATTAATACGGATAACGTTATGAAGAATGTGAAAGATGGTACGGAATTAATCGGTAATTGGGGATTCAAAGGAACAGACGGTTTCATTATGTCACTTATTCTAAAAGGTGATAAGACATTTGAAACGTATGGTAAAGGTGAGTATCCAAATAAAAAGAATTATATTGAAGGCACTTGGGAGTATGATAAGGAAGCTTTTACAATCTATTTACATCTCAATAAACGTTTAGTAGACGGTGTAGAAGATACAATTCAAAAAAAGAAAATAGCATATAAAGTTCAAGATTATGATGGAGAAAACTTGCGATTATTTAATGAGACTTCATTCAATACAATTCAGTATGTGAAGCAAAGATAAAGTTATGTAGGACTAGGTTTAAATGGCCTGGTCCTTAATTAAAGTGTGAGTATGTAAATAATATGTTATCTTTGGTTTTGTCTACTTAGTATCATGTTATTCTTTAATAAAGTAATAAATGGAGTTTCACATTAAATATATGGGATTGGTTACAAATGATAAAGAAATTTACGAGATTAGTATTAACTGTAGTTATACCAATCGTTCTTATTACAGGTTGTGGAACTGCTGAAAAGACTAAAGTACAAGAGACGAAAGCGGTACAATCTGAGAAAAAGGATTATATGGATTACTCATATGGTAGCAAAGGTATATTAGTAAGCAGTAAAGCGAAAGAACGTCAACAATACGAGGTTGGGTTTATAGATGACAACAAGTTAGTAGGGATTGATGAAAATATTGCGGACTGTATTATTTTAGATAATAAAGATGAAGCAGGTCTCGTTTGGAAGCAAATAGAGCGTGGGTCTATTATAGAAGTGCAATATGGTAAGGATCGCAACGATATCGTAGGGGTGCAATTAGTAAGAGATCGTGATACATACGAAATTAGTGATAAGTTTGATCGAAATACAATAAATGAGATTGTCGAAAACGTTAAAGGGAATTTGTAATAGAGGCTAGAATGAAAAAATATTTAAGTTTACTATTAAGAAAGTCGATTCCTTATTAACATAAGAAATCGACTTTTTATACTTATTTATTTTGTAAGTTGTCTTTCCAAAAATTATAGCTATTATCAATAACTTCTTTTAATTTAAAATAGTTGTCCCAAGTATCTTGCACATGGTAGAGGGTTTCGCCTTCATCTATAAAAACATTACTGTAATCATTTATATATTTCCAGTCCTCGTCATGGTTAAAGTAGTACATTGTGAATTGGTTGCCCTCATCATTTAACATGTCGTCTGCTAAAACGCCATCCCAGTTCATATAAATTTCTGTGCTAGTCATTTGTCTAAGTTTAAACTGGTTGATTTCGTCTTGAGACTCTTCTTCAAATTCTTGACTACATAAATTACGTTCAATTATCCATCCTAAAAACATGCCAGTATGTACAAAAGCTTGATCGATTGGTAAGTCCTCAGGAAAATCACCTTGATAATGGTACTTGGCTTTATCATAAACTATCGTATCTAACAATTCGTTCATCCCCTTTAACGTATTATCTCATAAACTCGTACTGTTTGTTTTAATATTTCAACAGCAGTGATTTTTATGTAGTGGTGCATGAGCAAAAGATTTTAACTTACTAGCTAGTTTCTTTACAATTTTTTGGTTTTCTTCATTTCATGTATCAATATTAGTGAGTAAAATATGAGCAATTTCTTCCATATAAAAACTCCTTTCAATGTAAAAAGATGATAACTATATTATAGTGGAAAATTGAAAAATGTAAGTATTTTCAAATAGAGAAATTACATTAAATCAGGATCTAATTAATAGATACATAGTAGTTATGAAAAAACGTAAAGGTCCTTCTAGTTGAAGAAAATGAGTAAAAGGTATCCTAATCTATTTTTTGAGAAGCAGTGGCGTGTAAGGGGGATAAGTGCTTTTGACGACAATTGCAATTGGTTATAAAATAATGTCTGTTAAGGAATTTTATAGAAACTATCATTCACCTGCTGGGGATAAAATGAAAGTATGTATAAAAGGGTGAATATACATAGGTGATGAAAGTTTTGTTAAAAGTACATAGTAGATTCATAGTTTTTCACTAATGAGAATATAAAGGGAGGTTGAGATACTGCACGAACAGTGTAGATATCGATTACAGCAATGAATACAATCATAAAAAAAAGAGTAATTGCACTATCAACAAGTTTAGTAATGTTAGGGAGCGCACCTATAGCGATATCAGCAGAAGAGAGTAAAACTGATCAACTTCGTATCGCACAAGGGGAACGTGGAACGAACGGATTAAGTTATTCTGATTTCAATCTAGAAACTCCAGATCACATGCAAATTAACGAAGCGGAAGTATCAGAAAACGAGAAAATACTTTTGGAAGAATATAAGCATAAACATTCTGAAACAGAAGAACTAAATAAAATGAAAGAAGCGAAAAAAGGTCAAGTAGCGGATGAAGAAGCGATTTCAAATATTGAAAAGGCATTTGAACATGTAGACGGTCGAAATGATGGTTCTACTCGCGAGATGAAGCCGGTTGAAAAGCCAAGAGCTATTCAGTATAGTGCATCGATGACTACAAAGAAATATGGAACACTTGCAGGTGTACCGTTTGTAGAGTGGATTGTTCCAGCAGAAAACCCTGATATTCGCCCTGCTAATCCGATGAAAGCACGATATATTACAATTCACGAGACTGCAAACACAGCTCGCGGTGCGAATGCTGAAAATCATGCGAAATATTTGTATAAACAAGCAACGGAAGGTACGTTCCGAACAGCTTCATGGCATTTTACTGTAGACGATAAACAAATCTATCAGCACTTACCAACAAACGAAAACGGTTGGCATGCAGGAGATGGGGATGGCTCAGGAAATAGAGAGTCTATCGGTATCGAAATTTCAGTTAACCAAGATGGAGATTACAATAAAGCATTAGAGAATGCAAAGCGACTTGCAGGTTATTTAATGAACAAAGAAGGAATTAGTGCAGACCATATCTACAGGCACCAACAATGGAGCGGTAAAAACTGTCCTGATATTTTAATTTCTCGTGGAAATTGGACTGGCTTTGTACAAGGTGTTCAATGGTATGCAAATGTTAACGCACAAATTGATTCGCCTTTACAAGAAAGAAACGAGCTATTTGATTCAAATGAATATAATCCAGCTGAACCTAACATGGAACTTGTAGTGAATGGTGACGGTATAAACGTACGTAGTGGTGCAGGACTGGAACATCGTACCGTTCGTAAAGCTTCAAAAGGAGACCGTTACAAAGTGTTAGCGGTTAAAAACGGTTGGTATAAAGTAGGTAACGATGAGTGGATTTTCTATAACCCAAGCTGGATTAAGATAAACTACAATGTGCCAAATAAAGAAGTACAAAAACCAAAAGATGATATTACAGGTAAATGGTTTGAAGGGCATATTCGTAAGCTGAACAGCCTAGGAATTATGCATGGGGAAGGTAATGGTGTATTTGCGCCTTATCGAAATATAACAAGAGCTGAGTTTGCGACATTAATCTCAAATGCTCTAAAGCTACCAGAAGGAAATAAGTCATTTGTAGATATTAACAAAGCGCATCCGTCACTTCATAATGGTATGAAACGTAGTGCAAGTGCAGGAATTATTAGCGGTCGTGGTGGGGGTATTTTTGACCCGAATGCCCCAATCACTCGTGAAGAAGCATCGGTTATGATTGACAAGGCATTACAGTATAAAGGCGTTACAGGTGAATTAGTCGCATTACCATTTACAGATCAACATTTGATCACATACAAACAGCCTGTTCAACGATTATACAGTTTACAGGTAGTAACAGGTGTTGGAAATAATGAGTTTAACCCTAAAGGTACAACAACTCGTGGTGAAGCAGCTGCCTTTTTAGTGAAGATGTTAGACTCTATGCAGAAATAAATGAATTGTATGTAGTAGTTGGTACTGGTACAAGAAAAAGTAATAAGGATTTTAAAGGAGCTATTCAAATGGAACAGCTCCTTTTTATATTAGCCACTATTAAGCCCCTTCCAAGCCCCTTCCAAGCCCCTTATAAGCACCTACCAAGTAATAAATCACTAAGAAAAAACAATACAAAACAAAAACAACTACAAGAACAAAAGGCGCGAGAAAATAAAACCGTCGTTGTAGTAGTTAAAAAAATTTTGAATTCAAATGCAAAAACTAAGCCCTCAGTCTTATTTATATATTGAAGGATTAAAATCTGCCTTTTTATCCCGCATTAACGGGTAGTAAGATCCCCACCTCAAAATTCAGCAAAAGCAAAGAACTTAGGTGGGGGATCAACTGCCCGTAAAAGCCCGATTGGTTCAACTAATAATCAGTGGGGGAGGAACAAAACCCCACTGATTAAAGTTTCACTTTATGATTGCAAGGGGGAGGTAAACATATGGCCGTGTACCGTAATGTGCAGGTGAACTTTTGGCAAGATGAATTCATATTAGATTTAACGCCAGAGGAGCGTTATTTTTACATATATTTGTTAACTGGTACGAAAACGAAGCAATGTGGAATTTACATATTACCGAAACGTTTAGCAGAACTGGAAACAGGTTACAGTATGGAAACTGTTGAAAAGCTGTTAAATAGGTTTGTTGAATATGGAAAGATTTTATACGATGCAGAAACGAAAGAGTTATACATAATAAATTGGCTACATTATAACCCTATTTTAAATACGAATGTAGAGAAGTGTGTGTTACGTGAGCTAAAGACTGTAAAAAGTAAAGAATTCATACATATGTTTTTACGTACATGTCTTGAAGAAGAATGGAAGATTCCATTGTTATTGCAGCATTTTGGTATGCCGAAAGAAGAGGATAATAGTAGTTTACAAGAAGTTGCTGAGGAGGAAGAGATAGAAGAAGATACGTCGCATAGTGAAGTTTATAAGTTTTACGAACGACATATAAGTAATCTATCTCCATATATCGTGAAGGAATTGAAGGAATGGATACAAATAGTTTCAGGAGAGACAGTACTAGAGGCACTTAAAATTGCGTTTGAACAGAATAAGAGAACGCTGGCTTATGTGAAGGGGATTTTGAGGAATTGGTGTAAGAAAGGGCAAGTAGATTTCCTTGAGGGAAAGGAAGGTGTACAAAAGGGAGATGTATGTAGTTTGTATGATCCATAGTATGAGAAAGTATGGGTTTTTCAACTTTTCTAAAAGGTTCTTCCTTAAATAGAAGCGAATTGTTTGAGAAAGGAGGGGTTATATGGAAGTCGTCATAAAGAAGAAACGAACTAGAGGGAAGAAAATTTTTATTTGGTCTAGTAGCATCGTTCTTTTGTTAGTTATTTGTATAGCGATTTTTTTGAACATATATACGCTTAGATCTGTGCCAAAGATAGATGGAACGATTAAGCTAGAGGATTTACAACATGCTGTTCAGGTAAAGCGGGATAGTAAAGGGGTACCGCATATTAAAGCGGAAAATGCACATGATTTATATTTTTCGCAAGGGTATGTACAAGCGCAAGATCGTTTGTTTCAAATGGATTTAAGTAGGAGGCAAGCTTCTGGGATGTTGAGTGAAGTTGTAGGGGAAGCAGCAGTTGATCGAGATAAGTTGTTTCGAACGCTCGGTTTACGGCGCGCGGCAGAAGCGTCTGTTAGTCAATATGAAGGAGACGCGAAGTATGCCCTGCAGTCATTTGCTGATGGGGTGAACGCTTTTATACGCGAGGCAAAAGAGGAAAAGAAATTGCCAGTTGAGTTTACTGTATTAGGCTATGAGCCTGCTGAATGGTCAATCGTGGATTCTTTGACGATTGGAAAGTATATGGCGTTTGATTTAGGAGGACATTGGCACGGACAGGCGTTTCGATATTGGGCGCTGAAAAATCTACCGAAAGAGCAAGCAAATGAGCTATTTCCTACATATCCGAAAGATGCGCCTAGATTGCTAGCTGAACTGGAAAATACAAATGTGAATGTAGCACAAAGATTTGCAAAAACGATCATTCCACCAGAGTTTAATGGAAGTAATAACTGGGTTATAAGCGGTGAGAAGAGTACGTCTGGTAAGCCAATTTTAGCAGATGATCCTCATTTATCTCTTGCGACGCCTTCTATTTGGTATCAATCAAAACTTGAAATGAAAGATTTGCATGTGAGTGGCGTTATTTTCGCTGGAGTACCAGGCGTTATATTAGGACACAATGACAAAATAGCATGGGGCGTTACGAATACAGGTCCTGATGTGCAAGATTTATATATTGAGAAGCGAAATCCTAATAATGAAAATGAATTTCTGTATAACGATAAGTGGGAAAAAGCTACCGTTGTTGATGAATCTATTAAAGTAAAAGGCGGGAAAACAATTCCGTATAACGTTACGGTTACGAGGCATGGGCCAGTTATTTCAGAGTTTGCGGATAAAGGGAAAGAGAAAACGAAAACAGTATTCGCTTTGAAATGGACTGCTTTGGAACCGTCCGCTGAATTAAAGGCTGTATTAAATATGAATAAGGCGAAAGATTGGAATGAGTTTGAAACTGCACTTCAAGATTTTCATACACCAACTCAAAACTTTGTGTTTGCATCAAACGACGGCACAATTGCTTATAAAGCGAATGGAAATATACCAGTGCGTAAAAAAGGAGATGGTAGTTTACCAGTGCCGGGATGGACAGATGAATATGAATGGGAAGGGTATATCCCGTTTGATCAGCTTCCAAAAGTAATAAATCCAAAACAAGGGTTTATTTCAACTGCGAATAATAAAATTGTTGATGATAATTATCCGTACCATATTAGTAATACATGGGCGCAGCCATATAGGCAAATGCGTATTCAAGAGTTTTTACAAGAGAAGGAAAAGTATACGGTGAAAGATTTAGAAAATTTACAGATGGATCAAAAAAATTTATATGGGAAAGAGTTTGCTCCTATATTTTTAAAAGAGTTAAATAAAGCATCTTTAAATGAAGTAGAGAAAGAAGGCGTAAAACAATTAACAAAGTGGAATTTTTACGATAGTAAAGATGAAGCGGCACCATTACTATTCCATTTGTTAATGAAAGAGATCTCAAATACGTTATTTTCAAAAGAAATACCGAAAGATGTGATGGAGTTATTTGAAGGGAAGTCACAAGTTGTTGACGAATTGATTCGAAAAGAAGTAGCGGGAGAAAATAGCGCTTGGTTTACGAAGTACGGAGGTTTCACGAAAGTTGTGCATACATCGTACGAGAATGTAATGAAGAAATTACAGAAGGAATATGGACCCGATGTTGCGGAGTGGAAGTGGGGCGACTACCATCAGCTTGCTTTTACACATCCAATTTCAAAATCATCTAGTATGTTAGCACTACTTGCATTTAATCGTGAAAAACCAGTTCCAATTGGCGGAAGTCAAGTTACCGTTCAAGCAGCGAGTTACGGAGATAACGGTATTGTAAACCACGGTGCATCTTGGCGATTCGTGATTGATACGAAAGATATGTCAAACGGTTATCATATCGTAGGGCCAGGACAATCAGGACATTTTAGAAGTGATTGGTATCATGATCAAATAGATGATTGGGTAAATGGAACGTATCATACGACTACATTGAATACGAATGGGATAGAAGGGAAAGTGTTAACTTTACAGCCGAAATAATGTTAGAAGAGGCTCTTACTATAGGTAAGGGTCTCTTTTTTGTCATGTGACAAAATTTGACAAAAAAATCTGTAGAACTTTGTTATAATTTTTTTTGGAATATTTTGTTTAAGGTTTTATAGCAATAGGGATACATGTATTCTAAATTAAAGGGTTTTATAGGGGGATAAATACAAGAATGAACGACATGGAGAAATATCGTGAGAAAATTAAAGTGATTTCTTTTGATAGAGAAAAAAATCAAATGGTTGAAGTGGAAGAGAGTAAAATAACTTTTGATGATGTTGGCGGAATGGAAGATATTAAAAAGAAAATCAATATGGACTTTATTATGCCGATTAAGAATCCGGAGTATTTTCAGGCTTTTGGTAAGAAAGTAGGAGGCAGTTTATTATTTTATGGGCCACCTGGATGTGGTAAGACATTTTTAGCGCGAGCAGTTGCAGGCGAGATAAATGCTAATTTTATTCATTTAGAGCTGCAAGTAATACTCTCGATGTGGTCAGGAGAAGCAGAGAAAAATTTACATGAAGTGTTCGAAGAGGCAAGAAAAACAAAGCCTTGTATTTTATTTATAGATGAATTAGACGCATATGGGGGGAATAGACAGAAGATGGGCGCTCATCATCAAAGAACGCTAGTTAATCAATTGCTAGTGGAGATGGACGGAAGCAATTCTTTTAATGAAGGTGTTTATATAATTGGGGCAACAAATACACCATGGTATATTGATCCAGCGTTACGACGACCAGGCCGTTTTAATTCACTTGTTTTTGTGGCACCACCAAATAACGAGGAAAGACTGACAATACTAGAGTTGAAAACAAAGGATAAACCGAGAATGGAATTGCAGTTAGATTTTGTTTCGAAGTATGCAGAGCATTTTTCAGGGGCCGATTTAACGTATTTAGTGGAAGATGCTATTAATGAAGCTATTCAGCGTTCATTTGAAACAGGACAGTTACAACCCTTATCTAATGAAGATTTATTAACAGCAATGAAAAAGCGACAACCGACAACTTTAGACTGGTTCTCAACCGCAAAAAATTATGCAACGTTTAGTGATGTAAATAAAGATTTTGACAAAGTATTAGAGTATATGGAAGAACACCAATTGAAGTAAATGATATTAGATTGGGGGAAAGGAATAGATGGAAGAGCAACTTAGGAGAATTTCGCACTTATTGAAGCTTGGTGATGTTGAGCTCGCAAAAGAAGAAGCGGAATGGATGATTAAAGAAGATCCAGAAGATGCTACTGGTTATATTTGTTTAAGTCATGTGTACTACTTTGGTTTTCGTCAAATTGATGAAGCGAGTAAATATTTAGAAGAAGCACTAAAAATAGATCACTTAGATGAAAATGTTTTGTTAACAGCACTAGATATTTTTTATGCGCAAGAAAATTTTGAGAGATTAAAAGAGATAGCAGAAATAGGGATAAAAAATTATCCGGAAGAAGGCGTATATTACTTTTATGTGGGCGAGGCAAAAATACATATCGAATCGCTAAATAAAGGTATTACTTACTATAACAAAGCGATAGAATTAGAACCTGAAAATGATATGTATGTAGGAAGATATGCTTTTATTCTTTTGAGTTATTATCCGAAACGAATAGAAGAGGGTATAAAGGCGGAAAAACGTGCTTTAGAGCTGAATCCGGAAAATGTAACAAATCTAGTCTCTTTTGCAAATGTAGCAAGAGAAAAAGGGAATTTTAAAAAAGCAAGAATGCTAGCTGAAACTGCAATACGATTAGAGCCGAATCATGAAGGTGCCTACAAAATTTATAGAGATACAATCGGAACGAAAAACAAGTATTGTGCTTTTATGGCAAGTTTTACGTATACATTTTGGAATGTTTTTTCTAAGTTTTGTAAAATATTTTCGTTTGCAAGTAAGAGGAATCTTAAATTGCATTATATTTTAGTTATTTTAAGCCTTTTAGGTTGGATAATCCTCCCTGTATATTTAACAGGTTGGTATGCCGGTTCCGTGTATATAGTTATTTTTATGATGTATAGCATTTCATCTATTATAAAAGGACGGATTCATAAAGAAGTAGGATTAGGAACCCCCTTTGATGCTGAATACAATGTGAAAAGAAATAAAATCATTCGAAATCGTGAAATTTCCAATATGGAGAGTACAGTTAAAAAAGAAGAGGCTACTACTATTCCGACTGCGAAACTATCAAAAGAGGAACTGGAAGCACAATTAGAAGGGTTTTGGAGTAAAGGAACTGTGTATGAGGGGCAGCAAGAGGTTGCTGCGGCAGTGAAAGAGCCCGCTTTATCATCAGCTGAACATAAAAAGATTCAATCATATTCAGATATTGAATCACCTAAATATAATAAATGGTATATTTGTTTAATTATCGTTTTATCGATCTCCTTTATATTTAAAGTTGGGAAATTGTATAACTTAAATAATACAAATGCGACGCATACGACACCGAAAATTAGCCAAGAAACGAAGGATATTATTGTGGAGCAACAAGATAAAGCTCTCAAAGATACAAAAGAATCATTCGATAAGTTAGAAGTAGTAACTGTATTATACGTATTAAGAAAAGGTGATTGGAATGGAAGTACAATCGAGGGAGCTATAGAGAAAAGTTATGTACCGGTTATGTTAGAAAAAGTAGGACAGCCAGCCGGGGAGAAGTTAAAAAAAGCAACTCCTATGAAAATATATAAAGAAGATACAAGAACGTATGTATTACTTCAAAATGGAGATAGCTCTTTTATTATTGAAATAACGTCAAGAAAGTTAACTCATATTTATGGTGAGAGCTGGAATAATGCGCAAGAAGAGATGCAAAAATATGAAGAGTTACTTGGGAAAATAGAGTTACAAGGTGTTGAAACAGGGGGGGATTTAGCATGAGTATTAAAGTAATAAGGGCAACCGGAATGATGGGAGGAGCAGCAAGAGTCGCTGTAAAGGTAGATAATGAAGTAGTAATGAAACTTGAAAATAACGAAGAATATACGCTTCCTTGCGAGTTAGATGAAGCAAATATAAAAGTGAAACAATTCTTTTTTGGAAGTAAAGAAAAGAAAGTAAAGGATGGCGATGTAGTAGAAATTAAGATAAATAGTATTGCCATGCTATTACTGGTGGTGTCAATGATGGCTGTTTTATTTGGTTCGTCAATTGGTATAAATATTGTTGTTTTTGGTGTTATAGGAGCATTAGTTACGTTAATATATGGATTGAATAACTGGTTTAGTTTAGAAGTTAAATAAGTATGGTATCTGTTTTTGTATTAATTCATTTCATTTACTATATATGAAGTGTAATTATTTTTAAGAGGGAATGGGGAGGATCATTGTGAAGAAAATGATTATAGCATCTAGTTTGGCGTTAATAGTAGGTTTGACAAGTGGTTGTAGTAGTGAGAAAACGAATGTTACAAAACCAGTATCTGTACAAAAAGAAAAAGAATTAGTAGCGAAAGATATTTTTAAAAAAGCAGGTGATAAATTAAAACAAGAGGAATTTCTCACATTAACGTCTCTTATGTCAATGAAGGGGAACAGCCAATCAGAAGAGATTAAAATGAACATTCAAATGGAGCCGAAACGAAAGAATTCTAGAGCAGAAATGAAAATAAGTGGAACAGATATTATAACGTACGAAGTAGATGGAAAGGTCGCTGTTCAAGTGAAAGATCCTAATACAGGAGAGTTAGTTACGATACCAAATGATCAATTTAATGTTGATGACGTAATGGTAAGTAAAAATTTACTTAATGAGTTAGATTTACCGGAAGCTTTAGCTAAAAAAATGAAAGCAAAGAAGGATGGAGATACATATAAACTTACACTTGACTTAAAGGGGAAAGAAGCAGTAGATACATTACAGAAAATTAATGGAGATATGAAAAAATTAACGGAAGGATTTAATATGGATGCGTTAACTGTTGAATATATAATAACGAAAGATTATAAATTTGAAGAGATGCGCACAGCTATAAAACTGAGTGAACGTAATACAGATAAGAAATCTAGTGCGGATAAAGAAAAATTGGATACAGTTGTGAGCATAAAAATTGATTCATATGATAAATTTGATCCAATTAAGTTACCTGAAGGAAGTCAATAAATTCAATCATATAAGGGAAAAAAAGGAGCGGAAATACGCTCCTTTTTTATTTACCTTACTATTTTTAGGAGGTTAGTATGAATAAGGGTTGAATAAAGGATGAATAGCATTTTTATGGATGAAAATCCCCCCCTTTTTTTATGGAATATATGTGAAACATTGTATAGAATAAGCAAGAATGCCAAAAATTATAGGGGGAAAGTTGTGAAGAAAAATAAGAGTTTAATAAGTTTTTTAGGAGTGTTTATTATGTTGCTTTCTTTTTGTTTTCAAGGAAATGTACAGGCAGATGTAAATACTGTTCAATCTGGAAAAATAAAATCAGGAAACGTAACGGTATGGGAAGTTGGAAATGTGGCGAAAGTGTTAGCTGATGTAGAGCGCTTAAATTTAAATACAGTAAATGTACCGATTCAGGTAGATATTCCGAACGTGACTTCTACGAACATGGTAATTAATCAAGAGCAAAAGCAACAGGCGATTATTTTAATTCAAGAATTATTAAAGCGTAATATTCAAGTTATTGTGGAACCGTTCCCATATATTCAGCAAGGAAATGTTGGGGAAACAGAATGGAATCCAAGTAATATTAATGATTTCTTCTGGAATTGGAAAACGGTAATTCTACAAGAAATCTTTCATTCCATTACAAGTAAATACAATGTGTACGGGCTCAAGATTGCTTCTAATTTCGTTAATATGGAATATGCAGAAGGATATTGGAGCGATACGATTGATTTCGTCCGCCAGCAGTATAAAGGAAATATTTTGTATCAAATGAATTGGTGGTTAACAGCAAATTGGGATCCATCTCATGAAGCGAAGTTTGTAGAGAAAATAAACCGTCCGTATTTAAAGAAGGTAGACATTGTTAGTATCGATAGTTGGTTTGAAGTTTCAGGAAATAGAAATCCAACATACGAAGAAGTGAAGAAAAGTTTATATGCGACGACAGTATATAATCGTGGGCAAAACGTTGTTCAGCAATTGGAACAATTACATAAAGCAACAGGAAAGCCAGTTTATTTTGGTGGGTTTAACGTTCCAGCGCGTGAACTTGGACTACAAAATCCGTGGAATCCAGATGTTTCAAATGTGTTTTCAAAAGACGTACAATTAAACGGATGGCGCGCTTACCGTGATGTATTAGAACCGAAACCGTATTTTAAAGGTTTTTCAATTTGGTTTATTGGCTCTAATGATAGTACACATGCGTATCAAATACATAGTAAAGAAGCCGAAATGGTTATTAATGGCTGGTACCAAAAATAATTTTTATTAAATAGGTAAGTTTTGAATTTCACCACATATATTTCTAGTGAAAGGCCTTTCACCATCTTATCACCTAGGGGGCAATCATAATGAAATTTTTGTCTTACCTTACAGTAATTTTGGTGATTCTTGGCGGTTTGAATTGGTTATTTGTGGCGTTAGATTACAATGTAGTTGAGAAATGGTTTGGTTCTATGCCGGCGCTTGTGGACACTATTTATTGGCTCTTTGGTCTTTCTGCTATTTATCAAATTTTTGATCGGTTCTTTACGAACAATTAGCTATTATTCTTTTATTACTAGAGTGTTAAGTACGATTATGTACTTAACACTTTTTTGTATGTTTGTGAAAAAAGTATTTGCACATGCAAGCGATTCCATTGCTTCTTGCGCCGTAATAATAGAAAACAAATTGACCGTATATTATATTTCGGGTTATAATTCAGAAAGTTTAAAAAATAATAAGAATGAGAAAGAGGGAGGTTATTAGGGTGATGGAGAGAGTATATAATTTTTCAGCTGGACCATCTATACTCCCTTTGCCAGTTTTAGAGAAAGTGCAAAAGGAGCTTGTAAATTATAACGGGACAGGCATGTCTATTATGGAAATGAGTCATCGATCTTCTTATTTTCAAAGTATTATTGATGAAGCGAGTAGCCTAATTCGTGAATTAATGAACATTCCTAATGAGTATGAGGTATTGTTTTTACAAGGCGGTGCGTCATTACAATTCTCTATGATACCGTTAAATGTAATGAATACGTATAAAAAAGCAGGATACGTATTGACTGGCTCATGGTCTAAGAAGGCGATGCAAGAAGCTGAAAAAGTAGGGGAAGTACAAGTGATTGCTTCTTCTGAAAATGAGAAGTTTACGACAATTCCTAAACTGAATGGTTTACGAAGCGATGAAAACCTAGATTATGTACATATTACAACGAACAATACAATTGAGGGGACGAAATATGTGGACATTCCACATGTAGATAAAGTACCGCTCGTTGCGGATATGTCCTCAAATATTTTATCAGAACAATATGATGTTTCGAAGTTTGGTCTTATATATGCGGGAGCGCAAAAGAATTTAGGGCCAGCGGGCTTAACGATTGCGATTATAAAAAGAGATTTAATTGGAGGAGCAGATCGCTCTTGTCCTACAATGTTAAACTATGAAACTTACAGCAAAAATAACTCCTTATATAATACACCGCCATCCTTTAGTATTTACGTAACGAAACTTGTACTTGAGTGGCTAAAAGAGCAGGGCGGGGTATCTGCGATTGAAGAACAGAATAGAATGAAATCTTCACTTCTTTATAATTTCTTAGATGAATCAAAATTGTTTACTTCACCAGTTGATCCTACGTATCGATCACTTATGAATATTCCGTTTACAACACCGTCAGAAGAGCTAAACAATGAGTTTTTACAAAAAGCGAAAGAACGCGGTCTTGTTACGCTAAAAGGACATCGCTCAGTCGGTGGTATGCGCGCTAGTATTTACAATGCGATGCCAGCACACGGCGTACAGCAATTAGTAAATTATATGAAAGAATTTGAGCTTGAGAATAGATAGGGAGATGGGGATATGTTTCGTGTTCAAACGTTAAATCAAATTGCAGAAAAAGGTTTGCAAGTGCTTAGCGGAGAGCGCTATGAAATAGGGGAGAGAATGGACCACCCAGACGGTATTTTACTTCGCAGCTATTCTTTACATCAAGAAGAGTTTTCAAAAGATTTAAAGGCGATTGCCAGAGCTGGTGCTGGTGTAAATAATATTCCTGTAGATCGCTGTACAGAAAAAGGGATTGTAGTATTTAACACACCAGGGGCTAATGCCAATGCAGTAAAGGAACTTATTATTGCCAGCCTTATTATGTCTTCACGTAACATTATTAATGGAGTAAGCTGGACGAAAAATTTAGAAGGTGAAGAAGTACCTCAGCTTGTTGAAACAGGGAAAAAACAATTTGTTGGATCTGAAATTGCGGGGAAACGTCTAGGGGTTATCGGTCTTGGCGCAATTGGTGCTTTAGTTGCGAACGATGCGTTAGCTTTAGGAATGGACGTTGTCGGATACGATCCTTACATTTCAGTTGAAACAGCTTGGCGTCTTTCTACACATGTGCAAAGAGCATTTAGTTTAGATGAAATTTTCGCAACGTGTGATTATATTACACTGCATATTCCGCTTACGAATCAAACGAAGGGGATTATTGGTGAACACGCTATCGAGACGATGAAAAAGGGAATGCGTCTATTCAATTTCTCTAGAGGAGAACTTGTAGATGAAAAGGTTCTTCAAAAAGCGTTAGAAGAAGATATTATTACACATTACGTAACGGACTTCCCGAATGAAAATGTGATAAAGATGAAAAATGTAACAGCGACGCCACACCTTGGTGCATCTACGTCTGAATCGGAAGAAAATTGTGCAGTCATGGCAGCGCGTCAATTACGTGAATATTTAGAGACAGGAAATATTCGTAATTCAGTCAACTATCCAAACGTCGAACTGCCGTATATCGGAAAAAAACGAATTACGATTATGCATCAAAACGTTCCGAACATGGTAGGACAAATTACAGGATGTTTAGCAGAACATCATATTAATATTGCGGATATGATTAATCGTAGTAAACATTCTTGGGCGTACACGATGATTGATATTGATAACGGAATTGATGATATAATAAAAGAGAACATTGTGGAAAATATAAGCAAAATTACAGGTGTTGTAGCCGTTCGAATGATTGTGTAAAGGAGAGAGGGAAACTTGGCAAAAATCCGACCGTTTCGGGCCATTCGTCCAGTAGAAGAAAAAGCAGCACAAGTTGCAGCTTTACCGTATGACGTATTAAATAGTGAAGAAGCAAAAGAGGTTGTAAAAGGGAATCCATTTTCTTTCTTACACGTTGATAAAGCAGAAATTGATTTAGACCCGGCACTTTCACCGTATGATGATCGTGTATATGAAAAAGCGGGTGAAAATTTAAATCAATTTATACGAGAAGAAGTGTTCATTCAAGATGAAGAGCCAGCGCTATACATTTATGAATTGACGATGCAAGGAAGAACGCAGTCAGGTCTTGTCGTTTGTACATCTATTGATGAGTATGAAGATGATACAATTAAAAAACATGAAAGAACGCGTCATGAAAAAGAACTAGATCGCATTCGTCACGTAGATGTGTGTGACGCAAATACAGGTCCAATCTTTTTAACGTATCGTACAAAAGAAGAAGTGAAACGTTTCATTGCCAGCTGGAAAGAAGAACATGCGCCAATCTATACATTTACAGCAGAAGACGGCGTTAGGCATGTTGCTTGGAAAATAGCTGATGAAGAAGTAATTGCAAGTTTAGTAAACTTATTTGAAGATATTCCTAACTTGTATATTGCAGACGGACATCACCGCTCTGCCTCAGCGGCAAAAGTAGGGCTAATGCGAAGAGAACAATATCCAAATTACACAGGAGAAGAGGAGTTTAATTTCTTCTTATCGGTTTTATTCCCTCACGATGAATTATCCATTTGGGACTATAACCGAGTTGTAAAAGACTTAAACGGCTTATCAGAAGATCAGTTTTTAAAGCAAATCACGCAATACTTTTATGTAGAAGAAGCATCTGTTTCTCCGTATAAACCAAATGAGCCAAAATCATTTGGAATGTATGTAAACGAGAAATGGTATAAGCTTACTGTGAAAGAAGAAACGTTTGATGCGAATGATCTCGTGAAAGGTTTAGATGTATCTATTCTGCAGGATCATTTATTAAGCCAAGTACTTGAAATACACGATCCGCGATCTGATTCACGCATCGATTTTGTCGGAGGAATCCGCGGATTAGAAGAATTAGAACGCCTTGTGAATAGCGGTGCATATAAAGCAGCGTTCTCGTTATATCCGACATCAATGGAAGCTTTATTAGCAATCGCAGACGCCGGAGAAGTTATGCCACCAAAATCAACGTGGTTTGAACCGAAACTTCGCAGCGGGTTGTTTGTACATTCTTTAAAGTAAATATAGACTTCTTTAGATTGAAAAACCGAAATGATTTTTAGTTTCGGTTTTTCTTATTTTAAAAGTGTTTTTGAGGAGGGGGAGGGATGAAATTGCAAGTAGGCGAAAAAATCACCTTTGAACGAACTTTTACGAAAGAGGATGTTGTTTTATTTACAGAAGTATCTAAAGATGAAGGTGTTCATCATGTTACTCCAGATGAGCAGGGGAGATTTGTTGTACAAGGGCTGTTAACATCAACGCTGCCTACAAAAATTGGCGGTGATTATAACGTACTAGCTCGCAAGATGGATTTTGAATTTATACGTCCTGTTTTTAGCGGTGATACAATTCGTTGTGACGTAACCATTGAACAATTTGAGCCCGATGAAAAAAATCGAACAAAAATTATTGCGATGTTTACTTGTATAAATCAAATTGAAAAAGAAGTAATGAAGGGGAGTTTTTCTGGGATTATTCTTTAGTTAGTAGGAAAAGTAATGAATAGGTGGGGGCTTCATGCCTCTCAGACTTAGAGTTTTAATTCCTCTCAGAACGAAAATTTTATGTAATATACTCTGTTCTTTTCTTAACTATTAGGAAATAGTTGAATAAGCTCGTCAACAAAAAGGACATTCCTAGTATTACAAGAAATGTCCTTTCCGCTAAAATGTAAGGTATTTTGTTAAAATTCAAACTCTAAAATTAGTTTACTAGTTTGAACTGTAAACTGATAATGATAGGATCCTCTCAGATTTTCTAAGTTACCAGTAGCTTTAATAATTGTTCCTGGGGAATCTAGATTTCCTTTATCAAATATTCCTTGCTCTATAGCTGTAAATGTCCCTTGTTGCCCCTTATAAATTCCTTCAAAGTGTAAAAATCCAGAAATTTTAGCAGTAGCCAAGTGACCATCATTTATATTTGAGTCTAAATAATATAACAAGTATTCAACAAAAGCTTTTCCTTTTAATTCACCATCAATATCATATTCAACATGGGCAATATTGATAGGGAAATCTTTTCTAGTATCATCGATTAGTTTTTCATCCCATTTACTTACTGTAAATGTTACTTCCATACACGTAATCTCCCTCCAATTATATACTTTTAAAAAGTATCAATTCACAGTCATATCTCATAGGAGTAATTTTATTTATTGGGGTCCTTTCATGTCGCTATCAAGCTAACCAAAATAAAATACTCTCTAACATGAAAAAACACGCTATTTTTTCTGTAGGATCAGGAAAATGGCTATACTTATTTAAAGTTTCCCTTTATTCCACGCCACTCTCTAAAATAGAGAAAGACCCATTTTCACAATCAATTTCTGCCATCGCACCGTAAGGTAAAATAAACTTCGGCTCGGTATGGCCAAAATTTAAATTATAAAGAATCGGCAGATCTTCTAAGTTATGTTCTTTCATAACTTGCAGTATTTCATGTTTATATTCTTCATAATACATTTCGTCTTTTGGTTTACCAAAGATGATACCCTTTGCTTTTTGTAGAATGCCTTGCGCTGCGTAATTTCGTAACCAATACTTTATATAACTTGGTTCTGGATGATCTTCAGAAGTTTCAAAGAAGAGAATACTATTCTCCCAATGTTTTTTCTCAGGCCAAAGTTCCGTTCCTTTTGCAAATTCCAATACTTCTATACAACCACCAATTAAGCGCCCTTGTACAGTAGTAGAGCCTTGAAGTAGCTCATATCCACTGTTTTGCTGCATTGTACGTCTTGTATCCTTATTTATCTCTATCCATTCTAAACGCTCACTCGTCCATTCATGAGCTGATTGAATCTCGCCAATCGTTTCATTTGAAAAGAGAGTTCGATTTACCATTTCAATTGTATATGGATCCATTTCTACATTTTCGGCAAAGTCGGTCAAAATTGCCGGACCATAAAAAGAGGAAAGACCTGCTTTATGACAAAATAAATGTGAAACGGTAACGTCAGAGTATCCCATAAAAATTTTCGGGTTTTCACGTATTACATTAAAATCTATATAAGGAAGTAAGCGAATGCTATCTTCACCGCCAATATTCGCAATAATTGCTTTCACGCGCGTATCTTTAAATGCTGTCATTAAATCTTCCGCACGAGCTTGTGGATTGTTATAAATGAATTCGCTACCTTTTAAACTATTCGGCATTGGGACAACTGTAAGACCGAAAACTTCTTCTAATCTTTTTACTCCTTGTTCATATCGCCAGCTTATTTCAGAATCACCTGCGCCTCCCCATGAAGGACTTACTGTTGCTACGATATCTCCTGCTTGTAACCTCTTTGGTTTTATTAACATGTTAACACCGCTCCTACATAATGTAATGGACTACAATTATACAAACTGTATCATTGAAAAAACATGATGCATGACATTAGTTTCTTCATCATCAATCCGTTTACCTGCTGATATGCAAGAATTTAGCAGTAGTGTTGAATATAGGAATAATCGATTTATATTAAAAAGTACAGTATGCATCATTGCATGAGAAAGATGGTTGCTATTTTTCACTAATTGTAACTATTTTGGTTGCAGGTTGGTCGTAACCAATCAAAAAATATAATCATCATGAATGGAGAGGTTACAGCTTTTCCTGAATAAGAAAGCTATCGCCTTTAGGCACTTGGGATGAAAGTGAGATTGGATACGGAGTGTCACTAAAAATCGCAACGTTCGTAGTACTTTAAGTGTCTGAGGCATAGGTAGTTTCTTCGGTTTTTTTGTTGGGATTTTTAGGGGAGTATTCTTTAATTATTAGATAGAGAGGTAAAATAAAAATACACCTAATTACTAGGTGTATTTTTTAGACTTGAAAACCACATATGTATTGGAAATTTCTCTCGGGTAGAGTGTATCACAATAGAAATCATGTATATACATAATATTCGTTACATCGAATGGTTTCCTTGTAAGTATATGAAAATGGTAATCTAAATAGATTTTAATTTTGTTAACTTACCAACCTGTACCATGTTCAGAATTAGCAGGAGCCCCACCAGTGTCACCGATGTTTAATGCAGGAGCGCCGCCAGTATGGCCCTCAGAAAAAGAAGGAGCTGGTGGAGACGGGAAGTGAGTATGTCCAGCTTGATTTGTGAAACCTGCGTTTAAGCCAAATGCAGCAATACCCGTAAATGCAATACCTAAAGCGATTTTACCAATTGTTTTTTTCATTTCTTTAACCCTCTTTCATTTGATTTTTTTGCTATTGTACTATTAAAGAAGTATAAACTTGCTTTTTCATGTTGTTGTTTGTTATAAAACGCAAGAGCTAGTTTTTCAAGATACTCAGAAACATAGATATATAAAGATTCTTTATTGAAGTATTCAATTCCTTCTAAAACAATCGGTTCAATTTTGTCTAATTCAGTTTGATTCGTAAAAGCTTCTAATATAGCAAAGTGATGTTTGTGCTCTTCATTACCAAGTTCAGAAATAAGTTGTTTCCCTATTTTAATGTAGTGGTTTGCTTTGTCGATAAGTCCTAATTTTTCATGTTCTTGTGCAAGTAAGAATATAGCTTTGTAGTGAGATGGGATTTTTTCAACAACTTGTGTCAAGTGACGAATCGCTTCTTCAGAAAGATTCTGGCTAGCATATAGATGACCTAGATTACCGCGCACATACAGTTGTAATGATTCTTCATTTAATTTTTGGAGAATATCTAACGCTTTGTTATAGCTTTCCTCAGCTTGTTCAAAATGTCCTACGTCTACATAAGAAGCACCAAGTACACTTAAACAGGATGAAATATTTCTTTCACATCCGTGTTGCGTTTCAAAAAATTCTAATGCTTTAGAAGCATTTACAATCGCAAAACTTGGTTGTTGTTGGTGACAATGATAAGCAGCGTATCGGTAATAGAAATCAGCTTGTTCAATTTGGCTGTGTCCGGATAAAAGTGCTTGTGCTTTTAAGAAATATTCTTCTGCTTCTTGATAATGATTAATTGCTGCAAAATGAATCGCTTTATAATAATGATATAGGTAAGATAAATGTTTATCTTCTGGTTTTTCCTGGTCTTCTATGATTTGAAAACTATCTTTCGTGATTGATAGTCCATCTGTCAGAGCTGTATGTCGGAACTGGAGTAATGCGTAATATAAGTGATAAAGTGGAAATGTTTCTGTTTCTTTCAAAAGCATTTCTTCATGTTCTTTTTTAGCTTCTTGAAACTGAATTTGTGCTTCCTTAACGTTTTGCGTTAAGATTGCATGGTACCAAGCTTCTAAATGTTTTGTTGTATACGTATGTCCCTTTAATGAAATGTTCATATTAGCCCCCTTGTATATTTTTCTATATAATTGTAACTATAATGGTAACATAATAAAAAGTAATTATATGGAATATTTTCTTGATAAATAATATTCTGAATTTTTAAACTTGTCAATCTATATGTTTTTATAGTATTGTCCATGTTTTTTGGGGGAAAGGGATCATAATTAACTATAGAATCTTAATAAAATGATGTCACATGCACAGTACTAAAATAAAAGTTGAGAAAGTATGCATGAGGTCTGAATAGGATGAAAAGATAACCCCCCTAGTTATATAGCTAGGGGGGTGTGTGTTAAATAGTTTCACCGTGAGCTTCTAGTTTTGGAGCAGGGAAATGTTCGTGCCCCTCAAGTTTCGGAGCAGGAGTATCGCCAATATTGAAAGCAGGAGCCCAAGTATCCCCTTTATTATATGATGAAATAGGAGGTCTTCCATGATCATAAGCAGGAGCCCATGAATCTCCATGTGAATCTAATTTAGGAGTAGGAAGATCCCCATGTCCCTCTAATTTCGGGGCAGGAAGATCAGCATGGCTCTCTAGTTTAGGAGCAGGGAAATCCCCATGTCCCTCTAATTTCGGGGCAGGGAAATCAGCATGGCTCTCAAGTTTCGGAGCAGGGAAATCCCCATGTCCCTCTAATTTCGGGGCAGGAAGATCAGCATGGCTCTCTAGTTTAGGAGCAGGAACATCGCCATGCTCCGCTTTTACAACGCCGCCATCCCCAATATTTATACCAAAAAGACCAAAGCTGAATACCGATAAACCTACAACAGCTGTACTAATTTTTCTTTTCAATCTATATCTCTCCTTTTGCTATGGTTTTCCATTTTGTCTAAACGTGGTAGATAAAATGAAATAAATCGTAAAAAATTACCGATTATATTACGATATACGAATGATTCTGTGTAATATTTTGTAAAACCTCCTTGAAATTTGAAATTTATGAAAATAAAATTCGACATGGTTCATTTTTCAATTCGTTGAATAGATTTTGATTGAGTTTTTATAAAGCTATTCGCTAACTTTAGGACCGAAAGCGGCTCTTAATTTCTTTATACCGTGCCCATAAGGTTATTTTAGCTTTGAATTAAATTAACTATTATAATTCGAGAATTTAGTCCTCTTGCTGCATATTTAAAAGTTACAGTATGCAACATTGCATAAGAAAGATGGTTGCTATTTCCTACAACTTGTAACTATAATAGTTACAGGTTGGTCGATACCAATCAAAAATAAAATCATCATGAATGGAGAGGTTACATATGGGTATGAAAAAAATAATTTTAGCAGGTGCTTTAGGGATCGCAGCATTATCAGGAACGAATTTACCAGGGTTAGAACTAACAAAAGCGAGTGCTGCTTCTATTGAATCGAATTTCTCAACATTAGAAGGACGAGTGGTAGAAGTAGATAACGGTGTAATTGTTGTAAAATCTAAGCAATACGAAGAACCTGTTAGTGTATATATGGATTCATTTTCAAATGTGAAAGTAGGGGATGAAGTAAAAGCTACTGGATCTATGATGCGTAATTTTACAGAATATATGGTTGCAACTGCAGTTGAAAATACAACAAACAAGTTGGGCATGCATATGAAAGAAGACGGTTCTCCTGATTATGTAATTGGTGAAGTATCAAAAATAGGAACGATGGAAGATGAGGGAGACGGTGCTACTACATATGTCGTAGTTGAATATCCATCGCTAAACGGGAAGAAAGTTATTATTGATGTTTTCTTAACAAAGGGGCAAGTGTTTAAAACGGGTGAGAAAGTGAAAGTTGATATGAAGTATGTGGGCTGGGGCGGCAGTTCTATTAACTGGAACACAACGGATCATATCGAAAAGGTTTATGAGGTAAAGAGCAGTGTTGAAAATAATGATGATGTTTGGATTTGGTCTTAATTAGACTTCTGTAAATAACAAATGTATCATGCAGTATCCATCAAATGATCATGTGTATGATTATTTGATGGGTACTTTTTTGTTTTGTATTTTATTGAGAATAAGGGATTTCCGATTTGAATATGATGTTTAAATCGGAGCGAATTAAAAAATACAATAATGAAAGAGGTGTTTATATATGGAGCGAGATGAGAATTATTTACGAGCTAAAAAAAGGGTGGAGAATTTAAAAGCGTTTTATATTCATTTAACGGTGTATATACTAGTTAACTTAATGCTTTTTTTCATAAATATAAGTTCTGATTCAAGTAAATTATGGTTTTTATATCCACTTGGAGGTTGGGGGATCGGTATCGTTATACATGGTTTGACAACTTTTCCAGTTGGGATATTCGGAAAAGAGTGGGAAGAACGAAAGATTAAAGAATATATGGAGAAAGATAAGTAAATTTATTTCTGGAATGTATGAATATAAATCTCTGGGATCAAATGTTTGATGCGAAGTCTATTCTATAGCTTCGCCTATTTGCTTTGTATTCGAAGTTTGTGCGAGTGAGTGTTCATATTCATTTTTTTAGCATCAACTGCATGTGAAATCAAAACTTTACTTGTAGTACATAATAAATACAGTTGTTTTACTTTTTAAATTACATGTGGATATAGGATAAAGTTGTTTTATCATCCTATATTAAAATAAAAATAAACCACTGTTCGATTTGAATATTCCACGATATAATAGTGAGAGTTTATGACAGAATAAATATTTACATAAGAAGTGAGGTACTGTATGAAAAAAAGAACGACAGACATTATTTTTATTATTATCGGTGCATTTCTTTTTGCGTTAGGTGTCAATTTGTTTGTTATTCCGAACGAGTTTGGTGAGGGCGGGGTAACAGGTATCACGATTATTACGTACTATTTATTTGAGTGGTCACCAGGCTTAGTTAACTTAATTTTAAATGCGATATTGTTAATAGCTGGTTATAAATTTTTGAATAAGATCACAACAATTTATACGATCATCGCTGTAGTTACGAACTCGCTATTTCTTCATTTAACAGAAGGATGGACGATTGCTTCTGATGAAATGCTCGTAAATGCCATTTTCGGTGGAATATTTATCGGATGCGGGATTGGTCTTATTATTCGCGTTGGCGGAACAACAGCAGGTACTACTATCTTAGCAAGGATGACGCATAAATATTTAGGATGGAGCATTAGCTATGGTTTACTGTTCTTCGATTTAATTGTTGCGTTTTCATCTTATTTCATCATTGGTGCAGAAAAACTGATGATAACAATTATTATGCTATATGTAGCAACGAAAGTGATGGAGTTTGTAATTGAAGGTTTAAATCCGAAGAAAGCCATTACGATTATTTCTGATAACCCGAATGAAATTGCCGGGAAGGTAACTACCTTAATGGGCAGAGGGGTTACTGTGTACTCAGGTCATGGTTATTACACGAAAACTCCGAAGGAAATTCTTTATGTTGTTATTAATAAGCAAGAAGTAGTCAAGCTAAAACGGATTGTTCAAACTACAGATCCAGCTGCGTTCATCGCTATACACGATGTTCGTGACGTATTTGGAGAAGGATTCGTTGATATTTCTAAAGCGTAGAAATTACTTTTCATTAAAATAATCTTAATACTAAAACGTGAGAATCTATTTTGAATAATCTTTTTTCAAAATAGATTCTTTTTCTTTTTCTTGCAAAAAATTCAATTGTTTCTTAATGTAGTGATGTAGAAGGATGAACGAGAGAGGGTTTAATGAAGATGATACATATTTTATTAGCTGATGATGATAAGCATATTAGAGAGTTACTACATTACCATTTACAAAAAGAGGGGTTTAAAGTTTTTGAAGCGGAAGATGGGAAGGTAGCGCAAGAAGTATTAGAGAAGGAAAACATTCATCTTGCGATAGTAGACATTATGATGCCGTTCGTTGATGGCTATACGTTATGTGAAGAAATTCGTAAGTATCATGATATCCCTGTTATTTTATTAACAGCAAAGGATCAGTTAGTCGATAAAGAAAAAGGATTCATTTCTGGTACGGACGATTATATTGTAAAGCCATTTGAACCAGCTGAAGTCATTTTCCGTATGAAAGCATTATTGCGTCGTTATCAAATGCTGAGTGCTGACATTATTACACTTCACGGAACGACAATTGATCGTAAAGGTGTTGAAGTGAAGTGTAACGGTCAAACGATTTTACTTCCGTTAAAGGAATTTGAGTTATTATCACAACTTGCTAGTTATCCTGGAAGAACATTTTCAAGAGAAGAATTAATTGAATTAGTATGGGGAATGGATTTTGAAGGAGATGAACGAACAGTTGATGTTCATGTGAAGAGACTACGAGATCGTTTCTCAAAACGAACAGACGATTTTCACATTACAACGGTGCGCGGACTCGGTTATAAGTTGGAGTTGAAATAAAATGAAATCACTATACTCTAGATTTGTATTTATGACGGTTGGGATTATGCTTCTTAGTAGTATTATCGGTTTTTTATTAACAAATGTGTACTATCAAGTGAAGTTAAAACCGTATAACAGTGAAAAGATTTTAAAGTACGCTGAGGAAGTTAAATCGTTATATGAAAAGCAAAGTGAAGAAAATAAAGAGACGTATTTACATTCTATTGCGAAATTAGGATATGAAATTTATATTGTCGATGATCAAAAGAATGGAAAGCGTATCGGAAATGCGTTTCGTAAGACGTCTATTAGCGACGATACAGTTCATAAAGTATTACAAGGGGAAACGTTTAATGGTGTTTCCACATATCCAACGCGCTTATTTATTACAGGATTTTTCGATAATGAATTAATAAATAGTGTCGGTGTACCAGTGCAACACGGTGATAAACAGTACGCTTTATTTATTCGTCCCGACATTCAGAACCAATTTGGCGAGATGCGAATTTTCTTAGCGGTATTACTTGGATTTATCGTACTATTAAGTATTATCTTTATAGCGATTGCAGCAGGTTACATCGTTCGTCCCATTCGTAAATTTACGAAGGCTACGCAAAAAATTGCGAGTGGTAAATATGAAATTGAATTAGATGTAAAACGAAAAGATGAAATTGGTACGTTATCTACAAGCTTCCAGAAGATGACGAAGAGTATAAAAGAATTAGATGAAATGAGACAAGAATTTGTTTCGAACGTCTCGCATGAATTTCAATCGCCACTTTCTTCTATACAAGGTTTTTCGAAAACATTGCAATCAGAAAAGATGAGTGAAGAAGAAAGAAATCATTACTTACGAATTATTGAGGGCGAAAGTAAGCGAATGTCTAGTTTATGTAAACAGTTACTTACGCTCGCTTCTTTAGATAAAGAAGAGAAAGTATTACAAATAAAAGAATTCAATTTGCAGAAGCAAATTAAAGACGTCATTTTTATGCTCGAATGGAAATGGCGTGAAAAAGATATTGCTGTTGAATTTGATGTGCCGGACATTACAATACAAGGTGATGAAAACTTACTTCATCAAGTATGGAGCAATATTTTTACGAATAGCATTAAGTTTTCAAATGATGCTGGAACGATTGAATTTGTTGTAGAAGAATTAGAATCAAGTGTGATGATCTCTATATCAGATAACGGAATCGGTATGGAGCAAGAAGAAATGGATCGTATTTTTGAACGTTTTTACAAAGTAGATACAGCAAGAGCAAGAAACGTAGAAGGTAGTGGTTTAGGATTATCGATTGTGCAGAAGATTGTGGAACTGCATAATGGAAATGTTTCAGTGTATAGTACGAAAGGGGAAGGGACGACCGTTCAGGTTGAGCTTCCGAAATAGATGGAAGAGGCTGCTTCGGAAGGGCCTCTTCTTTTTGGTTTCTAGTATACGTGTAAAGTGAAAAAATGTGAGTCATTTTCATTACATAATCGGACGAGTTTGTGGAGTGAGCTCAGGAGGAAGTTTATTTAAACATGTAGAATCTCTACAGAGTTATAAGGATTTTATTGAGACTTTAACTATTTAGGGAGGAAATTACTTTGAAACGAATTGACTTGTTATTAAACGTACTAGATTCAACATTCGATAAAGAGAGTTGGTATGCACCGTTTAAACATGCTATAGAAGGACTTACAGCCGAACAGGCTATGTGGAAACCATCTGGTGAGGAAACGAATACCATTTGGGAGAACGTTAATCATCTCATTTATTACAAAGAGAGGCTTGCTGCAAACTTAGAAGGTCGTGAATGGAAACATAATCTTGACGGTAATGACACCTTTTATCTTACTAAGCAATCCAATGATGATGAGGAATGGAAGAAAGTTGTTGAACGTTCTGAAAATGCTCAGCGTAATTTAAGACATGTATTGAGTGCAATTTCTGAAAAAGAGGTTGAACAAAATTCACTTGAGGGGAAATTACTAGATATCATGCTTCATGATGCTTATCATACAGGCCAAATTATTCAATTAAGGAAAATGCAGGGGTCTTGGCCATCAAATCGATAATTGAACGTTTTAGTTGGTGCTATTGTTATATTTTTAGTGAAGTATTTTTCATTCAAAATTAAATAACTATATGTTTAACCCCGTTCCAAATTTAGAACGGGGTTATGTTTGTTTCTGTTATAAAGCCGCACCTTTCCCGCACTCTTCTTTAAACCGAACCCCAAAAGTATCCGCTGTAATTTCATCAGCTTTCGGTAATGCCCGTAATTTTGGATGAAGTAGCCATACGAGAGAAATAAATAAAATCCCGATGCTAGCGAGCGCGAAAATGAGTTGGCTACTAAATACATTTGCCGTGTATCCGCCAATTAAAGAACCGAACGGCATAGCAATTGTGCCCATACTTCGCATGACTGAGTTGATACGTCCAATATATTGATTTGGAATTACAATTTGACTAATTGTCGCAAATAATATGTTGGTCGCACCAATTGGTATCCAAGCTAAGCCGAATAAGAGAATAGACAGCCATTGGAACGGTACAATGGTAGAGAGAAACCAAAAGATAGCGCCAGTCGCAAAGCTAATAATGGAGACACGGCCAACATTACGTTTGCCAACCCATGAACTGAATAAAGCACCGATGAGACTACCTGCTGATATAGCAGCTAAGAAGAAGCCATATGATTTCACGCCTCCTAAAGAGTCAGCGAAAGAAGGGAGTATGGCCATCGTCATACCGATAGAAAAATTAGCAACAACTGAACCGATTAAGAAGACACCCATTAAGGAACGAAAGACGATTGAAAAACCTTCTTTTAAATCGGAGAAATATTGCTTAGTTGAAAGCGATGTGCCCGCTTCGGTTTGCTTTGGCATTTTTAATGAAAAGAACAGAAGGGCAGTAATCGCGAATGTTAAGGAGTCGATCACATATAAAGTGATTGCGCCAAGTAGTGCTACTAATATGCCAGAAAGAGTCGTACAAATTAAATCAATGCCTTGATACGCAAATGAAAAGAGTGAATTACCTTTTAATAATTGTGTTTTATGCAGTAGAAGTGGTAAAGCTTTTGATTGTGCGGGATAGGCGAATTGTTCGATAAAGGCTACGATGGGCATAATGATGAGTAGTAGTTGAACTGTTAATAGATCGAAGTAGTGTGTAATAGGAATGATTAAAATAAGAATGCATTGCAGGACTTGTGTGATGACGAGAGTGTTTTTGATTGACCATCTATCAACGAATGGTCCAGTAAGAAATTGAAGTGCAGAAGGTAATAATGTAAGGAAACCAGCTAATCCAGAATAGAAAGGATTACCACTCAGTTTATATACGAGCCACATCGCCGCTACATAGTACAAACTATCTCCTATGTTTGTAAAAATTCTCCCTAAAAACAATAAGAGGAAATTCCGGTTTTTTAATATGTCCACTTTATCTACTCCTTTATAATAAATTTATTCGGTAAAATAAAATTGACCGTTGTTGTAAAAAAAAATCGTATTACGATTTTTTTTAAATGAAACTATATCGACGCAAAATGAAATATATCGACGTTTCGACAGGGGATATCGACTTATCGACAAACACCGACAAGTTTATTCCTCTTCTTTTTTCACAAAGCGCTGCATTGCTCGCTCATCGATTTGTAGTGCAGTAGTAGAAATGTAATAAGATTTACTATTTGGATCTTTATCTGCGTCTTTTGCAATCTCATTTAATTCAGCCATTAATTCATGAAACTTTTTCACCCATACTTGAAATTGTTCTGGCGTTGCATCAAACTCCCAGCAAGACGAAACGTAATTCCACTCAGCTGGATCTTCGCTTACTTTTCGTAATGTAAAAGCTTCTTCTGGTGCAGCGAGAATATGGCTTTTCGTTCTTTCTGTCATTTGTAAAAAGATTTGGCGACCTGATTCACTTAATATTTCTAAATGAGGTAATAGTTCAGCAGCAGGGGTAAAACCTCTAGCGACAGATTGATAAAACTTTTGAACGATGCCATTCTTTTCTTCTGTATAAACAATTTCTATAAAACCATTCTTCTCTAATTCTTTTAAATGATAATGAATTTTAGCCCTTGAAATGCCGAATTTTTCAGATAGTAGTTGTCCTGTATAAGGTCGTTCGCATAGACGCATCATCATTTCGACACGTAGTGGATCGCTTATTGCTTTTAGTTGGCTATAAGTAGTTAGTGTTAACATGGGCTTCAAAATGATCAACTCCTCAAATAAAATTACTCGGTCAATATTATTTGACTGAATTGTATCAAGGATTCAAATTATTTTCAATACTTTCTGAAAATTTAATCTTATCCTCTGTAATCTTCTGTTCATATTCCGTTCATATTTCTTTTTTATGATGAGTGCATAGAAAGAAAGAGGAAGGAGCGAGCGAAATGTTTTTAGCTCTGCGTGAATTAAAACAATCAAAATTAAGATACGGATTAATCGGACTGATTATGGTGTTATTATCATTTTTAGTTCTTGTTATTTCAGGATTAGCAAATGGATTATCATATGATAATGCTTCATCGATTCAAAATATGGAGGCAAATAAGTTCGTCTTAGCAGATGATGCGGAAAATAAATTACTTCGTTCACAAATTAAGCAAGATGATGTAAATAACGTAGTAAATCAAGTAGGCGAGAAAGAGGCCGTTCCGTTCCGTGTGAAAGTTTCAACGTATGAAAAGAAAGACAGTTCGAAAAAAGTTGATGTTGCTATTTTCTCAAGTGAACGCGATTCATTTTTAGAACCGAAAATTGTAAAAGGTGAGAAATTAGGTACAGCAAACAACGAAATGGTTGCTGATGAATCAATTAAAGAAAAAGGAATCGATATTGGAGATACAATTATCGATCCTGTTTCAAAGAAAGAATTTAAAATCGTTGGATTTACGAAAGATCAAATGTTTAGCCATACACCAGTCGTTTATGTAAATGAAGACGTATGGGGTGCTATTTCACAACCAAACCAAAAAGATTATAGTGCAATTGCGCTGAATACAGATAAAGACATTAAAAATGCACATGTTATCGACAAAAAAGAAGTATTACAAAGTATTCCAGGATTTAAAGAAGAGCAAGGAACATTAACGATGATCATTGCGTTCTTACTTGTTATCGCTGCGTTACTAATCGGTGTATTCTTCTACGTCATTACACTGCAAAAAACACAGCAATTAGGTGTATTAAAAGCAATTGGTACAAAGAACTCTTATTTAGCAAATAGCTTAGTCGTACAGGCGTTATTCTTATCAGTTGTGGCGATGGTAATCAGCATTGTTCTTGTACAAGGATTAGAACAAATTTTACCAGCAGGTATGCCGTTCTTATTAACAACACCGATGATTGCACAATATGCAGCAATCTTTATCGTAATTAGTATTTTAGGAACACTTATTTCGTTATATCAAGTATTAAAAGTTGATGCATTAGAAGCAATTGGAGGCGGGATGTAATGACTTCATTATTAAAATTAGACAAAGTAAGTAAAGTGTACGGAGAAGGGAATACGGAAGTAACAGCCCTTCATCCGATGTCGCTTGATGTGAAAGCTGGAGAGTTTATCGGAATCGTCGGTCCTTCGGGATCAGGGAAAAGTACATTATTATCAATCGCGGGTGCTTTATTATCACCATCAAAAGGGGATATTTACATTCGTGAGCAAAATATTACGAAGTTATCAGAAAAGGAAATGACAGACATTCGTTTGAAAAAAATCGGTTTCATTTTCCAATTCGCAAATCTTGTTCCATATTTAAATGTAAAAGAACAATTACTTTACATTGCTAAGCTGAAAAAAGAAAACAAACAAGAATCTGAAAAGCGTGCGGATCACTTATTAGCAGCATTTGGATTAGGAGAAAGAAAAAATCATTATCCAAATCAACTATCTGGTGGAGAAAAACAAAGGGTAGCAATCGCTCGTGCTTTCATGAACAATCCAGATTTAATATTAGCGGATGAACCAACGGCAAGCTTAGACTCAAAACGTGCGCGTGAAGTTGTTGAAATGATGAAACGCGAAGTGAAAGAAAGTCAAAAAGCAGCCATTATGATTACGCATGATGAAAGAATGCTTGATGTATGTGATCGTATATTGACGCTTCGAGATGGACAATTAATATAAAGAAAAGGGCCAACCGTACATGCGGTTGGCCCTTGTATAATTGTTTTTAATAAGTATAATGGCTTTATTTTGAGAATAACGTTTTAATTTTATTTCGTGTTACTAATAAAATCCCGCCTAATACAGATAACATACCTAAAGCCATATTATTGGATTGCTCATTACCAGCGTTAGGAAGTTCTCTAGCATTATTGTTTGCGTTTGTCGTACCAGTCTTTGTCTCTGTTTGTTTCGATTGAGATACTTCATTAATTTTGTTATCTACATTTTGCTTCGTTGTATGTACCTCAGCTAATTTGTCATCAATTTTTTTCTCAGTATGTTTAAAGTCGTTGATTTTAATATCTAAGTCTTGTTTTTTCTTTGTTAAATCGTCTGAAACAGTTTGTTTCGATTGTTTCATTTCGTTAATTTTATTGATTAATTCTTCTCTAGCTTTTTGTAATTCAGCTAGTTTGTTTTTTACATCTTGTTTAGCCAGTTCTAAGTTAGCGGAAAGGCTATCTAAATTGCCTTTAATTTTCTTAAGTTCCTCTAACGTGTTACCAGTATTCGGTTTGTTTTCTTTTAGCTCAGCAAGTTTGTCCTCAGCAGTTTGTTTCGCTTTCTTTAACTCAGCTAATTTTTCATCTACCTGCTTTTTCACTTCCTTAAGTTCATTAACCTTTTGATCGATGTTCTCTTTATGTTGCTTAATTTCATTCACTTTTTCATCGACAGTTTGTTTATGTTCTTTAATCTCATTCACTTTATTATCGATATTTTGCTTATGCTCTTTTACTTCAGCAACTTTATCTTCTACTTGTTTTTTATGCTCTTTTATTTCCGCGATTTTATCTTCGGCGATTTGCTTGTCTTGCTGAAGTTTTGCATCTAACTCTTGTTTATGTTGTTTAATCTCATTGATTTTTTCATCAGCAATTTGTTTACGTTCATGTAGTTCATTCACCTTTGTATCAACATTTTCCTTAACCTTGTTAAGTTCATTCAATGTTTGATCCACGTTTTCTTTGTGTTGCTGCAATTTCGCATCTAACTCTTGTTTATGTTGCTTAATTTCAGCTAATCGATCTCCCGTACTTTGCTGGGGAGTAGCGTCAGTTACTTCTGCATGAGCAGAGTTTGCGCCAGCAATCATTGCTAAAGCTAGTGTAGAAGCTGCGATTGTTTGTTTTGTTTTCATATTTTGTACCTCTTTTCTTTCATATGCATGAGCTGTTTTGTGTAAAAATGAGCATATAGAAGTAGATTATCTTATCATTATATACCATGTTAGGCGCTTAGAGGAAGGATTTGCATAATAATCTATGATTATGTAATTCTTATAGTCTTTTATTTTTGGGTAGGGGACAAATCTTTAGCTAGATGAACAACTTCTTCAATAGTAAAGTTTACATCTTGATTATTGCGAATAACAAACAAATAATCAGCCTCGTTTTCTATAGGATCTACCACATCTTCATGTAGTGATTCAGCTTGTTGTCGATCGAGTACTTCTTTGAAATTGGAATAACCACCTCTAAAAATATTGGTACTTCGCGTGCTTTGAGCTAATCTTTCGTAAAGTACATCATCTGGAATATCAAAATGAACGAGTATGCGTACATATTCATTTTGTGGAAATAATTCGTTTAGTAAATATAACCTTCCGTTTTTACTGCGATTGGAGTTGCAAATAATAAGGTGTAGATTTGTATATTCTTTTGCATAATCAACAATGAATTTCGAAAGACCGTGCTTAAATGTATTTGGGCCTTCGTCCGGCTGTAATTTTTCATAATGCGTGTTAATGAATTCAGCTTGGTTATCTTGATCCATAACGAAAGAGTGGGGTAACTTTTTTTCTAGTTCTTTAGCAAATGTAGTTTTTCCGCTGTGTGTTTTTCCTACTGTAATAATGACGAATCGTTTCATATTGGCCTCCATATGTATGGTTATAAGCAGGAATATTCAATGTGAATCGACAATTTTCCTGCTAGAGAATATACAAAGTTTCGGAGTGATAGCAGGCTGAAAACTTGACAAAAAAACTTATTTATGCTATAATTTACCAATATAAAAATAAAGTGTATAATAGGGTTCTCCTGGCCAGGGGAACCCTATTTTTGTTGTGAAAATGAAGGAGTGTATGTGTGTGAAAAAAGGTGAAGCGAGTGTAACGTCGCTAGTATCAGCTTTCGGAAGGGCGTATCATAGTGAATTTGATCGTCCTAAAATCTTTGATGATTATGTAGCTAAAGATTTCATTCCACAAAAAGAACGTAACGATATTGAAACGAATATGGTTCAAGGAATACAGTTTTTCAATACAGACATTGCACAGAAGTTTCAAGACAATCCACAAGAAATATTAAAATGGATTACACAAGTTCAATTATCACCAACACCTTTAGCACGTGCGGCATATTGTGAAAGAGTATTACTACATGAAATTACATTAGGCGCAAAACAATACGTCATACTCGGTGCAGGCTTAGATACGTTCAGTTTCAGACACCGAGAGTTAGAAAATAAATTAGAAATATTTGAAGTGGATCATCCTTCTACGCAGCAGTTTAAGAAGGAAAGAATAAAAGAAGCAGAAATTGAAATTCCAAACAACCTTCATTTTGTTTCAATGGATTTCACAAAAAGATTTTTCTATGAAAAGTTACGGAATGAAGGATTTGAAAATAAAAAGACTTTCTTTAGTCTTTTAGGTGTTACGTACTATTTAACGAAAGAGGAACTTTCCAGTTTAATAGAATGTTTATTTGAAATGGTTCCGGTAGGGAGTTCTATCGTTTTCGATTATCCTGATGAAAACTTATTTACAGAAAAGGGACTGTCCAATCGAGTTGGAAATATGGTAAAAATGGCTTCGGTAGGCGGAGAACCGATGAAATCGTGTTTTTCTTATGCCGAAATGGAAGCACTGTTAGAGAAGGCAGGCTTACTCATTTATGAGCACTTATCACCAGAGGATATTCATACATTATATTTTGAAGGACGAAACGATTATTTAGAAGCTTTTGAGACGGTGCATTATGTGCATGCAGTGAAGAAGTAGGGGATTAGTAGGCATGGGGAGAAATCTCTGTGTCTTTTTTGGAAACAAAAGAGAAAATAGAAGATGTTGAAATGAGATGTATATACGTTCCATATGTGTATATTTGCTGCCCAATAAACGATCATCTCACGTAAGTTTGTACCACATTTTCACTTTTATTTACAAAAAATACTATTAAATATTTTCGGATAATTGTTATAATATAATTAAATTGCTATAAAAGTTTTTTTCTAGAGTATGTATTTGAAGAATTCTCATGTAAAAAGAGCAAGTTCTCAAGTAGAGAATTTGCTCTTTTTTGAAGAGAAATAGGATTAGAAGTACATAAGGGGGTAGCAGAATTTTATAAAAGGACTTTCTGTATGTATCCACAACGATGTTTAGATGTAAAGGATTTTTAAATTTATAAAAAGATTAAGAGGCGATAGAAAATGAAAAGATATATTAGTATAAAGGGAATCGGTACATATCTTCCAAAAAGAAAGGTAGATTCTTTTGAAATAGATCGTATGCTACATGTGCCAGAAGGCTGGACATTAAAAAAAGCTGGGGTAAAAACAAGGTATTTTGTTGATGAGGAAACGTCTTCTTATATGGGGGCTGAAGCTGCAAAAAAAGCTGTAGAAGATGCTAAGTTAACTTGGGATGATATTGATTGTATTATTTGCGGAAGCGGAACGATTCAACAGGCAATTCCTTCTACAGCATCACTTATTCAAGAACAGCTCGGGCTACAGCACTCTGGTATTCCATGTTTTGATATCAATTCAACATGTCTAAGTTTCATAACAGCACTTGATACGATTTCTTACGCAATGGAATGCGGAAGATATAAAAATGTTGTTATCATTTCTTCTGAAATTTCTTCTGTTGGATTAAATTGGGGACAAAATGAAAGCAGCATTTTATTTGGTGACGGTGCGGCAGCTGTAGTCATAACAAAAAGCGATCATACATCTTCTATTATTGCTTCCCATATGGAAACATATAGCTCTGGTGCGCATTTATCAGAAATTCGTGGCGGTGGAACGATGATTCATCCTCGGGAGTATAGTGAGGAACGAAAAGAAGACTTCTTGTTCGATATGAATGGAAGAGCTATTTTTAAACTATCTTCTAAGTATTTGTTGAAGTTTATCGACAAGCTACTTATGGATACTGGTTATTCCCTGGCTGATATTGATTTAATTGTTCCTCACCAAGCAAGTGGACCAGCTATGAGACTCATTCGTAAAAAATTAGGGGTTGATGAAGAGCGCTTTATGACTATTTTTGAAGACTACGGTAATATGATTTCCGCATCTATTCCAGTCGCTCTTTTCGAAGCGATTAAGCAAAAGAAAGTGCAACGCGGAAATAAAATATTATTACTAGGTACTTCTGCGGGACTTTCTATCGGAGGCATCCTTCTTGAATACTAAGAAAACAGTATTAATTACAGGGGCACGTGCACCAGCAACTCTGCATGTATGCAGACTGTTTCATAGCGCCGGACATACCGTTATTATTGCAGATAGTATTCCTTATCCATTAAGTAAAGTCTCATCCAGTACGGATTACTTTTATGAAATTCCTTCTCCAAAGTGGAAAACAAATGAAAGTATCCGTGCGCTACTATCCATTATTCAACGTCACAATGTGGATTTGCTTATTCCTACTTGTGAAGAAATATTTTATATATCTAAATATAGAGAAGAGTTAAGCGCGTTTTGTCATGTATTAGTAGATGATTTTCAAAAACTTTCATTACTGCATAATAAGTGGGAATTTATTCAGTTCGTAGCGAATTTAGGGTGGCAAGTACCTGCAACATATAGAATAAATAATGAAGAAGCGATACGTTCAATGATGCACAAAACACCAGCTCATACTCCTTTTGTACGAAAGCCGATTTTCTCCCGTTTCTCTGATAAGGTGGAATTTATTACAAAAGAGGATGCTCTAAAAGAAAGCATGATAGATAAGTCGAATTATATTATGCAAGAGTTTATACAAGGGACGCAGCATTGTTCCTACAGCATCGCACAATCTGGGGAAGTGTTAGCTCACTCTACTTATAAAACGGAATTCACGGCAGGCTTAGGTGCTACCATTGCGTTTAAGCATATGAATCATCCTAAAATTGACCAGTTTGTTAGACATATTGTAAAAGAGCTAAACTTCTCAGGACAAATTGCCTTTGATTTTATCGTTACAGAGGATGGAGACGCGATTCCAATTGAATGTAATCCACGTACTACTAGTGGATTACATTTATTCGATGAGGAAATATTGCCCGCTTTTTTTAATGAAACAGTAAACAATACATTCATTCCAAGACAAAATTCGGAGTGTGCAATTCGGTTAGCGATGCTTTTATATGGATTTCCTTATTTAAAAAGTAAACAAAGACGTAAGCGATGGTTAAAAGTTCTAAGTTCTTATCCAGATATCGTTTATCGTCACAATGATTGGAAACCATTTTTTTATCAGTTCTTTAGCATGTATAAATTGTGGCGTGAAAGTTATAAACAGGAACGGACTATTTTAGAGCAAACAACATATGACATATCGTGGGATGGTGAAGATTTATGAAAATGCTAGTAACTGGTGGAACGGGCTTTCTAGGACAAAAACTCGCCTTTCGACTGAAAAATATGGGCTATGAAGTAACGGCAACGGGAAGAAATAAAACAATCGGTAAGGTATTAGAACAAAATGGAATCGAGTTTGTTCATTGTCCTCTTGAAGACAGGGATCGTGTGCTACAAGTTTGTAAAGATAAAGATTATATCTTTCATAGCGGCGCACTTTCTTCCCCTTGGGGTAAATATGAAGATTTTTATAATGCGAATGTGTTAGGAACGAAACATATTATCGAGGGATGTCAAAAGTACGGTATAAAACGCCTGATCCACGTATCAACACCAAGTATTTATTTCTATTATGATGAGCGACAAAATGTAGTTGAAAACGCGAAACTTCCTGATACATTTGTAAATCATTATGCAACAACGAAGCACATGGCTGAACAAGCTATTGATCAAGCTTTCGCGCATGGTTTACCAGTTATTACAATACGCCCGCGCGCTTTATTCGGACCAGGAGATAATGCAATTCTTCCGCGTCTTATTAAAGTATGTGAAAAGGGTGCTTTACCGAGAATTGGTACTGAAGATGTTCTTGTTGATATTACGTATGTTGAGAATGTTGTAGATGCTTTACTTCTTTGTATGCATTCCCCAAAACATACATTAGGGCAAAAGTACAATATAACAAATGACGAGCGTGTAAATTTATATGAGGTTATAGAAAATGTAATGAAGCGTCTGGATAAGGAAGTAAAATATAAAAAAATTTCCTACAAAACCGCTTTTTCACTAGCTGCTATACTAGAAGGAATCTCAAAAACTATTTTATTCGGAAAAGAACCTATTCTTACAAAGTATACTGTTAGTGTCCTTTCAAAAAGCCAGACATTAAATATTGATAAAGCTAAAGAAGAACTAGGATATGCTCCAAAAATCAGTATAGAAGAAGGAATTACAAAATTTGTAGACTGGTGGAAAATACAATGAAAATCAAATCTTTAAAGCTATATGATACAGGATATTGCACACATCCAGAAAAAATTGCATATTCCAAGGGCAGTTGGAAACAAATCCGTTTTCCGGCTACAGTAGGATTACTCCAGCATCCAGTATTAGGTTATATTTTATTTGATACTGGATACGCGGGACATTTTAAAGAGGCGACAAAAAAATTTCCTTACTCTGTATATGCAAAACTTACGCCTGTTCATTTTACGGAAGAGCAATCTATTAAACAGCAACTTCTTCTTGATGGTATTCAGCCAGAAGAAATTAAATATATTATTCTTTCTCATTTTCATGGCGATCATACAGCTGGTTTACCTGACTTTCCAAAAGCGAAAATAGTAACCTTCGCAAAAGCTTATGAGGATATTAAAAAAAGAAGTAAATTTGGTGCTCTATTAAAAGGGTGTCTAAAAGATACACTGCCGATAGATTTAGAGAAAAGGATGTCATTCATTGATCAAACGCCATCCTTTAACTTACCTTCTACATATGGAAAGTTTGAAGAGGGGTATGATGTATTTGAGGATGGCTCATTATTTGCTGTTGACTTAACAGGACATGCAACAGGACAATTCGGTATATTCGTCCATTTACAGAGTGAAAAAATTGTCTTTCTTTGTGCAGACGCAGTGTGGCTAAGTAAAACGTATCAAAACCTTGTATTTCCTAGTAAGATTGCCAACCTTTTAACGAGCGATCCAAAATCTTACCGAAAGAATATTGAGAAGTTACACCATTTATCACAAACATCACCTGAGATTGAAATTGTACCAACTCATTGTGAACATACATGGGATAAAATTAAAGCAGGGGTGTACTATGAATAAACTACGGATTCTCAAGCAATATTTGAAAACTAAATATGGCTTGCGTTTTTCAAATCGCAAACAATTGGAACAGTTTCATAAACAACAAATAGAAAAACAACTTTTGTTCACGATAGAGGCGTCTCCTTTTTATCGCCAGTTATATACACCGTTTTTAAATGAAATTCAAAAGGGGAATTTGGCTGCACTCCCTATTATTGATAAAGAAGTAATGATGGAACATTTTGATACATTAAATACAGTCCATATTTCAAAGGAAGAAGCGTTTCATGTAGCATTTGAAGCAGAAAAGACCCGGAATTTCTCACCAACCATTCGTAATATAACTGTCGGTTTATCATCAGGCACTAGTGGAAATCGTGGGGTTTTTCTCGTTTCCGAGGAAGAACAAACGTTGTGGGCTGGCTCGATTATAGGAAAGGTGCTTCCTTCTAGCATTCTACATAAACACACGATTGCTTTTTTCTTACGTGCAAATAGCAATTTATACGAAGCGACAAAAAATAAGCGAATCTCATTTCATTTTTTGGATTTACTAGATTCGTTTCAGCAGCATATCACGCGATTAAATGAAATACAGCCATCTATTTTAATTGCACCGCCGTCTATGTTACGGAAAATCGCTTATTGGCAGCAAGAAGGACTGATTACGATTTGTCCTAAGAAAATTATCTCTGTAGCAGAAGTTCTTGAAGATATTGATAGAGACTTTATTCATGCAACTTTCAAGCAAACAGTACACCAAGTTTACCAATGTACAGAAGGTTTTCTTGCTACCACCTGTAAGCAGGGGACATTACACATGAATGAAGACCTCGTTCATATTGAAAAAGAATACTTAGATCAAGAGAAAGGGATATTTGTTCCCATTATTACTGATTTCATGAGGAAAACACAGCCTATTATACGCTATCGTCTCAATGACATATTAATTGAGAAAAAAAAGCCGTGCAGCTGTGGCTCACCTTTCTTAGCATTAGAACGAATTGATGGTCGATGTGACGATATATTTATTGGAATAAGTGAATTGGATAAGAGCGAAATATTTATTTTTCCAGATTTCATTAGAAGAGCAATTTTGTTTGCATCTAGTGACATTCAAGAATTTAAAGTGATACAACACAGTGTAGACAAAATTGAAATTAAACTTAAAGCACTACCTGAAGATCTCGAATTATGTCAATCAAAGGTAATGCAAGAATTACAGACACTGTGGTCTACTAAAAAGTGTGCGATACCACATTTTTTCTTTTCGCATTACGATATTCAAGTATATGATAAAAAATTAAAAAGAATAGAAAGTCTTGTAAGGCTTGGTGAACATAAATGATTAAGTTACACGATGTTCATTCCTTGCATAGCATTGATTGGGAATCAAAAAAAGATGGAGCATATGTGCGAGATAGTTTCCTGCCTCTTTTTCAAAAGGGCGTTACAGCATTTATTGAAAATGTTAACACGCAGCTCTTTCTATTAGAAATTGATGATCTCATCTTGCCAGTTACTCTTAATAACGCAGAGTTCGAAAATTCATATGTATGTTCTCCTTATACACATTACGTATCTTATGCGTTAGAAGAGCTATGGGAGTTGAAAAAACCATGGCTAGAGAAGCTATTAACCTATCCAATTCATCTTATGGGAAGTTGGTTACGACGAACAAATATTAATAAAGTAATTGTCGTAAATAATTGGATGCTTTCAACAAACCTTTATCACTCGATCAACGAACAACAAATCGAACAAATAACGAATGTATTAGTTGAGAAATTTCCGGAGCATACAATTCTATTTCGCTCTTTAAATAACGAATTATATCCTGTAACGACAGAAGCACTATCTACGGTAGGTTACAAGAAAATTATGTCTCGTTCTATATACTTATTTGATCCGAAACACTATAAAAAAATGAATCGAAAAAAACGAAAAGACTTATTAAATGATAAAAGTTTATTAGAGAAAAGCAAGTATGAAATCATTACGAATGAAGAATTAACGAAAGAGGATATTTTACAAATTTCCCAGTTATACAACCAACTATATATTGAAAAATATTCCGCCCATAATCCAATGTTTACACCCGCTTATTTATGGAATGCTCTGCAGCATCGTTTATTTGAGATAAAGGCTATAAAAAAAGGGAATACAATTGATGGTGTCATTGCTTATTTTATTAGGGATGGAGTTATGACAACGCCGATCCTTGGCTATAATACAAACTCTGACCAGCAACAAGGTTTATACCGTATACTTTCCCTCCTTATTACAATGGATTCAATCGAAAAAGATTTAATTTGTCATTGTAGTGCTGGGGCTGGAGAGTTCAAACGAAATCGTGGTGCAACACAGCAGATTGAATACAGTTATGTATATAATGCTCATCTACCACCTAGGCAACAAAAGGTATGGAAAGTATTAACGTGGATATTAAACACATATATAGAACCGATGGCAAAAAAAAATCGCTTTTAAGCAAAAAAGGGATAAAACTCGTAATATGTAGTCGTTAAAAGTAGTAAGTACAGTGCTATTGGAAGGCGGGGAATTATGAAAAATTATAGAAGGGTTTATATAGGGGTAGTCGCTGCTATAAGTATTTTTATCCTTTCAATTGTTTTTCTATATTTCAATCCGTATAGTAAGCAAATACTTGATAAGGAAGTATATATCACCGTATTTTTCATGTTCTTACTTCCTTCTTTTCTAGCGGTAATTGCGGCAGTGGCAAGGAAGAAGATTTTTATGATTGCTTGTAGCATTTGGTTGTTACCTGGAACTCTTTATTTAAGTGTAGCTGCTATACCCACTTTATGGAATTTATATATTATATTTTTAATGATTTATTTTATATCTATCGTTTGGATGAAAAAGAGAAATGCTTAAAAAGTAGTTCTCTTTTTTTATTAAGTTTTTGAAACGGAAATGAAAGGGTGAGAGGTGTAGTGAAGCAGAGATTATCTAAATTAGCAGATGTGTTAGTCAATCATTCTACGAAAGTGCAGCCTGGTGATCAAGTGTTAATCCAAAGTGTTACGGAAATAGATCCCGCAGTAGTTCGTGAAATTATTAAAGCAGTGGAAAAAGCAGGTGGATATGCGCATGTATCAATGCGCGATGTTTCTGTTACAAGGCAATTAATTTTATCAGGATCTGAAGAACAATTTCAGTTGTTAGCAGATTGGGAGTGTTATCGATTAAGCAAGATGCAAGTATATATTAATCTCCGTAGTCCTAGAAATGCATATGAATTAGCAGATGTACCAACAGAAAAAATGAAATTATATCAAAAGGTATTTGGAAAAGCGCATAGTGAAGCAGTGTATAAAACGAGATGGGTGACAACTCGAATTCCAAATGCGGCTTCTGCACAAGAAGCGAATATGAGTACTGAGGCTTATGAAAAATTTTATTTTGATGTATGTACGCTAGATTATAATAAAATGTCCAAAGCGATGGAGCCATTAAAAGAATTAATGGAAAAGACAAAACGAGTGAGGATTATTGGAGAGGGAACGGATTTGGAGTTTTCCATTGAAGGAATAGGTGTTTTAAAGGGTGATGGTACGGATAATGTCCCGGATGGTGAAATATATACAGCACCTGTCAAAGATTCAGTAAATGGAGTAATAACATGTAACACAGTATCTGTTCAACAAGGTTATGCATTTCAAAATATAAAGTTACATATTAAGCAGGGGAGAATAATAGAGGCATATGCAAATGATACAGAGCGAATGAATCGAATTCTTGATACGGATGAGGGAGCAAGATATATTGGAGAATTTGCACTAGCGTTTAATCCTTGTATATTACATCCGATGAATAATACGTTATTTGATGAAAAAATAAATGGTAGTTATCATGTAGCGATTGGGGATTCGTTACAAGGTGCAGACAACGGGAATAAATCAGCGATACATTGGGATTTAGTAAACATTCAAAGGCCAGAGTATGGTGGTGGTGAAATTTGGTTTGATGATGTACGAATAAGAAAAGATGGACGTTTTATTTTAGAAGAGTTGTTCGGATTAAATGAAGAAAATTTGAAAAGGTAAAATCTATTATTAAGTTTGAGTAAAGTAGATTAAAACACAACGTACTAAACTAAAAGGTTTATCATAAAAATTTACATGTATTTAATGTTAATGGGTAGATAGCGAGATTAACTCGACTCGATAATTATGAAGTGCAAAAAAAGACAAAACCCCTTAAAAAACTCTTAATTTTTTACCTAATCAACCTTTACAATCTCTCCCTATAATGTGAATTGGACAAGCAACTAAGAGAAAGCAGAACATGTCAGTTTGTACATTTTATTATTAGGGGGAGAATTTGTATGAAAAAGGCAGTTGCTTCATTAGCTGTTATGGCGGCGTTATTACCGACATTTTCAGCACATGCGGAAGGGAAAGAGCAAATCCGAAAATCAGCTACAACTTTTAATGTTATTAGTGATATTCAAGGGGACTTAGGGGATTTTGATCACGTATTAAAAGATATGAACAAAGTGACGCCACTTTCTAGAGCGCTTATTATGAATGGAGATATAACGCCAACTGGACAGCAGTCGCAATATGATGATGTGAAGCGTGTGTTAAACAAAAATAAGCATCCAGAGAATGTATGGTCAACTGTTGGGAATCATGAGTTTTATGCTGGTAAATGGACAGCTGATGGGAAGCTCTCTCAAAGTACATGGCCAAATGGTGTAACGGAAGAAACGCTATTCAACCGCTACTTACAATTTAGCGGGCAAGAAAAGGTATATCATAAAAAAGAATTAGACGGTTATCCGCTTTTATTTTTAGGAACTGAAAAATATATGAAATACCACGATTCAAAAATGTGGGATGAAGTATTTATGAGTGATGAGCAATTAGGATGGTTAAAACAAAATTTAGAAGAGTACAGTCAAAAAGATAAAAATAAGCCAATCTTCATTTTCTCTCATCACGTTTTACCTGATACAGTATCTGGATCAAGACAATCACCGTACTTACAAGATTATTTAAATGTTGATAAGTTGTACGATATATTAAAAGACTATCCGCAAGTTGTTTTCTTCTCGAGTCACACGCATTGGGATTTAAATTTACCAGACTGGGCTGGTAAAAAGAAAATTGCAGGCGGAGATAAAAAAGGATTTACTGTTGTAAATACGGGCGGAATTGAAACGGGCTGGATGTCAGCTGGACCAAATGGCGGAGAGAAGACTGCTCCTGATGGCTATTCATTTAAACAAGGGTTGCAAGTGAAAGCATATGGTAGCGATGTAATGGTAACAGCGTATGATTACAAACGTGATAAGGAGATAAAAAAATTATTAATTAGTGATTCGAAAATGGCACAAATGGCACCAAATGTAACCGCTGATGATAGTAAAAACGTAATCGTTGGTGCAACGGAGTATATGGAGTACTCTGTAGAAGGAACGAACGAGTGGTTGACGTATAATTCAGGAAACCCACCAAAATTTGATGGGGAAAAAATTGTATACGTACGTCATAAAGGCGAAATGAATTTAGAACCAGGATTAACGCAGCTACTTCGATTTTCGGCAAATAAGTGATTGGAAGAGGGCCTGCTTTTTTAATGAGTGGGTCTTTTTGTTTTGTCGGTAAGTTGATGTAAATTTCATGTACCGTACTGTAGTTAAAATCTTTCATGTAAATCCATTCACCAAAACCGAATTTCAATACATTTTTATCTCAGAAAGATGACTTCATCATTTTTACATGTAATAATAGTATCGTTACATACATTGTGAAAGAAGTACAAAAGGAGCGTTATTTATGAATTTAGCTAAATTCCCGAGAAAAAAATATACAGAGTCATATACACCAATTGAAAAATTGAACAATTTTTCTGAAGCACTTGGTGGACCAACTATTTATTTTAAACGAGATGATTTACTTGGTTTAACAGCTGGTGGTAATAAGACGAGAAAGTTAGAATTTCTAGTTGCGGATGCACAAGCAAAAGGTGCAGATACGTTAATTACAGCTGGTGGTATTCAGTCAAATCATTGCCGTCTAACACTTGCAGCTGCGGTAAAAGAAAAAATGAAATGTATTCTTGTATTAGAAGAAGGGCTTGAGCCAGAAGAGAAGCCGGATTTTAACGGAAACTATTTCTTATATCATTTACTAGGTGCTGAAAATGTAATTGTTGTACCAAACGGAGCAGATCTTATGGAAGAGATGCATAAAGTAGCGAAAGAAGTAAGTGAGAAAGGTAGTACACCATATGTAATACCAGTTGGTGGATCAAATCCTACTGGCGCAATGGGATACGTTGCTTGTGCGCAAGAAATTATGGCGCAATCATTCGACCAAGGAATTGATTTCAGTTCAGTCGTTTGCGTAAGCGGTAGCGCTGGTATGCATGCTGGTTTAATTACTGGTTTTGCTGGAACACAAAGTAGCATTCCTGTAATTGGAATCAACGTAAGTAGAGGAAAAGCAGAGCAGGAAGAGAAAGTAGCAAAACTTGTAGAGGAAACGTCAGCTCACGTTGGTATTCCGAACTTTATCCCATGCGAAGCGGTTACATGCTTTGATGAATATGTAGGACCAGGTTACGCGTTACCAACGCCAGAAATGGTGGAAGCAGTACAATTACTTGCGAAAACAGAAGGTATTTTACTGGATCCGGTGTATACAGGTAAAGCGGTAGCGGGACTAATCGACTTAATTAAAAAAGGTACATTTAATAAAGAAGACAACATTTTATTCGTACATTCAGGTGGTTCACCAGCGTTATATGCGAATACGTCTTTATTTGCGTAAGTGTAAAAAAGCATTGGGTATCCAATGCTTTTTTGTTATATAATGGAATTGTCAGAAGGTGAGAGGAGGGAGTATATGAGTTCAAATGTAAAATGGATTATATACACGGTGCTCAGCATTTCTATTTTACTAATTACATTTGTGGCTTATGGAGTGTATTTATATTTCACTTAAGTGAAATGGTAACCAAACCAAAGGAAAAATAAAATAATCGCTGTGTTACATAGCGTAAAACATAAACCGATTATGGCTAAAATTTTTTTCTCAGCTCGGCTACAAAAAGAGATAACGGCTAATAGGATTGCTATAAGAGCGGAAGCAAGTATGAAGTAGGCGAAAGGCACGACATATTCGACTCCAACTCTGTCTAAAATAGGTGTGAAGAGAAAGAGATTAATAGTAACGAATATACTTACAATGAGAAACGTATAACTTTTCCAAGTGTATGTTTTTAATTGCATGGAATGGCACTCCTTCCTTACTATTGTTTATATTTCTAACTATAAGATAATTACCTTTATTTTACAATGTGTGTATTTTTATTGAAAAGAGGTAGATGAATGTGAGGATCAGAAATTTGTCTTTCGTTTTTATTGCCATCTGTATATTCATAATAACCGGCTGTTCAAATATACTAGGAAATGAAGAGCAAAGAATTGAAGTAGAAAAATATATTGGTGATAATGAATATGAGGATCTTAAAGTAGTGACAGAAAATGATGAAGTGTTGCAAGTAAAGAAAATATTAAATGATACTAATTTTGAAAATAAAAAAGTGGAAATGTCTCGTCCAGGTGATTATCGCTTTATTTTTCAATTTAAAAATCCGAAAATAGAGGCGAAAGCTGTGTTGTATCAAATTTGGATAAGCCCGAATAAGGATAAAGTGGAAATTAAGGCGGGGGATAATCAGTACGCTCAATTAGAAGGAAAACATGCAGCCACTTTGTTTCGGATTGTTTCGGGGGAGAAGTTAGTTGAATAAATGTATATATAGTTATAGGAATTCAAATCGTATTTTTCATTTTGGGAGATAACGAGTTTGTAATTTACTCTTATTAGCAAGGAATGTATGAATAAATTTCAACAAAAATGGCTATCTTTTTATTTTGGAATAAATATTGAGAATAGGATTAAATAGAAATTGAACCTTGACTTGATGAGCGTGAGGTTTTACCCTTAGAAGTGCAAAAAAGAACTTTAAGGTGTCCAGTAATCTGTTAATTAATAATAAAAACAGGAAATATATTGTTTTTACAAAGGTTCGGTGTTATGTTTAATTTTCTCAATATAATATTTCGCTTATATAGGAGTGGCTATTTGAATAAGTTAATATTATTAGTTTTATTGGCTACATGCTGTCTCACTATTGCAGGATGTTCTAATAATATGATTACACCAAAGAATGAGTCTAAAACTTCAACATCTGTAAAGATTAAACGTATCAACAAAGCGTGGTACAAACATATATAATAGTTTTAAAGAAACTTGAAATTGTTGATGATAACAGGTCATAAGGTGAAATTAGTTAGGCTGATAGTAGATGTTGTGAACCTTGGCGAACAGCGGAAAGCAGTTAAATGTAGTGAAGTAGGGGGATTATAACTTTATAAAAAATGCGAGATTAAAATATTCACAAAAAAGAGTCTACATGTAGACCCTTTTTTGTGGATATTTTTCATAAATAAAGACATCCTATGGTGCCTTCCTCTGATTTGAACCATCTGAAAATTATTTTACCAAGTTAAGTAGTATCGCCCTTTAAAATTCGGCGAATGCGAGGTGCCTGTAATAGCTCGATTGGTGTGGTCCTTTTTTCACTTTATCTACCATCTTTATATATCTTACTATTAAAAAATCTAACTTTAATCGATTAAATGAGATAAAATTTGGTTAAAAACAATGAAATTTTAGGAAAAATAAGGTACACTATTCAATGGTTTTGGTTTAAAATCGATTGACGTTAATATATACGGGGGAAAAATTGATGAATAACAATACAGTACATGAATCAGTTGAAGAAGTTGAGAAAAAACGGGTAAGATCAAGAAAACGTTTTACAAATTGGAAGCTAATCGCTGCGGGTGGCGGTGTAATTGCACTTCTTATTGGAGGAATGAGTTATTATCAGGCAACTCACTTCAATTCGAATGTTACGATTAATGATACAAAGGTCGGTGGTTTGAGCGCTGATCAGGCAATACAGAAATTAAAAACATCTGGACTAGCAAATAAAGTCTATATTGATCAACAACAAATTTTAGATGAACAAGATACAAAAACGGAACTGACGGAAAAAGATTTGCCACAAGTTAAGAAACTATTAAAAAGCCAGTGGACATTTTTCCCTTCCGCAAAGGAAAAAGATTATTCATTGCTACCGAAAGAAGCGGATCAGTATCGTAGTGAAACGATGAAAAAACTTGTAGAAGAAAAGCTTGTTTCTATGAATGAAAAATTAAAAGCGCCTCAAGATGCTATGGCGAAGCTCGAACAAGGAAAAGTTGTAATTTCGAAGAGTGTTGATGGAAAACAGTATGACGTTACGAATCTACTAAAAGATTACGACAAGCAGAAGCATCAAAGCGAAATTCATCTAAAGTCTGCATACATACAGCCTATTAAAGAAGACGATCCGATTATCAAAAAAGAAGAGAAAGCATTACAAAATCTTCTTAGGCAGTCTGTTGATTATAAAGTGCAGGATGAAGTGTATTCATTAAAAGCAAAAGATTTAATTCAAAATGCCTCTATGTCAAAGGACATGAAAGTGACAATCGATGCGAGCGAAATTAAGAATAAGATTGCTGAAATTAATAAGGCTAAATCTACATTACATAAAGACTTCGCTTTTAAAACACATTCTGGTTCGGTTATATCAGTAAAAGGACAAGGATACGGCTGGGCACTAGATGTGGAAAAAGAAACAAAACAGGTTCAACAAGCCTTTGAGAAAGGCGAAAAATCGCTTTCTGCTTCTAATATTCACGGGAATGGTTGGGAGAAGGAAGGAATCGGCTATAAAACAACATCGAATAATGGCATCGGAGACACATATGCAGAAGTTTCAATTGCAGATCAACAAATTTGGATTTATAAAGATGGGAAATTAGTCGTCACAACAAATGTAGTAACGGGTAAACATAGCACGAGTGAAGATACATCACCAGGTGTGTGGTACGTTCTATATAAACGAACACCATACACGCTGAAAGGAAGCGCAGTAGGTAAAGCTGATTATGCAGTTAAAGTAGATTACTGGGTTCCATTCACAAATAGTGGTCAAGGATTCCATGATGCAGGCTGGCGAAAAGACTGGGGAAATAATGCTTATTTAACAGGGGGATCAGGTGGGTGTGTGAACCTTCTTCCTAATGTTGCAAAAACTGTGTATGATAGTTTGAATACTTATGATCCAGTTATCGTGTACTAAAAAATCGCTATGTATTAAGAACTTATACGAATAAACAAAGCAGAAAATCTTACCTGATGGTCCATGAAAAAAAACACCCCTTGAATTCGCATACTAAGTGTGGGAATTCAATGGAGGTGTTTTTTGTTTGTATACAAGAGTTAATTGCTTATAAGAAACAAAGTAAAAAGAGATTAAAATAAAGAATAAGTATTCAAATAGTCAATAAAATTGACAATGAATATCATTTTCACTTAATATAGAATCGTCGCATTTAATTAGACATGAATTTTTTGTTAATATAATAGATTTCTATTAAATTGTCATATTTAGGAACTATCATTAAATCTTTTAAGAATTTAAACGTAGGAAAGGGTAATATAAAATGAACTGGAAAAAAGGCGGATTATGGGTTATTATTTTTTTCGTTGTAAAAGGCACGATTTCTACACTTTTAATCGTTACTGGTGCTAAATATTTTGATTTGTCATTTATGCAACTTTGCGTACTAATACTGATCTTATTACTGATATCTCTCATAAGTCGAAAATTGCTGCATAGACATAAACAAAACAAAAAGCAAAAAGAGCTAAATATATAATGAAGCCCCAGAGACCTTTGGATTTCTGGGGTTTTATTTCGATCGTTTTTCCCACATGTATATCAGCTTAACAGACCAGGTTGTCCAAAATGATAAAATCGATGCTGTTTAAAATGTTTCAGTTATTTTTACATAAGGATTGAAGAGAGCTTTTGAATCAATCTTTATTCTGAAGCTACAGATGCGCATAAATTATGCTCGTTTTTCAATTGGTAGTTTAAATGTAAAAGTACTGCCTTCTCCTAATTCACTTTCAACCGTAATTTCTCCTCCGTGTAGTTCGACAATCCATTTTACCATCGACAATCCTAAACCTGTGTTTCCGGTGCTTGAAGATGTTCGTGCTGCGTCAACTCGATAGAAACGGTCCCATATTTTATCAATATGTTGCTCGCTGATGCCGATGCCATTATCGGAAACTTTACCTATTATGTTGGTTTCATCACGGAACAGTTGCATATGAACAGTTCCGTTCGCTTTGCTATAAGCAATTGCATTCGTTAGTAAATTCATTAATAAACGCATCATTAATGTTTGATCTGCTTTCATAAATAGGTCTTCCTCTATAGTAGTTGTTATATCAATTGAAGCTTCTTGAACCATTAGTGAAAGCTCTTCTACAACGATTTCCGTTAATTCACTCATATTGATACATTCAAATTGAAAAGTATTATGGTTTCCTTGGTCAGCTCTTGCTAATAATAAGAGTTGTGAGATTAGCGCGGACATTTTGCGTGATTGCTTTAAAATTACTTCTAACGATTCTTCCATTTCTTTCGGATTATTCCTCTGCGATAAAGCGTATTCGCATTGCGAAATAATAACAGATGTTGGTGTTCTTAATTCATGAGATGCGTCAGATGTAAATTGTTTTTCACTTTCAAATGATGTTTCCAATCGCTCAAACATTTTGTCAAAGGTTTGTGCTAAATGATACATTTCATCTTTCGGTGAACCTTGTAAATGAATTCTCTTCGAAAGGTCTTTACCATCACCAATTTTACTAGCTGAGTCACTCATTTGTTGCACAGGTCGAAACGCTCTTTGCGTAATAAAATATCCTCCTACTGCGGCAATGAGAATCAGTAATGGGAATGAGATGAGTGTTATCACAATAAGCGTATTCATCGTTGATGATAATTGGTTCATAGTCATTATTCCACGAACCCACACTTGCTCATCGCCGCCTGCATTATGGAGAAAATCATATACAATCCATTCTTTATTATCGTCTTTAATAGTTTGTATTTCATCGGATTTAAGCGATATCTTTTTATTAAAGCTTGTTGGACTATGTCCTGCCAACGGCTCACCTTGTTTACTATAAATGATGATATTTACTCCATCTTCAAAGGTTTCAAAATCATCGTCCATCTTTAATTGACCATGCTTATATTCGATATCTTCAATGCTTTCTTTTACTGTGCTCTTCAATTGATCTTTCATATTAAAAAGCAAAACTTTATCTGAAGAAGTTAAAATAAAAGCTAACACGAGTGCCATAATAATTACAATTAGCCCCGTATACCACAGGGTTACTCTCATTTTTATTGATAGTCTTTTCATGATTCTACTCGCAATACGTAACCAGTTCCTCGTACTGTATGAATTAACTTCGTTTCAAACTGGCTATCAATTTTTTTACGAAGATAGCGGACGTAAACATCAATAATATTCGAGCCACCTTCATAGTCGTAATTCCACACATGTTGCTCAATTTTATCTCGTGTCAACACAACTTCTTTATTACGAATCATATATTCTAAAATAGCAAATTCTTTACTGGAAAGAGTGATAACCTGGTCTCCTCTTGTTACTTTATGCATATTGCAATCTACCACTAGGTCAGCGATTTCAAACACATTAGATGTGTTTCCTGTATTTCTTCGCATTAACACTCGAATTCTTGCTAACAGTTCGTCAAAAGCAAACGGCTTTACTAAATAATCGTCCGCACCTAAGTCAAGTCCTGTTACACGATCATCAATTGTATCTTTAGCTGTAAGAAGCAAGACAGGGGTTGTATTATTGTCCGCGCGTAATCTTTGTAATACTTGTAAACCATCTATTCCGGGAATCATAATGTCAAGCACAATCAAATCGTAGGTAGCCAGGTTTATATAATCCAAGGCATCTTCTCCATTCCCACATGCATCGACACTATAGTGTTCTGCATTTAATCGTTTTACTAATATATTTTGTAAGTCTTGTTCATCTTCGACAATAAGAACTCGCATTAACATTCTCCTTTTCTTCTTATTAATATGTATCACTATAATTCCAAAACATTAAAGAAAGATTAGAAACGATTTAATTATATCATTTTATTTTTTGTACATTAATCTTCCTTTAATGTTTGTTCAGTAATATAAAGGCAAGGATAAGGTGCACATGTAAAGGGAGGAAAACAGAATGAGAAAGTGGATGCTGATTGGAGCAATGTCTTGTTTATTCTTAACAGCTTGTTCTACTCAAGCTGATAACAATACAGAAGTACAACAACTGAAAGTGGAAAATGATACATTACAAAAAGAAGTTGCGCAACTACAACAAGAACCAAACAAAACAGGGCCTGCTGCGAATGATACGAAGCCAATACAAGATTTCAAAAACGAAGTCTCATCTATTGTAGAAAAGGCAAATAACACGAAACCAGTTGGAGCAAAAGAAGAAAACTTAAATACGTACTTAGCAGCCAAAAAAGAAATTGATCAATTAGATGACAAGATAGAACAATCTGATAATCAGCTAGAAGCGGATTATCGTGCTGGAACGATAACTATTGAACAATATCAAAAGCAAGAAAGAGAACACGATATACTGGAAGATCAATTAGAGCAAGCAGAAAATGCTCTTGAAGCAAGATTTGGAATAGATGATTAATCATGAAGGAGTGGATGAAAATGTTAAAACATAAAAAGAAAATAATGATAAGTGTAATTGCAATTTTAGTAAGTGGTATTGCTATTGTTGGTGGATATTATGGTATGGGCTACAATTATGCCAAAAAGAATGAAAACTACACAGAGAAACAAGTTCGTGAAATTTCTTTAGCTCATACAAATGGGGAAATTATTAATGTGAAAAAAGAATTCGAATTAGAAGATGAAAACTTAACACAATCTAAATTTGAATATGAAGTGGAAATCAAGACACCTGATAATCTGTTAAATAGTTTAAAAGTTAGTGCTAGAACAGGTACGATAGAAATCAATAATGAGGATTAAAAAAATATCGACAAATAAAATATCGTATATTTGAAAAAATCCAGGCTAAGCAAAAATAAAATAAGCTGCCCATATGGACAGCGTATTTACACAATTCTTGTTAACGGTAGCGAAGAAAAAGAAGAATCCCTACTTTCACAAGGGAATCGTCTTTTTTGTTCTATGGATCTATGCATTTTTTATACATTCCTATCCTGGTGCGGTTTTAGGGTTCTTGTCTGTTATTGGATTAACCGAAAAACTGTATAAAATCTTGTATACTCTTAGCGTGGTTTTTTCCGAAATACTGGCGGTACCCCATCGCTATCAAGCTAAGGATGCCAGGAGGGGATATGTGAGTGTTATTTTTTAAAATTTCTACGACTATACTAAAGATATGCATAACAAACAAACCTATTAAATAGGTGTTTTAAAAAAATATTATGCAACTTTGGAACTTTGAGACAACGTACAATCATACACAATGCCTAAGATATCAAAGACTGTTTTCTTTTCGTACCGGTGAGATTTCCGCCCATTTTTCTCTAAAAGATAAAACAAACGTAGCAAAACTTTTAATAATTCATGGATGCCCTTCTGTAATCCTGCATAAAACAATAGATAATAATTTTTTATCATATAGATGGATTTGTATTCACTTAGCTCTTTCTTTTTCTTATCCAAAAGTAATTGCCGCATTTTGAACATCGTTGATGAACAGAGTAAAATACTAATTAGTTGCCCATATAAATGGCATTCTAAGCGTTCTTTCTTGATTTCTTTGCACTTGTGAATTTGAAAGAAAGACTTCCATGTTTTAAACAAAATTTCAATTTGCCAGCGTAATGAATACAAGTCATGGATATGTTCCGTTGGAACATTTTCTACAGAAAGATTCGTAATATACACATTGATTCCACTCAACCGTTTACTTCGTTCTTTGTAGGTAATACCTTTCTTTTTTTCTTTTTTGACTTGTTCTTTCAACCTTTTTTCTGTTTGTTCCTTTGTTAATCGATGAATAATAACACGAGCTGGTAATTTTTGATACTGTCCAATGTATGCATCTGAAATCTCCATTGTTTGACCAGGGGGCAATTGATTCATGAGTTCTTCCATATCTAACTGAATATAGAGTGTTCCTTTTTTTACGATCCCATTTCGAAAATAATCTGGCTCATCATTCTTACGATAGATTCGAGAATTTAATTTCAAACGCGAGACATAGTAAGCTCCTTTATCATGGATCTTCTGTAAGTCCTGTAAGTCGAAATAGCCTAGATCTCTTATGCACAAGTCTTTGGGTTGAATGGTTTGTAGGCTTGTTGAACCGAAGGTTTTATCATTTTCTCTTCCTTCTCCTATATAAACGTGCAGGAACTTTCCGCTCAATAGGTCATACTCCAATTGAATTTTAACTCCTGCCGTATGGCTACTTCCACCCGAACCTTGATAATGTGAAGAAAACTTATTTGGAAGCTGAAATGTTGTAGAATCTAAAATCCGAATATGCTTAAAGGTCGTGGTGTATTGATGAATTATTTCTTGTGTTGAATGAATTCTTTGAGTTAGAAGTTTAGCTAGAACTTGTTCAAGAAACTGTACTGCGGAAGCATTAAATCGTTGATTAAGTCCTTCAGGACTGATAAGAACACCTGTAGATACTTCAAGACAGCTACATAATTGTGTGAGTGATGTACTTGCAACCTGTTGGCTAAGCCATACACATAAAGCAACTAGTTCCTTTGCTTGATATTTACTCTTTCGCTGAACGAATCCTTTTTCTTTAGCTAGGTGTTCTAGAACATGAGGGGACATATGTCGTTGTAATTCTTCAGCAATCGGTTGAAGTTCATCAAGAATCGAAAGATTCATAAAAAAACGCCATCCTTTCCTATGATTCTACAGAAAGAATAACGTATTTTTTTCACTTTGAGGGGATTTCTTTTTGTTAGCTTACTAGCAATGTGGCGGTACCCCATGCCCATCAACTTAAGAACGGAAACAAAGTGAACTTTCGTTCAAATAAACTAAAAAACTCTTAAAACACTATTTATCCATTAAAAATGGGCATGGGTCCTGACGTCAAAAAGCGGATATTATACGCTAAGATATTTTTGGAAGTAAAAAACCTGTTTCCTTTTTTGAGATTTATTACAATAGATAATAATTTATAAATAAAAAAGAGAAAGATTTTTATAATCTTTCTCTTTTTTTATACTAAAAACCTCATTAAAAAACTGCAAGTGCATCAATACATTAGAAGTTTTGTGAACATGAAGTACAAGGTCCACCAGTAGGTTGGAATACAACATTATCAACAAAAGCTGTTGCTCCTTCCCCACCTGTAGCAATATTTTGGAAAGCAACACATGCTGTAGTCACACCAGCAGGTATACACACAACAAGAGTATAATGTTGGAAGCTAGATTGCGGTTGATTCGAAGCTGGGATAATATTCGGAATATTCGATGGTCCAAGAGTTGCAGGGAGAGGAGGACATCCATGTCCAAGTTCTGGGAAAGATACAGAAGCTATAAGAAGTGCACCATCCCTTATATCCGCAGCAAAAGAAAACGTAAAACAACAACCTTCGCCAACATCAACCGATTGATTAATACTTCCACCTGGTTCAATTGACGCAGCTAAGATACTAAGTGTCCCATTTGAAAGAATACGACCACTATGGGCGTTTGGAAAACCTACTTCTGTAACATCCCCAATTTGATTCCAACCTGGAACTAGATCGCCTACTAATGGCGGTTCGTCAAATCCAGGGTTATCAAGAATATTAGTACATGGACAACACGCTACTGCCGTAGGTCCAGTCGGCCCAGTCGGCCCAGTCGGCCCAGTCGGCCCAGTCGGCCCAGTCGGCCCAGTCGGCCCAGTTGATCCAGTAGGTCCCGTTGGTCCAGTCGGCCCAGTTGATCCAGTAGGTCCCGTTGGTCCAGTAGGTCCTGTTGGTCCAGTCGGCCCTATTTGAGGTAGAGGTACAGGGGGGAAAAAACACTCACACGGAATCTCAAATCTCTTTCTAAATTCACTCATTTATACACCAACCTTATCTTTCACCCACTTACACCTTATAACTTATGAATCCGCAAACGTACTAGTATAAGGAAAAAACCTATAAAAATTAAAAAAATATTAAAAACAAGCCCTTATGTCACAATTGTAAACCCATTTCATAATATATAAGGAACACAGATTCACTCCAAATAGCTTTCAATATATAAAAGGGGGTCCCCCTCCTGAAAGTTAACATTTGTGTTAGATATAGCAGTCTGAACTATCTAAGTACAGTAGTTACTGATCCAAATACTAGTTTTATTGCTGTTCCTGTTGGGCCTATTGATAAAAGAGAATGGCAGAATAATGGGGGAGTGTTATTTACAAAAGCACTCTTTTTCTATTTCTCTTTTACAAAATAGGGACTAGCCCCTCCTAATGTCATAAAAATAAAGAATGAGAGGAATTCATCCATAATTCCCCTTAAATAGGTACCACAACATGCCCATCAAGCTAATATTTTGAGAAACCTCCCATAACAAAAATTTTACCTTTTCACAGTTATTTATTAGAGTTTGGCTCAATTTTTCTTTTTTGGGGGTATTTGCTTTTCTTAGCTTGATGGCGATGGGGCGGGACCCTTATAAAGAAAAGACACTCTAAGGTGTCTTTCTTCAACTTGAACCATCATATGTATTGGGCTCCCATCCAACTATTATTTTACCATGTTAAGTTGTATGGTTTATTGAGAAAAAGCCCTATATAAGGGTACCACATCAGCATTTCGGAAAAAAACTACGCTAAGAAAAAAATATAATAAACTAGCCCATATGGACAGCTTATTTACATCATTCTCGTTAATGGAAGTTAATTATATTTTTCTACGTACTAAATAAAAAGATAAGGCCCCCATAATAACAGGTGCAACGAAATCAAAGAAATGGGAAAAATTAAAAGGAAAAAGAAAAAGAAAGGGTATAAGTGTATAGATAACTGCTAGTCCTATAAATACAGGAATTCCAAATTGAAATTCTCTACATCGTTTGATTTTCCTGTATAACACTTCCCCAATTAGACAAGCTACAAGAGCCGGTATACTACCATAAGTGACGATCGTTTTAATGAATTCTAATACAACGTTCGGGTGAATAAAGCTAGGATGAGAAATATATGAAATCAAGAACCATCCGAAAATAAAAGCAAACAGACTTGCAGCATAACTAATTACAAATTTTATCAACGTAATCATCCTCATAGTTTTCTAATAGTAACTCCATTGTATGACATAACGTCCTATTATTGGTAGCAAGAAAAAAACGGATCCCTACTCTAAAAAGGCACCCACTCATTCTTCTATACTAGTTTTGTTTTCTTTGCTCTTGCAAACTTCCAAAAAGCTGCAAGTAGTATGAGAAGCGGTATTCCCTGAATGAAGAGAAATCCTCCTAAAAAATAAAGTGCACGACTAACTGGAGGAGGGGCCGTTGCCGACTCACCCGCAAAATAAGCTCCATAATTAGCCGCCACACCTGCATAATCAGTTATCCCACCTATAAGAAGAGCCGCTGGACTTATGATTAGATTTATCCCTAAACAGACCATTATTGATGATAGATTTTTAGCCTTAATTTTTGGTGAAACAGACAAGAAAAACAATAATATTGCAGCGCCGTTTATAAGAAGTAATGTTATTACATAATAAATTCCCATAATATCCCTCCATGACTTTAATTGTACCATCAGCAAGGACAACTTTGTATAAATTTGGATGAATAGGGTCTTCATGTGAGGTTAACATAACGTCTCATTAACAGTAGTCAATGATGCATATAATTTTCGTTTTTGCTTTCTTTTCTGAGCTGGATAGCGGTGGGGTGAGTCATAAATTGTGGAACACATTCCTAAGTTATTATAATATGAAAAAATGAAACTCTCCTTCTGCAATCCATTCAAATGGCTCAATCTCCGCTTTTTTTGAATTCCCTGAAGTGCTAAGCATAAGCAAAATAATTAACTATCCTATGCAAGAAAGTTAGGCTAGTTAATCGCATATGTTTTATTGAAGGGATGTGATTGCATTATGGAACGACCGAATTGGGGAATTGGAGGATTAGTATTCATTGGCTGCATGTTTCTTGGCGGAGGAGTGGGATCTATATTAGGCGATACGCATGCTGGATGGCTAATAGGGATGGGTGCTGGATTTATTGGGATGGCTTTAACGAGACTGGTCAGAAAGTAATATAACGGGATTCTTCTTCGGGTAAATAAGGGAATATGTACGTAAGTAATTCATGGTATAAGAGCTCTATAAATTATAGTTAGAAACTTCTCTTTTCAAAATTTCTCCATACATAGATATGATTCTCAAGTCGGAGGATGGCACCTTAGGGTGTTTTTTTTTATGCTCTCTAAAAATGTTTTACCATATAATAGATTTCGTGAGATTCCGATAATCTTTTTTGTAATAGAATAGATTCATTACCGTTTCAGACCGACGTATTCATTCATAACCTAACAGTAAAAGGGGGATGATTCAAGGTATGGCGTGTAATGATGAATTAATTTGTCAACAGTTTGTAAGAATTATCGGTGGCCAAGAAGGATTCGCCGGTGGAAAATGCGTGGCAACAATAAATCGGGATGAAATAAAGGCAACAATTTTAGGAAAACGTTTTAGAGTAACAACTTCCTTCTCATTCGAATCAAGAGATAATAAAACTGGACGGGCATTATGTTTAGGACGGGTAGCGCTCTTACAAAAAGAGGTCAATGGATTTGTTGCTACAATTATTAAACAAGGAATAATCGTTTCGTCTATACACAATGAGTGGTTATGTGATGATCCAAATTTAATTTACGTTAATATCGAAGACGTTGATGATCCGCTAAGCTTCGCAAGGAAAGTTAGAAAAGCGTTATGTAATTAACCAATCTATTTAGTTAAATGAGCAATATAAAAGGATCTTCAATCGAAAGATCCTTTTATACATAAGGTGAAGGTTTTTCTTTGTATTTCATTAATTAAGTTCACTTGACTAGCAAACGAACGTAATTCCTATGCACGAATCGATATAATAATAATCTCCGCCTTTATTGTAGCGTGAGTGTTAGTCAAAATTAAATATATACGACAAATTTTGACAAAGAAATACATACATTTTTGTTATGATATGAAAGTTATTGATTTGTAATGTATATATAGGAGGATTTTTTAATGTTAAAGAAATTGTTATTTTTTGTACTTTTGAGTTTGTGTGTAATGTCTTTAAGTGCTTGTAAAGGTGAAGAAGAAAAATTAAAAGTAGCATCAGATGAGCAAAAAATAGATGAAGATAAAAAAGTAGCGGAGGAAGAAAAACGTAAGCAAGAAGAGCAACAAAGAGCAGAAGAAGAGAAGCGTAAACAAGAAGAGCAACAAAGAGCAGAAGAAGAGAAGCGTAAGCAAGAAGAGCAACAAAGAGCAGAAGAAGAAAAACGTAAGCAAGAAGAGCAACAAAGAGTAGAAGAAGAGAAGCGTAAACAAGAAGAGCAACAAAGAGTAGAGGAAGAAAAACGCAAGCAAGTAGAGCAGCAAAGAGCAGAAGAAGAGAAGCGTAAACAAGAAGAGCAGAAGACTCAGCAACAACAGAGAACACAAAAACAAGAAAAAACAACACAAGCAACAGGTGGGAAACCAACAAGATCACAAATTTCAGTTGGTTCACATGTAGTTATTCAATTAGATAATGACTATAGCAAAACTGTAAGTGGTGTTGTGAAAGACATTTTAACACATAGTGAAACACATACATACGGCATTAAAGTTCGATTACAAGATGGACAAATTGGCCGTGTTCAAAGTGTTAACTAGTGAAAGAAGATTTGACTACTTTTCAAATAAATAAAAACTACAAAAAAACGGTTCTTTCGTAAAGGAACCGTTTTTTTGTAACGTTTTGCTTAGTGTACGAAATTTGCGTTTTGTTGATGTCACCACACCTCTATCAAGTTATCACATACAAGGTAATAGATGTTTTTATAATTTGAAAGGAGAGGAAACGAGCTTGGAGGGAGTACTGGAACCATACAATAAATACACTCAGGGGGCATATTTGAGAAGATTAAATCAATGGAAAAGGAAATGTGTTTTTGTCTGGGCTATGGACCTATCCGCCCGTGCTAATGAACTAAAAGAAGAACTTCCCCATACCGATTAGACTACTAAGCATTCCGATTCCATTCATGGTGCCTTTTCCCACTGTAAGTAAGTTTCCAAGCATTCCTGGCTGACCGTAACCTCCGTTATTCCCCCATCCCATGGGACTTATCTGTCCGCCCCATCCTGGAGAGTTTCCGAAAATACCCCAGTTATTGGTACTGAATTTAAAAGCCTTAGCTGGCGGCGATAGTAAAGCGGCAAGATTACCGTGTGCGAACATCCCTGCATGATTGAATGGTTGGGCCCAGGGGAAGGGAGGTTTTTGAAAATTAAAAGCAGCATGGCCTGGTAATGGAGTCCAATTAGCAGGATGACCTTGGGGCATCATCCCTGCATAATGGCTTGGCTGCCCCCAAGAGAAGGGAGGGAATTGGGGATTGAAACCCGTATAATTGGCTGGTGAATCCCAACCAAATGGATAGACTCGACAACTCCAATTCTCAGGAACCTTCAGACTATCCATTCCCTCCGCTTTAGTTATTTGGGGCTGTGAATATAATGACGACATTGAAATTTGGTTATTATATGTTTCACCGTTTCCCTTTGAATTCAAATACCAATATTGGTACATAAGCTTAATCCCCTCACTTTAAAAATGTAATGTTTGACTTAGCCTATGTAATATTCCTTTTTATGGATGGTTACATAACTAGATTTACAAGCCTGTATTTAAATGTTTATAAAAGTGTAATCAATAAAAAAATTTTAAAATGTTATGTTGATCAAGTGGAATTGTTAAAAAGAGAATATCTATACGAAGAGTTTGGCAAAATACTGCAAGGATAATGTATTTTTGTGCAGATATGCAAACGATTTAAACGAATCAATGGAATTTATAATGAAGGGGCAAATAAATATATGAATGAAACATTACATAAAAGAAAACCACCATATTTAATGCTTGTAATCCTTTTTATTGGGGCATTTGTTTCATTTTTAAATAACTCCCTTTTAAATGTAGCCTTGCCATCAATCATGAAGGATTTAGACATTAAAGATTATTCAACAATCCAGTGGCTTTCTACAGGGTATATGCTTGTAAGTGGTATATTAATTCCGGCATCAGCATTTTTAATAACCCGCTTCTCCAATAGGAGCTTATTTATTACATCTATGGTGATTTTTATTTTTGGTACGGCCTTAGCAGCTGTAGCACCGAACTTCGGTTTATTACTTACTGGCCGGATGGTTCAAGCAGCAGGTTCTTCAGTCATGGGGCCTTTGTTAATGAATATTATGCTAGTAAGCTTTCCAAGAGAAAAAAGGGGAACAGCAATGGGGATTTTTGGATTAGTTATGATTACAGCTCCAGCAATCGGACCGACACTATCAGGTTATATTGTAGAGTACTATGACTGGCGTTTGCTGTTTGAAATGATTTTACCGCTAGCAATCATTAGCTTACTGTTAGGGATTTGGAAATCGGAGAATGTCATGAGACAAAACAAAAATGCAAAACTTGATTATCTCTCATTACTATTATCTTCTGTCGGTTTTGGCGGTTTGTTATATGGATTCAGTTCTGCAAGCTCCGATGGTTGGACGAATAAAGTGGTCTTAACAGCCTTAATCATAGGCGCTATTTCCCTAATTGCTTTCATTATCCGTCAATTAAAAATGAATGAGCCTTTATTGGATTTACGTGTTTACAAGTACCCAATGTTTGCACTTGCGTCTGTAATTGCAATTGTCAATGCGGTGGCTATGTTTTCGGGTATGATTTTAACACCAGCTTATGTACAAAATGTCCGCGGTATTTCGCCGCTGAGCTCTGGGCTGATGATGCTTCCAGGTGCGGTAATAATGGGGGTTATGTCACCAATTACAGGTAAACTATTTGATAAATATGGCCCGCGAATTCTTGGCATAGTAGGACTTTCCATTACAGCTGTTTCAACTTATATGCTGGCAAACCTGCAAATCGACTCTAGTCACACACATATTATTCTTATTTACACACTGCGGATGTTTGGGATGGCGATGGTGATGATGCCACTTATGACAAATGGCCTTAATCAATTGCCAACTCGCTTAAATCCGCACGGTACGGCTGTTAATAATACAGCTCAACAAGTGTCCGGTTCGATTGGTACTGCTATTCTTGTTACGATTATGAATTCAGTAACAAAAACAAAAGCTGAAAGTCTAATGTCTGAAGTAGATCCAACAACCTTCACAGAAGCTACGAAGGCAATATTAACTCAGAAGGCATTATTATCCGGAATTCAATATTCATTCTATGTAGCGCTTGGCATGAATGTTGTTGCACTACTATTAGTTTTTTTCGTTAAACGTGTAGATACAAGCCCGGAAGCTGTCGAGAGGTTAAATCGGTAGAGCAAAATAAAACGCGAGATAATGATTCCTACAAGTTTTTTTTGCTGATTAGTTAGACCATGAAAAAATGCAAATTTCTGTTGCTAAGGCGCTGGTATTTAAACCTGGAAAAGAACCAGTGAAATAATTACACATAGTGAAAAGGATCTGATATTCATATCAGATCCTTTTCACTAGTAACGCAGTATACTTGCTTATCGTATTTGTTTGAATAGACATTAGAAATTACTGATTTTCCAAATACTACAATCTTTAGCTCTCAATTTCTGATAAACATAATAATAATACGCTTCATTTTCATTTAGTATTTTTTTCTGCAAGTTATAAAACTAATGTCAACAAACAACTTAGATTACCAACCTTATAAGCAATATCATAATCGTGAATAGTTAGGGAAAAGATAAAATAAGGTAATCAATTACATATCTTTATCCCAGGCGATTCATTGTTATCTTCTTTTTATTGAATGGGATATTTTATTTCATGCTTTTTTGAAAGGGTGTTTTTAATGGATAAAAAAGTATCTGCCATTCCTCAGCCGAAAACATATGGACCGCTGGGGAATCTCCCATTAATCGATAAAGATAAACCGACCTTATCGTTTATCAAGTTGGCGGAAGAGTATGGTCCCATTTTTCGAATTCAAACTTTAAGTGATACCATCATTGTCGTTTCTGGACATGAACTGGTAGCAGAAGTCTGTGACGAAACACGGTTCGATAAAAGTATAGAGGGTGCTTTAGCAAAGGTTCGTGCCTTTGCTGGAGACGGATTATTTACAAGCGAGACTCACGAGCCTAACTGGAAAAAAGCTCATAATATTTTGATGCCCACATTCAGCCAACGGGCAATGAAAGATTACCATGCCATGATGGTCGATATTGCCGTACAACTCGTTCAAAAATGGGCACGGCTTAATCCAAATGAAAACGTGGATGTTCCGGAGGATATGACTCGCCTTACATTAGATACAATTGGTCTGTGTGGTTTTAATTACCGATTCAATAGCTTTTATCGTGAGACCTCTCATCCTTTTATCACTAGCATGACCCGTGCTCTAGATGAGGCGATGCACCAATTACAGCGACTGGATATAGAAGACAAACTCATGTGGAGAACGAAACGTCAATTTCAGCATGATATTCAATCCATGTTTTCTTTAGTAGATAATATTATTGCTGAACGTAAAAGTAGTGGAAATCAGGAAGAAAATGATTTACTTTCCCGTATGTTAAATGTGCAGGATCCGGAAACTGGTGAAAAATTAGATGATGAAAATATTCGTTTTCAAATTATCACTTTTTTAATAGCTGGGCATGAGACAACAAGTGGATTGTTATCTTTTGCAATCTATTTTTTATTAAAGAATCCAGATAAATTGAAAAAAGCCTATGAAGAAGTAGATCGTGTTTTGACAGATCCTACACCAACATACCAACAAGTTATGAAACTTAAGTATATCCGGATGATTTTAAATGAATCGCTACGTCTATGGCCTACTGCTCCAGCATTCAGTCTCTATGCAAAAGAAGATACAGTGATTGGTGGGAAATATCCAATTAAAAAAGGAGAAGATCGTATTTCTGTTCTTATTCCGCAGCTACATAGGGATAAAGACGCGTGGGGAGATAATGTGGAAGAATTCCAACCTGAACGATTTGAAGAGTTGGATAAGGTTCCTCATCATGCTTATAAGCCATTTGGAAATGGTCAACGAGCATGTATCGGTATGCAGTTTGCACTTCATGAAGCCACACTCGTAATGGGAATGCTTCTTCAACATTTTGAATTCATCGATTATCAAGACTATCAGCTGGACGTAAAACAAACATTAACGCTAAAGCCTGGTGATTTTAAAATTAGGATTCTACCCCGAAATCAAACTATTAGCCATACTACTGTTCTTGCGCCTATAGAGGAGAAATTGAAAAACGATGAAATCGAACAGCAAGTTCAGAAGACTCCTTCTATTATTGGAGCCGATAATCTTTCGCTTCTTGTTCTGTATGGATCGGATACAGGGGTAGCAGAAGGTATTGCAAGAGAACTAGCAGATACAGCTAGTTTAGAAGGTGTTCAAACGGAAGTGGTAGCTCTTAACGATCGAATTGGAAGTCTGCCAAAAGAAGGGGCGGTTCTTATTGTAACTTCTTCTTATAATGGAAAACCACCAAGTAATGCAGGGCAGTTTGTGCAATGGTTGGAGGAATTAAAACCGGATGAACTAAAAGGTGTTCAATACGCAGTTTTTGGTTGTGGAGATCATAATTGGGCTAGTACTTATCAGCGAATTCCAAGATACATTGATGAGCAAATGGCTCAAAAAGGAGCAACAAGATTTTCTACACGTGGAGAAGCGGATGCAAGTGGTGATTTCGAGGAACAGCTCGAGCAATGGAAACAAAGTATGTGGTCTGATGCGATGAAGGCATTTGGATTGGAACTTAACAAAAACATTGAGAAAGAACGCAGTACATTAAGTTTACAATTTGTTAGTCGTCTTGGAGGATCGCCTCTTGCGCGAACATATGAAGCAGTTTATGCATCTATATTGGAAAATCGTGAACTTCAATCATCTAGCAGTGATAGAAGCACACGACATATCGAGATATCCTTGCCAGAAGGCGCTACGTATCAAGAAGGAGACCACCTTGGGGTGCTGCCAATTAATAGTGAGAAAAATGTCAACCGAATTTTAAAACGCTTTGGATTAAATGGGAAGGATCAAGTCATACTGAGCGCAAGTGGACGCAGTGTAAATCACATACCTTTAGACAGTCCTGTTAGTTTAATTGAGCTTCTTAGTTATAGTATTGAAGTTCAAGAAGCAGCCACTCGAGCACAAATACGAGAAATGGTGACATTCACAGCATGCCCTCCTCATAAAAAGGAATTGGAATCATTATTGGAAGAAGGAGTTTATCATGAACAAATATTAAAGAAACGTATTTCAATGTTGGATCTTCTTGAAAAGTATGAGGCTTGTGAAATCCGATTTGAACGCTTTTTAGAACTTCTTCCTGCGCTTAAACCGCGTTACTATTCTATTTCGAGCTCTCCACTCGTTGCACAGGATCGTTTGAGCATTACGGTTGGTGTTGTTCATGCGCCTGCATGGAGTGGGGAAGGAACATATGAAGGAGTCGCTTCTAATTATTTAGCTCAGCGTCATAATAAAGATGAGATTATCTGTTTCATTCGAACGCCACAATCAAACTTTCAATTACCTGAAAATCCAGAAACACCAATTATCATGGTTGGACCAGGCACTGGAATTGCACCATTCCGTGGATTCTTACAAGCGCGTCGTGTGCAAAAGCAAAAAGGTATGAAGGTAGGAGAAGCACATCTATACTTTGGTTGTCGTCATCCTGAAAAGGATTATCTCTATCGTACAGAATTAGAAAATGATGAAAGAGAGGGATTAATCTCTTTACACACAGCTTTTTCTCGCTTAGAAGGACACCCTAAAACATATGTACAGCATGTAATAAAAGAAGATAGAATCCATTTAATTTCGTTATTAGATAATGGGGCCCATCTTTATATATGTGGTGATGGAAGTAAAATGGCTCCTGACGTAGAAGATACCCTTTGTCAAGCATATCAAGAAATTCATGAAGTCAGTGAACAAGAAGCAAGGAATTGGTTGGATCGTGTGCAAGATGAAGGGCGATATGGAAAAGATGTTTGGGCTGGTATATGAATGTTTCTTAATTAGATACATATTAACTAATGAACTTCTTTCGAATAAATTTCACTTTATTAGTATAGTGTATTTAGATGAATAGTGATTAACCGGACTATTTAGTATCTACTAAATAAAAAAACAGGACCTGATATTCATCTATCAGGTCCTGTTTCACATAGACATTATACATGGATATTTTCCACACATTATCAATGTTTGTAATGTAGTTAGTCTTGTGGGTCAGCGATAAAATCAGATATTATTTTTTCGATATCAAAAGGAGTAATCCCTTTATCCAAAGAAAAAATGCTTTCTGCTTCTTCGATGTCTTGAACGAGTTCACCTCTAGCTTCAATATGTAATCGGAACAAATCATATAAATTCGGTTTAACTAAATTAGTAAAAGCCTTTCCAACTAGTATCATACCTTTTTGATTAGCCTCGATGGTATTATCATAAGTTAGATCTCTTGTAAGAGACAAATCTGTCCAAATCAATTTTCGTTCCTTTAAGTCTAAGATAACTGGAATAGATATTTGGGTGTCGGCAGTAATATCCACTTTATCTTGAACAGTAGAAGGTTCAAATATTTCACCTGAACCAGGATATTGACGAACCATCCAACCAGTAAAGCATTCTGGTAAATCTTTATATGGTTGGTCTGTGTAAGAAAGCAAAGTCATGACTACATAGCGTCCACCGTATTTCAGCACAGACGGAATATCGAAATCAATGAATTCAGATGCCCCCTTTGGTGCAGAAGTAATATCTCCGCTATGGTAGGCTTTGAAATTTTTTGAACGTAAGTTTGTGAAGGATACATGTTCTTTGTATTGCCAATCTTCGTCGTACATTGCAGCAGACAAATCAATGTCAACGCGTCCTGTATGTTGTCCATTCACATAGCCTTCTTTCCACCATAGGAAAAAACGAATTGTATCTCCTTCTGGTAAATCTACTTTACTTCCTCGAGATAATGTGCGAAGCGCTTTGCTGGCTGAACGTTGAGAGAAGGGGACTAAGTGATTTTTTAACTGTTCATCCAAAAATACTTTTCCGAGACTTGGAAGTTCTGCGAAGCGCTTTTTTAAAGTATCTTCACACATTTTTACAATCATTAAACAAATAGCCTCTGAGATAAATGGAAGTGTATTTTCAATACCTATAGCTTTTGCTACATTTCCCTTTGGAAAAAAGGTACGAAATTCATTTTTATCATTTCGATGCTTAAAATGAGCCGTAAGTTGAAGTAATACAGGAGTAGAAACGTTTCCTATTATACTTAGAAAATCTTCGAGAATATTGAAAACATCTGTTGACTTATCACTACATAAACGGATTAAATGATCCAAGCGTCTGGCAAATTCCCCCGGGCGAGTTTTTAAAAGATTTTTCGCTGTCATGATATCACGATTCAACAAAGCTGCTTCTATTTTTCCATTAAATGTTTCAACTTTAATGTTGTTGCGAAGAATCTCAAATGCTCGGTGGGTTTTGGAGAAACGAGTATGATATTCTGCTGGATGAAGAATTTCACCTAAACGAATCCAACGTTTTTTGTATCGAAGCATATCTTCGGTAATGTTTCCGCATTGCTCTAACAATCCTAAAAGGAAGCGTCTTTCTGCTCGGTTAAACTTCTTGAATCGAACGGAGGATGCTAAACTCACATCGCCTTCAGATAAAGCAACTGCAAGGCGAAGAACATCAGTTGCTGTTTTAAAATACTTTGCAGCAGCATCGGCTGATATTTTTCTGTTTATTAATAAAACCCCAATTATAAAAGACATATTTTCCTTATGAGGAATTACATTAGGTAGAAAACAGGAAACATCTTCAGTGTGTGTAATAGCCCATTCTACATCTGTCTTATCAGTTGAGGAAATAGAGCTGTTTGCACTAATCAATTGAGAAATCATTTGATTGAAATCTTCTTCACTTCCTAAGTCAATAACTTTCAAATCAACGCTATCTAAAAGAGGAAGTCGTTCTTCTATTTTTGATACAGGTAGGCGCAACGTCACATAATGAATAATGGCATTGATGTATAAATCAGCGTCACTTAAATCCATCATTTGTTGCGGAAAGTTTGGATACATAGGAGTAAACTGAATATGTGCTCCAACCATTTCTTTTAAATGTTTTACCAACTCTTTGTAAAACGATGTGAATGCATCAACCGAAAGTGTTTGCAACTCTTCTATTAAAGGCTCGGAAAAAGTAAATCCTAAACTTTCCAAGTTTTTTAAAACAGTGGCTAAATAAATGTTCGGTAGTTTATTTTCTTCTCTTTTTATAATTACTTTCAAACTTCTTCTTATATAAATAGAATTTTTCATGAGAACGCCAGCTATTCACTCCTTATAAAAGAGGGGAATAGTCTGACTGTCCTCCTTTCAGTGGTAGATTTTTATTTTTACATGCATAAACACACTAATTGTAGAGAAATGCACAGAGGGTACATAGCTATTTTTTAGTGAAAAATTAGGGGTATAACATTTAGTTGTTAAGTGGTAATTTGTTAATTAAGAAAAGAAAACCTCTACATCAATGGTTTGATAAACTAAAGTTTATTCAGGACCAAAGAAGAAAGAGGTTTTATAGTCTAATTATTTTTCATAGGGAATTGACAACTCTAAAACAATTTGAAATTTCTACAAAGAAGGAAGAATTGTCATAGCCTATGTGTTTAGCAGGAAAGTAACATCCCTATTTCGCCAAAGAAGTTAGAAGGAAGGAACGTCATAGCCTGCTTTATTAGTATATTCTCTTGCGAAGAGCAATTCAAGTATACTGTCTGATTTTTTTAATTTTTCCTAAATGGGAATTTTCATGTTTATCCCGTATTAACGGGCAGCCCGACTGGTGAGGGGGATTAAAGTTTCACTTTATAAATAGAGAGACCATCACATGCTCTTTTTATAATACTATTACGGGAGGATTTTTATTTTTGATATATTATACCATTTACTTAATGGTATAATATGGTATTCTTTCTATGGAATGGAGTTGAATGAGTATTATAAATACAAAAGGTGAAATTAAAAAAACAAAAAGAAATGTATTACTAACTATACTTACTATGTTAGTAATTATAATTGGATTTGGATATTGGAAATTTTTTAGTTTGCAAGGTGTTCCAAAAGGGGAATTAATTCAAACAGTGAAATCTCCAGATGGAAAATATCTCATCAAGACTTATTTTCATAATGCAGGATCATTAAGTGCGGATGCTGTTAGGGGTGAATTAGTTAATCTTGATACAGATTCAGAGAAAAATATATATTGGAACTATCCAGATACCGATCCATATATTGAATGGATAAATAAGAATATTGTTAGAATTGGAGATCAAACTTTAGATATTTCACAGAAAGAAACCTATGATTGGCGTGATGATGATAAGCACGTTAAAGAAATGCCTAAACAGTTTATTAGATAAAACAAGGAAATTTAAATGTATTTAATCTTATTTGTTTAACTATAGATAGTATGATATGAGTGAAAAAGTCCATTTAAATCTTCTAAATGGACTTTTTTAGGTTTCTAGATACGACTACTGATAAAAATGGAACAAACTTGTTGCTTAGGTTGTCTATTAAGTATACGTATAAAACAGGGGCTCATGATAGTTCGCTCATTTTATGAAAAGTGAGATGCAAGAAGAGTGATATCCGATACACTCTTTAATTGTATCGATATGTATAACACCTAGAAAAACCATATATTCTTGAAAGAGGTTGAAAATGTATGATAGTCTTAAACAAGTTTTTTAACATTTTACATTACAAAAAGATGGTACCTGTAGTATTTCTTTCATGTGCAACGCTTATAGGCTGTTCCGATAGTAATACTCAATCTGAATCACCTAAACAAACGAAACAAACAAATCAAATCAAACAAGAAACTACTGGTAATGATTCTTTTGCTAAACTTGAAAAAGAATTTGATGCTAAACTCGGTATTTATGCATTGGACACTGATACGAATCAAACCGTTACGTATCAATCAGATAAACGGTTTGCATACGCATCTACCCACAAAGCTTTAGCTGTGGGAGTACTTTTACAAAAGAAATCAATAGAAGATCTAAATCAAAGAGTTTTGTATACTCGTGAAGATCTTGTTAATTACAATCCAATTACAGAAAAGTATGTTGATAGGGGTATGACTCTGAAAGAGCTTGCAGATGCTTCCCTTCGATATAGTGATAATACTGCACAGAATCTTATTCTTAAACAATTAGGTGGACCTAGTGAATTCAAAAAATCACTGAGAGAAATAGGAGATACCGTTACAAATCCTGAACGTTTTGAACCAGAATTAAACGAAGTGCATCCAGGAGACGTACATGATACTAGTACCCCAAAGGCATTAGCTACTAGTCTTCAGGCTTTCACGCTAGGAGATGTACTTTCAACTGAGAAACGGGATTTATTAATAGATTGGATGAAAAGGAATACTACGGGAGACAACTTAATTCGTGCCGGAGTTCCAGGAGGATGGGAAGTAGCTGATAAGACTGGCTCGGGATCTTATGGAACTAGAAATGATATCGCAATTATTTGGCCACCAAATAAAAAGCCAATTGTTCTTGCGATACTTTCTAATCATGATAAAGAGGATGCTAAATACGATGATAAGCTTATTGCAGAAGCAACCAAAATAGTGTTAGATGCCTTAAAAACTACAAATAAATAATAATAGTAATTAGTTATTGAAATTTTCCTGTTTTTCCGTCACAATACTGTGACGGTCTTTTTATGTATTTTACAAAGAATCGTCTTAAGTAAAGAAAAAAGATAGAAACCATCTCTATTAAGTTTATTAATTAAGTAACAACAAATATATGCTTTATTGTATACTTATTGCATTTAATGTGGAGGAATAATATGGAGTCAAAAATTCTTATTGTGGATGATGATAAAGAGATTAGAAATCTAATCTCTGTATATTTGGAAAATGAAGGTCTAAAAACTCAAAAGGCAGAAGATGCTATACAAGCTTTACAACTGTTAGAAGAAAAGGAATTTGATTTGATTATTTTAGATATTATGATGCCGAATATGGATGGCATTGAAGCATGTATGAAAATTAGGGAAGATCGCAATATGCCTATCATTATGCTATCTGCAAAATCTGAGGATATAGACAAAATTCAGGGCCTAGCCTCTGGTGCAGACGATTATTTATCAAAACCGTTTAACCCACTAGAATTAATCGCTAGGGTAAAATCCCAATTAAGAAGGTTTAAAAAATATAATACGTCCATAGAACATAATAAAAGCATTCTAGAAATTGGTGACTTAACCGTAAATACAGATACACGTCAAGTATGGGTAAGAGGAAAAGAAACAAGGTTAACTCCAAAAGAGTTTGCTATTCTCGAATTACTTGCCCGTAACAAAGGGATTGTCCTGAGTGTAGCAAAAATATATGAAGCAGTTTGGAAAGAGGTTTTTTATAAATCAGACAATACCGTCATGGTGCATATTACAAAAATAAGAGACAAAATTGAAGAGGATTCTAAACATCCCATTTATATTAAAACTGTTTGGGGAATTGGGTATAAAATATGAAAAATGTTAGTTTCAGAAATAAGATTATTATAAAACTTCTTGGTGCTGTTGCAATTAGTTTTTTTATTTCATTTGGTTTAACAATCCTCATTGTGCAATACGTCATAGATCCATTCTTTATAAAACACGAAGATTTTGGCTTGTTTGAAGTGAGACTCGCAATGTTGTTCTTATTTACGTTCGCAATCTTAAACTTTATAGTAATCTTTTTGATATTGGTTCGAAAGAAAATAGCATATTTGAAGCTCATTTCTGATAATGTGAATGATATTGCCAATGGAAAACTGGGTTTAACAATTGGGATTAAGGGGAAGGACGAATTGACCCAACTTGCTCAAAATATCAACTATATGTCCAAGGAATTGGAGAATACATTTGAACAAGAAAGACGATTAGAACGTACAAAAAATGAACTTATCACAAATGTATCTCATGATTTACGCACACCGTTAACATCTATTATTGGCTATATAGATTTATTAAAAAGAGGGCAATACAACAGTAACACACAATTACAGGAATACCTTGAAACCACGTATTCAAAGTCACAGAGACTGAAATATTTAATTGATGAGCTGTTTGAGTATACTCGTTTATCAGGTATAGATGCTAAGTTAAACCTTAATGAAGTTGATTTATCAGGTTTGTTGGAACAAATAGTTGGAGAATACATACCTATATTTGAAAAGGAAAGTTTAATCGTTCAAAGATCTATCGCGGAAGAAACAATACCTATCTTCATAGATGTGGAAAAAATGGTACGTGTATATGAAAATCTCTTTATGAATGCGATAAAGTACAGCATGAAACCATCCGAATTATCCGTATGTCTTGCATTAATGGATAACAAAGCAATTTTGAAAGTGTCAAATAAAGTCGAGAAACCGCCTGTTAGTGATCCAAATAAATTGTTTGAAAGGTTTTTCAGGGGGGACAAGGCAAGAAAAGATGACCAGGGAAATGGACTGGGACTTGCTATCTCAAAAAGAATTGTTGAACTTCATCATGGTAATATACATGCAGAATATAAAGATGGTTGGATGTCTTTTATTGTTGAACATCCAATTAGATAGAAAGCTTATGGAACTACAGGTTCCATAAGCTTTTTTTAAAACTTAAGAAATCTTAAGGATTTTACGGGGTGTTTCCTAATTTTCATAGTTTATCATGGGTGTATTCAAAGTGATGAGGCGAGCAAAGAAGATAAAAGGAAAGATTTCATTGTAGCTTATTGTAATGAAATAAAAAAATGCAGGAGGATATATATGATAAAACCAGTTGTAGATGTAAAAAACATTCAAAAATTGTACGGTAAAAAAGGTGAGAATCAATCACACGCGTTAAAAGGTGTATCATTCTCTATTCAAGAGGGAGAGTTTGTTGGTATTATGGGGCCTTCTGGTTCTGGTAAAACAACATTATTAAATGTAATTTCAACGTTAGATACAGCAACGGGCGGTATGGTTGAAATTGCAGGTACGGATATTACGAAAATGAAGCAAGGTGAGCTTTCTGATTTCCGTTCGCAAAAATTAGGGTTCATTTTCCAAGACTTTAACTTATTAGAAAATTTATCTATCTATGAAAATATCGCACTCCCACTTTCACTTCAAGGTGTTTCATCTCGTAATATTGGAAAGAAAGTAGAAAAAGTAGCTGATATGTTAGGCATTACAGCTATACTTCAAAAATATCCTTCTGAAGTATCTGGTGGACAAAAGCAACGTTCCGCAGCTGCACGTGCGTTAGTTCATGAACCAGCAATTATTTTGGGAGACGAGCCGACTGGAGCTCTAGATTCTAAAAATGCAACGAGTTTACTTGATGCCATGACAAGCCTAAATAAAGAGCAAGGTGTATCCATAATGATGGTTACGCATGATCCTTACAGCGCAAGTTACTGTCAGCGTATTTTATTCATTCAAGATGGTGAGTTATATAAAGAAATTCATCGCGGTGGTACCCGTGAAGAATTCTATAAAGAAATTTTAGACGTGCTTGCAAACTTGGGCACACAAAAAGCGTAAGGAAGGAAGTTCAATCATGTTATTTAAGCTTTCTATGTCAGGCCTAAAAAGTAAGTTGCAAGATTACATTGTTTTACTTGTTGGTCTTATTGTCTCTATTTCAACTTTTTATATGTTTCAAACGCTAGCATCCAATAAAACGTTCCTTGAATCTAACTCTTCTATTAGGGATATTGTGGCTGTCTTTAAAATTGGTTCCGTTTTGTTAGCGATTATCACATTTTTCTATATTTTATATGCAAACTCTTTCTTATCAGCTCTTCGTCAAAAAGAATTTGGTATGTATATGATGTTAGGAGCAAAAAAGCATAAAGTTACATTAATTATGTTTATCGAAACAATCATATTAGGTGCCACCTCTCTTTTGATTGGAATTACAATTGGTGTAGGACTTGCAGAAGGTATCGGTCAGCTATTAATGAAACAACTCGAGTTTGCTGGCGAAGGTTATAAAGCATTTTATCTGCCATCTATAGCTATTACTTGCATCTTCTTCTTTGCACTCTTTGTATTATCTGCAATTATGAATAGTATTAAATTATCTCGTATTTCAGTACTGCAACTTGTACATGCTGATGAACAAACAGAACGTGTTGCCATAAAAGGAAAAATGACAGTTGTAGTTGCATTCCTTGGTATTCTTTTATTGGGTATTGGTTATGCATCACTTATTTATATATCATATGCAAATTCGCTAATTGTTTTGGGATTAATGGCCGTTGGATTAATCTCAGCAACCGTTGGTACTTACCTTATATTTGGATCACTTCTTCCAGTTATGATTAACAAGCTAAAGAGTAATAAAAAACGTAGTGAAAAAGGCCTTAATGCTTTTACTTTTGCACAATTAAATTTCCGCATTAATAGTCTAACAAATGTGCTTGCAACAGTAGCAATTTTAGTGGCTCTTGGTGCTGGTGGAATTGCTTGTGGTATGGCATTTAAAAACAACATCCTAAAAATTACAGATCAAATACAAATTTACGATTCAGTCATTCATAATCCAACAGCGGAAGAAAAGACAATTTTGGATAGTATCTTATTTCAAGAAAAACTTGAATATCATTACAAAGTTGATGATAGGTATGTTTATTATCTTAAAGAAGATGTAGAGAAAAATCGCCCTTTCTTGCAAGGTATGAAAATAGAGAAAGTTTCAGAGGAAATACCTATTGGTGCATTTTCAATAAAACGGGCTGAAGGAGAGACAGACACAAAACAATGGATTCAGGCTTTCAGAACGATCCAGCCCAATTATTTATATCCTGATTATGAAATGAAAATTGTAGATTATAACATATACAATGGATTGAAGGGTAAAGAAAGTATTGTGTTTATGGGGAAAACAGATGATTTTGGATCATACATAAAAGAATGGAAAAAACTTGATGAATTACAGATAGCAAAATATAAAAATGTGAAAGCGGAAGAATTGGGTAGTAAGTATCAAACATATATTATGAGTCATGATTTTGCCAGCGGACTAATGTTTATGGGTTTCTTCGTTGGAATTGCATTTTTAGCAATGATGGCAAGTTGCTTAATGTTTAAAGTTCTGTCGGGAGCATCAAAAGATGTAACACGTTATCAAATGCTTCATAAAATTGGTGTCCGCCGAGAATTATTAACAAAATCAATTTATAAAGAGTTATTCTTCATATTCTTATTCCCAGCAATTGTGGGGATTACTCATATATTAGTTGGTATGAACATGTTTAGCCCTCTTTTAATCGACCCGTACTCTCGCATTTGGTTACCACTTGTTATTTTTGTAGTGATTTACTCGATTTACTACTTGATTACAGTTCAATTATATAAAAGAATTGTACTTCCGAAAGAGAAGTAATAAGTATATAATTTTTAACTATAGATCGTTCAATATTTTCGACTTAATAATTTAAGAATTGGATCAGAAATACTTAAAAAGACCTAAAACTAATTGTTAATGTTTTGGGTCTTTTATATTTAAAAATCTTATTTTAGAATTTCTAGTCTAAATAGTTTGGAGTTTCATGTCCTTGTACAACAAAAAAGGGGAGTAAAAAGACATGAAAGTAGGAACTTATTTTATAGTGTAAAATGCTGAATTATCTACAGATACATTGCATTTAGTACCCATTTTCTTGTCTCGATATAGGAACAAGAAAATGGGTACTTTTTAAAAAATGGAATATACTAATTAAGTGTGAAATTAAAATTCAATTTTATAATTAGTAACAAAAAATATTTATGAAGCATCTACTTTTTTGTCTCATTAGGAGGACATAAAGTTTTATACTTATGTTAATTTTTTTCGTCCTTATGTTGATGGGCATAGGAAAGGATTTCACAAATATAAAATAAGATTGACAATGCGAGATTACAAGTGTAATATTCAGTTACGGATTACAAATGTAATCCGAGGGGGGTGTAATTTAAACTAATGAAAGAATTACCTAAAATTTCAGAAGCTGAGTTAGAAGTAATGAAAGTACTGTGGTCAAAATCTCCACAAACGGCAAATGAAGTGATTGAAGAGTTGGAGAAGAAAATGGATTGGAAACCCAAAACGATTCGAACACTAATTAATCGATTAGTTCACAAAGAAGCAGTTGCTTACCATCAAGATAAAGGGCGTATGTACGCTTATTATCCTTTGGTTTCGCAAGATAGTTATTTACAAGTAGAAACAAAATCTTTGCTTAAACGTTTCTATGGTGCAGCATTTAAGCCCTTGCTAGTAAATTTCCTGAAAGAAGAAAAGCTTTCTTCAGAAGACATTAACGAACTTAAACGTATACTGGATGAGAAGACTGAGGAAAATCAGAGGAAGGATAGATCATAATGATAGAAATGTTTATTAATGTCTATCTACCTCATTTTTTCGATTGGTTGATAGAGACCTCTATTATGGCTAGTATATTAGTGGGCCTAATCTTATGTATCAGGGTCTTGTTTGGAAATAAGTTAACTCCACGTTGGCAATACATGCTATGGATCATATTAATAATAAGACTTGTATTACCTTGGTCCCCAGATAGTTCCTATAGTATCTATTCTGTTCTTACTTACAAGAATGATGATGCATTCATTTCTAGCCGAAACCCTGTAACTATTTTTCTTTCAAAAGAACACATGCAAGAATTGAAAGGTATAGACGATACAAAGGTTCCCACAAAAGAAGATACTTATACCTCAAGTTCAACACAAAATGATCAGGCAAACAAGACACAAACACACAATAATGAAAAGCAGGATGATGAGACGGTTCCATTCTATACAATCTGTATATACATTTGGCTTACAGGCGTTATTCTTCTAAGCTTTGCTATTTTTATAATGAACAGGCGTTTACTACTTTACATAAAAAAGCAACCTGTTATTACAGATGAGAAGATTGTCCAGATTTTTGAAAAGTGTAAGCAATCTATGTCTGTCCAACGAGATGTCCCTTTACTTGTATCTGGAAAGGTTTCCAGTCCAACAGTATTCGGATTTATTTGGCCAAAGTTGTTATTATCAACTGTACATATGAAAATATTAGATGAGCAACAGTTACGATATATTTTCCATCATGAATTAGCTCACATCAAGCGAAGAGATGTTGGTGTGAACTGGCTTATGCATGGCTTACTCATTTTAAATTGGTTTAATCCAATTCTTTGGTATGCCTACTCATGTATGCGGGAAGATCAAGAACTAGCATGTGACGCATTAGCTCTTACATGTATAGATTCAGAGGAACAAATTGCGTATGGACATACTATTATTAGTCTTTTGGAACATTATTCAAGTTATTATCAAGTACCAAGTTTGGCAAATTTCAGTAAAAACAAAAGGATGTTAAAAAGGAGAATTCTAATGATTAAAAAATTCCAAAAAAAATCGTATCGTTGGTCTGCGCTAGGAGCTGTGGCAGTTATTGCTGTATCATCTGTATCCTTATTAAATGCCCGTGCTGATATGCCAACTAATCCTGAGAAACAACAAATAGAAGTGAAAAATAATAGGAAAGAATTAAAAACACAAACCGATATTTCTATACAACAAATTGTAGAAAAAATGATTGGCACAAAAGAACAGGCAGAAGCAGAATTTATTGTTTCAGAAGGGGAGTATAATACTTTACTTACAGAACTTGGAGTGGCACGAAATCTGTTTACGAAAGAGGAATTTGAGCGATTTATTGAATTAGAAACAGACGCATATACTTTGGGTAAAAAAGTAAAGTTAGTAGGAAACCCTGAAAAGTTAAACGCAGAAGAACAAAAAAAATATGAGAAAAATGTTGAAGAAATTGGACCATTTAGTCAGAAAATTTATTCGCATTTTAGATTATCTAAAAAGGAAGCACAGAAATATCTTGATTTTCCAATTAAGACACCAACTTATGTAGTAAAAGGGTATAAACTAACTGGAGAAGATGTTCAAACCCCGATGACTACGGAAAAGATATATCCGGATATTGTTTCTCAATATCAAAATGAAGATTCTGTGTATGTTGTGCATCAATCAGCCGTTCGTGATCAAGGGAAAAATTCGTTGAATGAGGGAGTGGAAAATAATGGAAAGATAACAAATTATGAATTAGAAGGTACAAAAATAAGTTTAACTGAAAGTCCCGAAAACAATACAAAATATAACATGAAAGTAATGAAAATGATTGTTCCTGCAAAAGGAAAGAATAGCGCTTATCAAGTCCTAATTCTTACAGATAGTTTAAGTAAAGAAGAGTTAGAAAAAATTATGCTGTCCTTTTTAAAATAAAAATAGAGTCTCAGGATTTCGTGCCTGAGGCTCTATTTTTTTAAAATAAACGAAACCATTAAGTGAGAAGAGAAATTGGTATAGTCTATATAATGAGAAAGTAAGATGAAATGTACTTTTGTTAGCTTGATCGAGGTGGAGAAAGATTATATGAAAAATAACAATTAAAGATCTGATAACAGGTCCGTTTTTGTCGTCGTTTTGGCATATAATCAATTATGTTGTTTCCCACGCATTAATATGAGCCAAGATGAAAGAAATAGGGAAACACCCTAAATTTTTTATTTCTATAATAAAATAAGATTATTGAGTCGAATGTGACAATAATAATTAGAAGTAACAAGTGTATAAGTGCATCAGTTTTTCCGTTTAATAAAGACTTTATAAAGAAATCCCATTCTGTTTCATAGGGAGGCTCTGCCCAATTTCGTTGCATTCCTAACACCATTCCATTTATAAAATGGACAATGCTTAATAGAATTCTTCCAACAAATAAGGCAGCTGCTTTTATATTCCACTTCTTTATCAGGGTTATATAAAGAAGTGGAAATAATATAAGTACCCAAAAAACGATAATAAAAACTGTATTCATCAGTTTCTACTCCTTATGTTGATAATAAAGTTATTATCCCGCTAATTGTAGGCTGACTAAAGTTTCACTTTATCTCTCCGTCTCAAAAAACTCAATCCATTCTCCATCAGGACCAGCGAAGAATATGTAACGTGTTCCATCTGGTAATGTTTCAATTTCTTCTCCTAGTAGAAAGGTTACGCCGTGTTTCTGAATTCTTTCAATTTCATCTTCTAATGAATCTACTTTAAAGCAAATGTGATGTACTTTTCCTTCTGCCGGAAGGGAAGAGTTGTAGCCTTCAATTAATTCGAGTATCGTCTCTTTTGATTCTTCTACACCTAAAAAAGCGAGTTTTAAGTCTGGGTTCGGGTGTCCCATACGTTTAATGAGCTGTAAGCCGACTACTTCTTCATAAAAAGCGATAGATGTTTCTAAGTTTGCGACCATAAGTCCAACGTGTTCGATTCTTCTAACTGGCATGTAGATTCCTTCTTTCTGAAAATTATATACAATATATTATTGAAAATTAAGAAAATAAGCAAGATAAAAACCTTACAAATTTTAGCGTGTTATATGGTATAGTGAGAAAGTATGTTTGGGGAGAAGGAAGGAGATTATACGATGAATACACCTACTCAAACTCCTTCATTATCGGCAACGATGAAAGAGTGGCATTATGCATTAGCGTATGAAATTAAACATTGGAAAACGATAGGTGGTAGTAAAATTTCTATCATGAACGGTCGTTTTTTATATACAGATTATGAAAGTACAGTATACGTATTTCAGCTCATTTCGGAAGTAAGCTTACCTGAAGGTTCACCAATTCGAATTGAGTTTGATGGTGAGGAAGCGACAGGGGAAGTATTATCTGTACATGGATTAGAAATAGAACTGAAATTAAATGATTATATACAAGGTGAAATACGAGAAGCTGTTTTATACAGTGAACCGTGGCAATTGTTAGAGCAACTACAAGAGCGACTAAAAGAAGCTCATAAAGATAAGCTGAAACGTAATCGTATAAAGCGTCTTGTTGATGGGACGAGCAGTCCGAAACATATTGAGAAGATGAAAAATCCGAAAAATGAATTGGCGTATCGTTCGTTTTACAATCCGACAACGTACGTGTGGGGACCGCCTGGAACAGGGAAGTCTTACAATTTATCACGTATTATTTCGGCTCATTATCAAAAAGGAAAGTCGGTACTTGTGTTAGCTCATAGTAATGCAGCAGTGGACGTATTAATGAGTGAAGTAACGAAGCAAATTGAGAAGAAAAAGAAATGGACACCTGGCGAAATTGTTCGTTACGGTTATAGTCAACATGAACATATACGAAATCATGAAACATTACTTACGTCGAAGTTAGTTGAAACGACGAACGGATCATGGGGTGAGGAAAGACTTTATTTAGAGGAAACACGCCAAGATCTTCGTGAAAAGATTTTATCATATAAAGCGACTTCTGCTGATAAGAAGCGTATACAAGAGATTGAAAGTGATCTTCGAAAGCAAAAAGCGAAAATTAAAGAAGTAGAAAAAGAATACATTGAAAATGCGAAAGTAATCGGCGCAACTTTATCGAAATGTGCCATTGATTCACTTATTTATGAGCGTACATTTGATTTAGTTGTCGTAGATGAAGTAAGTATGGCCTATGTTCCGCAAATTGCATTAGCAGCTTCACTTGGAAAACGCATCGTCGTTTGTGGTGACTTTTTACAGTTACCTCCGATTGCGATGGCAAACCATGAACTCGTTCGAAAATGGCTCGGCGAAGATATGTTTTATCATGCTGGGATTGTTGATACTGTAAATAAATCAGAGGCACATCCAAACCTCTTTATGCTGCAGGAACAAAGACGTATGCATGCGGATATATCGAAGTTTACAAACTCATTTATTTATAAAAATAGAGTATACGATCATCCGTCTGTTTCAGAACGTAAAGAACTTGCGCGATTGCAACCGTTCGCAAATGAGGCAAGTGTTTTATTTGATACGAGCTTAATGGGAGCATTTTCTTTAAAAGACGCTGCTTCTGGTTCTCGTTTTAATATTATGTCTGGTTTAGTAGCGATGCAAATGATGTTAATCGGGCTGTTAGATGGTGTTCAATCGATTGGTGTTGTTACACCTTACAGGGCACAATCCCGCTTTTTATCAACGTGTATGAGAGAAATGTTGCAGAGAACGAAATATCAAAACATACCAGTTTTAGCGGCGACGGTTCATAAGTTTCAAGGGTCTGAAAGAGATATGATGATTTTTGATACGGTTGATAGTTATCCGCAAGAACGACCTGGCGTGTTATTCTTTGACCATAAAAACCATCGCCTCGTCAACGTTGCAGTAACGAGAGCGAGAGGGAAGTTCATTCAATTATCAGATTGCCATTATATGCGTAAAAACTTATCGAGAAAACAAGCGTTATCACAATTAACAGCTCATATAGAACGACACGGAGATGTGTATGATCGTACGACATCAAGACAATTGTGGGAACGGAAAATTTCGAAACGTTTACGTTGGTTTATGGAAATGAATCTTGAAGAGCCGAAAGGACTATTGAAAGATATTTTAGCCGCAAAACGAAAAATTATTATTTCACTTCCAAGCACAAAACAAGTGGATAAGCGAGTATGGCAAGCGTTAATGCGTACAAATGCGCAAATAACAGTGTATAGTGATGGACCAGTTCCATTAAAAAATGTAAAGTTACAAAGGCAAAATAAAGCATTCCCGTTTATCGTAATCGATGATGAAATCTTTTGGGCAGGCGCACCGCTCACATCACAAATGATATTTGAAGGTAGTACGGAATTTCCATACGTATGTGCAAGATTACAAGCACCAGAAACAATCGGTGTATTAAAAGGATTTTTAGATATTCGGTAAATTCGGATAGGAATTCCTTGACTTTTATTTGGAATGAACTTAGAATGAAAATAATTTAATATAATTTTATGAAAATTCTTATCACGAGAGGTGGAGGGACTGGCCCTATGATACCTCGGCAGCGGATTCGTTATGAATACTGTGCCAATTCCAGCAAGGTAACTTGAAAGATAAGAAAGAAGCTCATTTTGACTGTATATACAGAAGCCTCTTTCTATCTTTTAGAAAGAGGCTTTTTTACGTGAAAATAAAAGGAGGAAGAAAAATGGGAGCGACAGGAGTAACGTCACAAAGAAAAACAATTGAAGAGAGTATAGAAAGAAATAAGGAAAAGTACATAGAAACAAGTCACGATATTCATGCGAATCCGGAGATTGGTAATCAAGAGTTTTATGCATCAAGAACGTTGAGTTTATTGCTAGGGAGTGCAGGATTCCAGTTGCAGCACAATATTGCTGGACATGAAACAGGTTTTATCGCGCGAAAAAGTTCAGGGAAACAAGGACCAGTCATCGCATTTTTAGCTGAGTATGATGCTTTACCAGGACTTGGTCATGCGTGTGGTCACAATTTAATCGGAACAATTAGTGTTGCGGCAGCAATCGCATTATCAGAGACGCTTGAAGAAATTGGCGGGGAAGTTGTCGTGTTTGGTACTCCAGCTGAAGAAGGAGGACCAAATGGTAGTGCAAAAGCGAGTTATGTAAAGGCAGGTCTATTCAAAAACATTGATGCGGCGCTTATGATTCATCCGAGCGGAAAGACAGCGACAACGAGTCCTTCACTAGCAGTCGATCCACTTGATTTTCATTTTTACGGAAAAACAGCTCATGCCGCAGCTTCACCAGAAGAAGGAATTAACGCATTAGATGCGATCATCCAGCTGTACAACAGTATTAACGCACTTCGCCAACAACTTCCGTCAGATGTGAAAATTCATGGCGTGATTACTGAGGGCGGAAAAGCGCCGAATATTATTCCAGACTACGCAGCAGCAAGGTTCTTCATCCGTGCAGCAACGAGAAAAAGATGTGCAGAAGTAACAGAAAAAGTAAGAAATATCGCACAGGGAGCAGCATTAGCAACAGGCACAAAAGTAAAAATTCATCAATTCCAAAATGAAATCGATGAACTACTCGTAACAAAAACATTTAATGACGTTGTAGCTGAAGAACTAGAATTACAAGGTGAAGATGTAAACCGTAAAGAAAGATTTGGCATTGGTTCAACAGACGCAGGGAACGTAAGTCAAGTCGTACCGACCATTCACCCGTACATCAAAATCGGCCCAGACGACTTAATTGCACATACGAATGAATTTAGAGAAGCAGCACGTTCAGAACTAGGAGACAAAGCATTAATTACATCCGCAAAAGCATTAGCGAATACAGCGTATCGATTAATTACAGAAGAAGGGTTGTTAGAGAAGGTGAAGGAGGAGTTTAGAGAAGCGCAGAGGAATCAGGGGTAGGTGATTAAAAGGAGTGGATGATCCACTCCTTTTTCTTTTTTGGGAAAGCTGGTGCCTGTCAATTTAAATAAAGTGTTCATTTTCACATTGAGATGTCAATTCTCTTATTCCTTTATCAGAACGACAATTTCTCCTCAAACTCACTTTTTAAAACAATTAAAGGAGATGATAATCCGAATCGCATTAAAGAGTCTAAAAATGTAGCGAGAGAATCCATCGAATCGCTCATGACCTTCATCATATAATTAAACTCCCCGCTAATTCGATATAAATCTATTACTTCAGGAGCGGCATTACAATATTGGATAAAATCAGAGCATTGGCTCGTTTTAAACATGATGAATGCTTGAATGTTCTTATTAATTTTAGAAGGCTCAAATTTCGTTCGGTAAGCCGCTATAACACCTTGATCCTCAAGTTTATTAATACGCTCTTTTACAGCAGGCTGCGTCATGGATATGATCCGTCCTATTTCTGAAACGGAAATTCTCGCATTTTCATATAACAAGTTCATAATTTTATGATCGATTTCATCCAGTTTTACTGCGTTTTGCATTGTGTAGCCTCCTTGTTATATTTTCTAAAGTAAATTGCAAATTATAACTATAATATCATAAGTAAACGAACTAAATTACCTATAAATCTATATTTAAAATGATTGGTTTTTGCATGAAAATATAAGTATAGAATTTATCTCACATTAACTGCCCGTAAACGCCCGATTGGTGAGGGCTGATTAAAGTTTCACTTTATTAAACGGAAATTTAGGAAGGATGGAAAAAATGAAGAATCTTGATGGGAAAGTAGCGTTAGTAACAGGAGCGAGTCGCGGCATTGGCCGTGCGATTGCGATGAGATTAGCAAACGACGGTGCATTAGTTGCGATTCACTACGGCCGAAATAAAGCAGCTGCAGATGAAACAATTAGTGAGATTGAATCTAATGGAGGAAAGGCATTCTTAATTGAAGCGGATTTCAATTCAATTGATGGTGTCAAAAAGATAGTAGAACAATTGAAGAATGAATTACAAATAAGAGTTGGTACATCAGAGATTGATATTTTAGTAAACAATGCAGGGATAGGTACACAAGGAACAATTGAAAATACGACAGAAGAAGTTTTTGATGAAATTATGTCTGTAAATATGAAAGCACCGTTCTTCTTAATTCAGCAAACATTACCGTTATTACGAGCGGAGGGGCGAGTTATTAACATTTCATCAGCTGAAGTAAGACTTGGTTTTACAGGGTCCATTGCATACGGTTTAAGTAAAGGTGCACTAAATACGATGACACTTCCTCTAGCTAAACATCTTGGAGAAAGAGGTATAACAGTGAATACAATTATGCCTGGATATACGAAGACAGATATAAATGCGAAATTGCTAGATAATCCGGAAATACGAAATTTTGCTACGAATTCATCTGTGTTCGGACGAATAGGGCAAGTTGAAGATATTGCAGATGTAGTAGCATTCCTTGCTTCTTCTGATAGCCGCTGGGTAACAGGGCAAATTTTAGATGTTTCTGGAGGATTTTGTTTATAGGGGCACTACGCCATACCCATCAAGCTAATCAAGTAAATTACTAGTTATGAAACGATCCTTGTTTCATAGCTAGTAATTTATAGAAAGGTAGGCATGCTAAAGAAGCCTATTAAAACGTGATTTTTTCGCTAGACAACTTGAATAAGGGGGCTATTTTTAATTATTCGTAATCTAACATAGTCAAATTTTATTTTACAGTAACAATAAAACAAAATTATTGACCGCGTGGTACAAAAAGGGTATTTTATTCATGTTATCTTTAAAATGAGAGGAGGATACGGGTGAATAAACGCGGCAGACCTCGAGAGTTTGATTATTCCTCAATTGTAGATGTTGCAATGAAAACATTTTGGTTAAGAGGATATGAAGGGTGTTCTACACAAGATTTATGCAGTGATACAGGACTTGGAAAAGGAAGTTTGTACAATACTTTCGGTAGTAAACATGAACTGTATAAACAAGTATTAGAACGCTACCATGAAATTGGGATTAAGGAACAAAGGAAATTGTTACATACTCCAATTCCAGTTAAAGAACGATTAAGTAATTTTTTTGAATGGGCATTGAAAGAAGACTTTCAGAATGTTGATCAAAAAGGATGTTTATTGATTAATGCCAGTATAGAACGTGCTAAAAACGATTTAATGGTACAAGAAATTTTCTCGAAGCATGTTGAACTTCTTAAACAAGCTATTGTAACAGTGATGGAGGAAGGATTGCAAACAGGTGAAATTTCAAAGAAGCAATCAGCTGAGGAATTAGCTAGTCTGCTTTTAAGCAGTTATTACGGATTCCGTGTTCTTAATGTATCGATGCAAAATCGGGTGTTGTCTGAACAAGTTATCAAAGGAACAATAGAGTCTATTTGTGGCGCTTAGTGCGCTCTTTTTTCGCACTATTTTTGTACCAATCATTACAATAATGAATAAGGAGTGTTTTTATGCCATCGATTATTTATTTATTAGCTTTAGCAATCTTTTGTATGACTACATCAGAATTTATGGTTGCAGGTATGATGAATGAACTTGCTCTTGCATTCCAGGTTTCTGTATCATCTATTGGGTATTTAATTTCAGCTTATGCAGGAGCAATGGTAATAGGAGGCCCCATTTTAACTGCAATCCTCTTACGAATGCGCAGCAAACAAGCATTATTGTTTTTAATGTTCGTATTTTTAATTGGTCAATCGCTCGGAGCTATTGCTTGGAACTATGATATTATGATGATTTCACGTATTATAACTGGTATTGCTTCAGCTTCAGCTTTTGGAGTTGCGATTTCCTTTTCTGCGACATTGGTTCACTCTGATTCAAGGGGAAAAGCTGCATCAATTGTACTTGCAGGTTTAATGTTCGCAACTGTATTAGGTTTACCTATAACAACCGTTATTTCCCAATCTTTTGGCTGGCGTATTAGTTTTGGGGCTGTTTCTGTTCTTGTGCTAGTATCAGGGCTTATGATTCAACGGTTGTTACCATCATCTTCAAATAAAGAGCAATTAAATTGGAAAGACGAACTTCTGCGATTTAAGAATATTCATCTTTGGGCAGCGTACGTAACAAGTATGTTCATTATTGGTGGTACGTTTGCAGCATTTAGTTATTTCACTCCGATCTTTACAAATGTCACAGGCTTTTCAAGTGCAAGTATTCCATATTTACTTGCTCTCTATGGTAGTGCGACGGTAATTGGGAATATAATAATTGGCAAGTTCGCTGATAAATTTACAACGAAAATACTTATGGGTGGATTAATTATATTAATCATAGCGTTGTCTTTATTTGCTTTAAGTGCAGAGAATAAATACATTGCAGTTATTTCTACGATTTTTATTGGTTTAACTGGTGTAGCATTGAATCCAGCTATGGTTGCGAGGGTGATGAAAACAGCTAGTAATGGAATAATGATAAATACCGTTCATAGTTCTTTTATTACGCTAGGTATTGTTATTGGTTCGTCACTTGGTGGTCTTGGGATCAGTAAAGGATATGGTTTTGTATCTCCGCTATGGATTGGAGCTTGTTTAGCTATCCTTGGGGTAATTTCGTTATTCCCATATTTACATAAAGGAAAGGTAGATTAAGATGTTTAAAATTTCTTTATATGGGGGAGCAACACATTACTAGCTTGGTAGTACCACACATCCATCAACTTAAAGGACTATTTTTGAACTTGATTTTTATGAAATATGCACCCGGAAATTTATAGTAATAATTCTAATGTTACCTCTCTAGTTAGTAGGATATTTTTTCTTAATATATGCATACTAAACATACTATAAAAAGTACATAGAAAGTGAGAGAATCATGGCTAAATTTTTGAGGCGTTTAAAATATAGAGATAATCCTAAGTCATTTCCAATACTAGACAATACTCATTTTCAGGAAAAAAATATTGAAGATGCCCTCTTAGACGCTGATTTAACCAAAAACATAGCTGATATTCAGAATATATTTCGTCAAGCGCCTGATTTAGTAATTCGGCGGTTTCAAATAACAGTAGATGGATTAGAAGCAGCTTTAGTATATTTGTCTGGATTAACAGATAAAGAATTGATTCAGAATCATGTCCTAAGTCCTTTGATGAATAGTGATTTTGATACCAATACAGAACTTCCAATTCCATTAGGACAAATTAAAATTATTAATACATTGAGTCAGATTGAAAATGCTATTTATGGGGGAGATAGTGTTTTATTAATCCACAGTCGAACAACAGCACATCAATTGGATACAAAAGGATGGCCACAAAGAAGTGTTGAAGATGCACATAACGAAATAGCTCTAAAGGGTACACATCAAGCATTCATAGAAACTGGAAGTCAAAATATCGCAATGATTCGAAGATATATTCCTCATCGTGAATTAGCGATAAAAGAAATAGTAATTGGTGTACGAAGCAAAACCAAAATTTCTATTTTATATTTGAAAGATGTAGCTTCTGAAGATGTGCTGAAGGAATTAGAAACACGAATTCAAAATATTACAATCGACGCTGTGACTAGTAATGGCGAACTTATAGAATTCATTGAAGATCACCCTTACTCGCCGTTTCCGCAATTTATATTAACTGAAAGACCTGATTTGGCTGTATCTCACATTTTACAGGGCAGATTTGTAACTGTAATGGATCATTCACCTAATGTATTAATTACTCCAACAAATTTTATTTCCTTTTTTCAAGGAGTTGATGATTACGGTACAAGGTGGTTAGTTGCTTCGTCTATTCGGTTGCTTCGTTTTATCGCCTTTATGGTTGCTTTATTTCTGCCGGCGAGTTATGTTGCGTTTATTTCCTTTAATTTTGAAGTTATTCCTGTAGAGCTATATTTATCTATTGCTGAATCAAGAACGCGTGTACCCTTTTCTCCAGTTATGGAAGCATTACTTATGGAAATAACATTGGAAACGATGAGAGAAGGGGCTTTACGGATACCTACTCCGATTGGTCAGACAGTTGGAATTGTAGGTGGTATTGTCATTGGTCAGGCGGCTGTTCAGGCGGGAATTGTAAGCAATATTATGATTATTGTTGTCGCTGTTACCGCCATCTCTTCTTTTGTTATTCCTAACTATGATATGGGAGCGGCAGTAAGACTTTTACGTTTTCCAATGATGCTAGCAGCTGCCTTATTTGGAATTGTAGGACTTGTTATCGGGTGGATGACTTTAATTGGGCATCTAAGTAGTCTTAAATCGCTAGGTACTTCTTACGGAACACCATTAGCACCCTTTCGTTTTGCAGATATGAAAGATGCTTTTGTACGCTTTCCTTTATGGACAATAAGAAGGCGTCCTAAGGGGAATGGAACCATTCAATCTATTCGACAAGGAAAGAATCGTAATAAAAGGTGAAATTATGAAAAAGTATGCTTATAATGAAATCTCTCTTATGCAGTATATTGTTTTAATCAATGGAATGCAGGTGGCCACTGGCGTTTTATCGCTTCCCCGTGTGCTTGCAGAAAAAGCCGGAACAGATGGATGGATAGCTATATTGATTGGTTGGATATTCTCCACAATATCAGGTGTATTTATAGTCAAAACTGCTGCAAGATATCCCGAGGACACGATTTATGACATTCTTATACGATTGTTTGGAAAAATAGTAGGGAGAGCATTCGTTGTTATTTACATGATGTACTTCTCTTTTTATTCTTGTGTAGTTCTTGTGAACGCTATGCTTTATCTTAAGGGATGGCTTCTTCCAAAAACGCCTGACTATCTCGTTATCTTTTTGTTTTCGATTCCTACCTTTCTTGTCGCACGTAACGGCCCTCGTATTATAGGGCGGTACTCCGAACTTACTTTTTATACGATGCTTTGGATTCCGTTATTTTTCTTGATACCTCTTAAAGAGAACGGAAGTTGGATGCCATTCTTTCCGCTCTTAAAAGATGGGTGGAAACCTATATTTACAGCTGTACCGACCACTATTTTTGCTTATTTAGGATTTGATATTGCGTTCTTTTTATATCCCTTTTTACAAAAAAAACAGTATGCAGTCCATGGAATGGTTATTGCAAATACTTTAACGATGTTATTTTATTTATTTGCTACTTTTGTTTGCTTTGCCTATTTTAGCCCTGATAGCATTACGCAATTTAACCAACCAGTACTAAATTTACTTAAAGTAATTGAGTTTCGTTTTTTAGAACGTTTTGACATGATTTTATTGGCTCTTTACTTACCCGTTGTTTCCACAGCATGGATTCCCACCATATATTGCGCTGTATTTTGTTCAAGCCAATTACTTGGAAAACAAGACCATAGCTCTCATGTAGTAATTCTCTTATTGCTCATTATCGGATTCATATTTTGGACTCATCCTAGTTGGAATGAAGCCGAAATTTGGCAACAGGTATTATCGAATGCTGGATTAGGATTAACCTATATATTACCTATCATTTTATGGCTGTACTGCTGTCTATATGAGAAGTTTCGCCAGGGGAGGATACATTGAAAAGAAAAGTACTGTGTTGTATTTTGTTATCGGTATTCATGATGACTGGATGCTTTGATCAAACAAATGTTGAAGACGTTTCTCTTACTCTTGTTCTTGGTATTGATTTAGATCGTAATGATAATTTATTAGTGTATATATCAAGCCCTGTTTTTAATAAAGAAGCAAAAGTAAAAGAAGAAACTACTGTTGTAAAATCTGCTACGGTTCGAAAATCTAGAGACCAATTTGATGCTACTGTTATGGCACTTACCTCGGGAAGCAAAACACAGGTTATTTTAGTTGGAAAACGGTTACTGAAACAAAAAAATTGGATGAAATATCTCGATCCATTTTACCGAGATCCCAAAAATACAGTTACCACAAGGGTTGTTGCTGTAGATGGACCTGTTTCAGACGTCATCTATTATAATCCAAATGATAAGCCGCGTCTTCCTCTATATTTAACAAAACTAGTTGATACCGCCTCTTTAAGAAATATAACAGTAAAAACAAATCTTCAAGAACTACATGAACAAATAGCAGACAAAGGGTTAACAGCAAATATGACTGAGATGAAAAAAACGAAAAAAATATTTGTGACAGGTACAGCTTTGCTAGATGAAAAAGGACGGTATAAACTAACACTAAAATACGATGAAAATAAATTATTACGCATTCTGCAACAAAGAACTACAGGCGATTTTCCATTTACAATTGCAATTAAACTAAAGTCGAATAGCCAGGATAAAGATTGGATAAGTTTTACTGCATATAATATTAAAGTAAAGACAAAGGTAAGATATGATAATAAGTTTATATTTAATACAGATATAAAGATGAGGGTCGGCATTACAGAACGGCTTTTTTCGTTCAATACAAGAAAGGATGCAGCAAAATTACAAAAGGCGATCGAAACTAAGCTGGAAGCTGATTTCAAACAATTAATAAAGAAAATACAAACTGCCAATATTGATCCTATTGGGCTTGGGAGATATGCAAGAACTTACACATATCCAGAATGGAAAAAAGTCCAAAATAAATGGAATAACGAATTAGCAAAAGGCGATGTCAACGTCAAGGTTAACATTAAAATTTCCGGAATGGGTACGATTAAGTAACATGAATTCAACTGTGATTCGTACTAAGATTGCAAGTACTGTCTACTTTAGAAGGAGAAATGTCTTTAATAGGAGTACCGTCACATCGCTATGAACCTTAAATTTTATAGTACCCCCAGAACGAAATTTTGTGTTAACTTGTAACAAAAACGCTCATTTTTTCGTCTTGGGGTAATTCTGAATTCTTAAGGTGATGGCGATGGGGTATTGCCCCTACCTATCAACTTAAAAATTTTATAACACCTCAAGCTAAAAATTTCGTGTATTTTTGACAGAAGGCAGCTTATTTTTCGTTTTGGGGGTATTTGCATTTCTTAGCTTGATGGTGATGTGACGGTACCCCAATCGTAATTTATATGAAAAGAACTCCTCAACAGATGAAAGAGTTCTTTTTTATTTTCACATTCATCTTTCATTGATCAATAGACATTCCAACAAATACCTCTAAAAAGAACATAAATTCGTAAATGATCAGAACAAACTTTCAAAAGATCCTTACGCAATCTATTACCATGCGTACTACTCAATAGGAAAAAATGCCTGCCACTCCCTGGGAAATGTCGAATCTGCAAAATTCATTCAACATTTCCAGGATGATGACAATGGATTATTTTTATAATTCTATTTTCTGGTCACCACGTTTCTCTAGGTCTTTAGCAGTTTTACTTTGGGCAACATCTTTTTGGTCTTTAAAGGTTCCCATGAGAAAATCATAGGCTGGATTCGTAACACCATACCAGTAATTTTCATTTTTGAAGTGATGCCATAAATGAACTTTTTTCATCCATCGCCCCCATGGTGATATTGGTTGAAGGGGGCGATGCGCGATATAATGCTTCCACTCATAAAATAATAAAAAGAGCATAATACCTGCAATAAATGCGTTTGTCATGACAAAGCTGGATGAAAGAAAATAAAAAATCGCTCCTGAAATTGCAATGTTTGGCACACTATACCATAAGGGTAAAAATAATAAATGTAATTCATTCGGATTTGTATGATGGTCATAATGTAGGCGCTTAAGCGTTTTTAATAAAAATGCATTCTTTGGTGGCTTTAGATGAAAAATAAACCTGTGAGTAGCGTACTCAGCTAAGGAATACATAATCATTCCCAAAATAAAAGCACCCCAAATTCCGATAGAGGTTAAATGTAAAATCATAAATCCAAAGCTAGTGAGGAAAAGACAGCTCATAATCAAAATATCAGGATAGGAAAAATATTCTTTAAAATATTTTAGTTTCATTTTTCACGCCTCCAGCTTTCTTTATTTTTTTCTATCTTTCCAAAGAGCCAAGCTTTTCTCCAATGTTGTCTTACACAATCTTTCTGCTTCAATCGCATCTCCCTTTAATGCAGCTTTTAATAAATCGTGATAATAGTGGAAGGATAACTCACGATGATCTTTTACAGAAAAATACCTTTTTGCCATATCTACATAAATGGAATCAAAGCTATTTAAAATGAGTAGAAAGATTGGATTGGCAGCAAGCCCAGCACACCTTTTTTGCAAATCCCAATCAAATGCTGCATAGCTTTCTGCACTATCTTCAAGTTGCTCAAGATTAGCAAGGAGAGCAACCACTTTAGGTTGATTAAACGTAACAGCATTACGAATATAAGTCGGAGTCAACGAACTTCTAAATTCTAATAAATACATAATAAATTCATCTGTAATGGTATGATGATTCTCAACAATATTAATAAGTGTCGTTAGATTACCATTGCTCCAATAATCATTAATAATCGTTGGCATTCCTTTTCTCCCTGTTATCCATCCACTTCTTCCTAAACGTTGAAGCGCCTCACGAATAGTTGGGCGACCAACACCAAATTCTTTCGCAAGCTCTCTTTCTGGCGGTAAAGTGCTTCCTATAGAATAAACACCGGCCAATATGGATTTAATTAATTCATTCACAATTTTATCTGAGGTGCGTTCCTTTTCTTTCAAGTCATCGTCTCCTTTATTTTATGGTAATACATGTTGAAGACATTGGTAATACCAAAATTATATAATGAATTTTCCGTCAATTATAAAGGAGTGAATTTTTATAATTAGGATTGTCGAACTTTCTATATATTTCTATGAAAAGAATAGTTTATTTTCATTGCTTTCGCGCTCAATTTCTTTAATTTTAAGAAAATTCATTTATCAATTCGCTATTTTAGAACAAGGAAAAAACCATCACTATAGAACCAGGAGAAGATCCATTTTATTTATGATTAATGACAATGACAAGATAGAGAATTATGAACTGGAAGGAATATAAAGGGGATGAAAATAATTGTTCCTGCAAAAGGAAAGGACAATGCCTATCAAGTTGTAATTATTGAGGATGTTTTAAATAAAGCTGAATTAGAAAAGATTATACTTTCCATGCTAAATCAAAAAATAGGGTTCTTAAGATACTTATCTTAAGAACCCTATTTTTTGAAAAGAACTTCTAAATTGGACTGAGGAAATTTAGGAATCCTAAAATAACTAAGATCTAATTAACCATAGAAATATAAAATTCCCATTTTGGGCGTACTTCAGAATATTAGCTTGATAGCGATGGGGGAGCACCCCATCACCATCAAGCTAATATTTTCATATCCCCCTAAATTAAAATTTTCTTTCTCTACAGATAGCTATTTTGAGAAGCCGCTCATTTTTTCGTTTTGGGGCATTTCTTTTTCTTAAGTTGATGGGTATGTATGGTGACCCCTATTAGACGATAGTGAATGAACAATTTCGGGGTTCAGTTCAACTTTATTCAACATAAGATTTTTTTGCAGTAAAATCAATGTTAGTGGAACTTTTTTAATCAAACTTTTTTCTAAATTAATATAAATACTTGCAACATTTAAATTAGTACTATATAGTTCTAGTTATGACAAAGGTAAAATTAATGAATCAAAAACGTGTGATTGAAGTAGCTGCAACATTATTTTTAGAAAAAGGGTTTGCTTATACAAGTATGGATGAATTAGTACGTGTAAGCAAAGTTTCAAAGTCTAATGTGTATTATCACTTTTCTAATAAGGAAGTATTATTAGAAGGGGTCGTTGATTATTGGATTGAAATGTATCAATCTGCAATTGATGACGTACTTTCTCAGAACCAATTTTTAGTTGAAGATCGTATCCAACTGTTTTTAAAGCAATTATCACAAGGAGTTCAGTCGAGAGAGTATAAGGGGAGCTGTCCATTTATTACTCTTTATATTCAAAGTCCTACACAGGCCACGCAAATAAAAGAAAAAATAGGTCTTTTTTTTATAGGATTACAAAAGAAAGTTTCTCTATTACTTAAACAAGGGGTAGAGAATGGAGAATTCAGAAATACGATTAATATTGATGAGGTTGCATCACTTTTTATTACAAATCTTGAAGGAGCGTTATTTATTTCAGAAACATTGAAAGATGCAACTGTAATCACGAAAACAGCAGATCATTTTTTAAAATTGCTTCGATAAAAGAAGCATTTTTTTTACATTAAATTAGTACTGATTAGTACTAAAAAGGAGATCTTATATGAGAACAGTATTTTTAATTGGTGGAACAGGCTTTATTGGAAAGCAATTAGTGAAAGAATTAGCCAAAGAGGATGTTAAAATTCTTCTTTTAGTGAGGTCGAAAAGTAAAGCAATACGCCTTTTTCAAGAAAGAGGCATCTTAAAAAAGGAAGTTATGCACTTTATTGAAGGTGATTTGACGAAAATAGATTTAGGTCTAAGTGCTGAAGATAAGGAGAGGGTATTGAAAACGGATGTGATTATTCACGCAGGAGGCCCCATGGATATTCAAGCGACAAGTAAAGAGGCAGCTTCCGTATTTTTAAATGGCGCAAAACATATTAGTGAATTAGCTAAAAGTATTCATCAATTGAAGGGCTTGCAACAATTTATTCATGTTGTAGGTTATATGAGTCCCTTTGATGATAAAAATAGCAAGATTGCAATTGATGTGTTTAAAGAAGGAAACAATTATTTGAAAATGAAAAATCCATATGAGAGAACAAAATTTTTAGCAGATCTTTATATCCGTCACCAGGCATCGGCAGTAGGTTATCCGCTTTCTGTAATTAATCCGCCAACTGTAGTCGGTAGTAGTAAAACAGGAAGTACAGAGCAGATAGCAGGATTAGGTTTGCTTGTGATGAGTATGCGAAGAGGGCTCATGCCAGTGATTCCTGGAGGTAAGGGATATAGGTTACCACTTATTTCAAACGATGAGCTTGCGAAGTTTATTGTGCAGGTTTTCAGATTGGAGCAACCGACTATTCAAACATATACACTTGTTGAAGACAAACAGCACGATCAGAACATTGCTGAATTATTAAGTATTATGTCGGAAAGTATGAATATGAGGGCACCAAAAATCTCTGTCCCAATGCCACTTATGAAAGCAATTATGAATAGTGGAGTAAGTAAAATAACAAAAATTCCTTCTGATGGACTGAATTTTATTACAAAACGAAAATTTTCAAATGTTTCAGCGGAAAAAATTATGGGAGGAGATTGGTTTAAGAAGACAAGTGTAATGAAATTTTTCCCTGCCGTAGTAGCTGATCTGGATTATCGAATGATGTATCAAAATGGCCAGCATAATCATTTATTTAAACGAACATTATGCGATAACACTACCCTTTACCAATTACACGGAGAGGGTAAACCGTTTATTTTATTACATGGTTTATTGAGTGATGGAGAGGATTTATTTCCTTTAGCACAAGAGCTTCATGAAAAAACTGGTCAACCTGTATGGATCTTGGATCTTCCAGGTTTGGGACGTTCTCCTTTTAAACGAGAGAAAAATATTCTAGATATCTATTTGAATGTAGTGAAAAAGTTATTGGAGAAAGCTACTAATGGTGCACATCTAATTGGCCATTCATTCGGTGCGTTTATTCTTCTGGAAGCATTGGTACAAGAGTACATAGATAAGAAGTATGCAATCACTTTACTTCAGCCACCTGTTGCTAAAAAAAATGCTAAATCGCTAAATGTTCCTCAATTTATGAACAAATGGACATTAAAATTGGCAACTACTAATTTGATAGGGCGTTATTTATTAAGTAATGGTTTGTTTGAAAGTATGGAGAGCATCCCTGAACATTATATCGAAAAAATAAGTAACAGTTTTACTTCTCCTAGAATTTTAAATACTACGGTTCAGCTTAACAGTTTACTATTGAAAAACGATCAAGGTGATTTCAATGAAGTAACAAAGTATAATCTTCACATTATTTGGGGGGATTATGACAGAGGCTATTCTGCTCCATCGCATCTTGGTAAGGTTGATTTTGTTCCATATGGCCATCATTTTCCTCTTAGCCATCCGAGTGAAACGGCAACATTAGTAATAAAAAATAGTAATACTAGCAGATGAGAGTGTGGGATAAATAAACAGTGTGTAGTAAGATCGTTGTGTCTTTGAAATAAAATCGTACTGTATGGGGTCCCACCCCATATCTATCAAGCTATACTTCTGAAATATCCCCAAAACGAAAATTTCATCCTTTCATAGTTGTCCATAGGATCTTAGGTCGATTTTCATTTTTGAGAAGAATACATTTCTCAAATTGATGGAAATATGGGGGGAAATAATGTTACGATGTTTATAAAAAAGTAGTTAGACTAGTGTGTTTTACTCCAATTCATTTCAAAATATAATTGAAAATCCATCTTGAAATTAAAAAAGAAGGTGTTACCTTTATATATTAATAACTTCGAAATATTGTATAACAGATAATTTTTATGCATGATTGATTAACATTGCTTATTGTGTTAACGAATCAGGATAGTGTGGCGACCGACAAATTAAATAGTTGCTTATCCTCAATTATTAGAAGGAAAGTTCCATCATTTCGCGAATTTATTCGACATAGACGAGTGCTATAATTTTCTATATCTACATATAAGAGGTGACTACGCATGAATCAAAGACCGTCAGAAGAAGAATACGCCGGGAACTCCGGCGAATATATCCGTTTGGTACCGGACGGTAACATCATCGATATTCTGCTCGCCCAGGAAAAGCAAATGACCGAGCTCCTGGCATCGTTGACCGAAAGCCAGTACGCGTATCGGTATGCTGAAGGAAAATGGACGCTGAAAGAAGTCGTGGGCCACATTGCAGACTCGGAACGTGTCATGACCTACCGCCTGCTCCGGTTCGCAAGAGGGGATCAGACGCCTCTGACTGGTTTCGATCAGGAATTGTTCATGCCTCCTTTCGGAAGCTGGACAACCGCGCAATTGGCCGAAGACTACCGGTCCGTCCGGCAATCAACGATCACATTGCTGCGCGGGCTACCGGCGGAGGCGTGGACCCGTAAGGGCACAGCCAACAACCTAAGCATTACGGCGCGCGCCCTCGCGTACGGCATCGCAGGACACGAACTTCATCACATGGGGGTCATCCGAAATCGGTACTTGAGTTAATCGTAGGCTGAGGCCTTTGGAATGGAACTAACACCTCTCATACAACCTTAGATACCGTTCTTATTGGGGTCCCGCCCCACAACCATCAACTTAAGGATTTAGACCATTTTTGAAATTTAAAGCACATTACTATTCTCTTATGTTAATGAGAAAGGGTGACGTGCTTTTTATGAATATGCACCAAAAACAAGAGTTATCTTTATTTGCCGAAGAGTTATATCGATTTTTTTCATTTGGGGGTATTTGTTTTTCTTAGCTTGATGGTGATGGGGCACTACTCCATAATGGTCAAATTAAAATTTAAAACAGTTATAGAGACTCCATTCCTCGGAAATATTGTAACTATTAAGTTGTAAAAAGAACCGTAGTTTTTCATTTTTGGAAAGGCTATGACCTTTTTTAATGGTGGCATGGATATGATGAGAGGAAGTTGAGTTATTTTAATCAAAAAAAATTGATTAATAAGTTGCATAAAGAACTAAACAGCGTATATACTATAAATATCAAAAAAAGTTGATGAAGGGAGAGTGAACTACAGTGGCACAAGATTTTCAGCTCTATGAGAAAAAATTTAAAGCGTTGGCTGATCAGAAACGGTTAGAGATTATGTATGAACTTTGCCAGCGAGGTCAGACTTGTGTATGTGATTTAACAGAGATTTTTGAAATGACGCAATCTAAGTTGTCCTATCATTTGAAGATTTTATTAGATGCAGGTTTAATTGTAAAAGAAACAAAAGGTACGTGGAGTTATTATGATTTAAATGATGCGGAAGTGAATAATTTATTATCAGAAGAATTGTGCTGTATCTTTAGAAAAACAGGAAAAGGTAGCTGTTGTTAAAATTTTGCACTATTAATCAAAAAAACTTGATTAATTACATATAAAGAGGAGGAGTAAGGTATGAGATATGCTCACGTTGGTATAAACGTTACGAATTTAGAGAAGTCTATTGAATTTTATGAAAAGGTATTTGGTGTATCACCAGTTAAGGTGAAAACGGATTATGCAAAATTTTTATTAGAGACGCCAGGACTTAATTTTACACTGAACGTGCGAGATGAAGTGAATGGAAATCAGGTCAATCATTTTGGTTTCCAAGTGGATACAGCTGAAGAAATCACATTACATAAAGAAAGATTAGAAAAAGAGGGTTTCTTTGCGCGTGATGAGATGGATACGACTTGTTGCTATGCGGTTCAAGATAAGTTTTGGGTAACAGATCCTGATGGGAATGAGTGGGAGTTCTTTTATACAAAAGCAGATAGTGATGTTCATAAAATTGAAGAGCCATCTTGTTGCACGACTTCTAACGTAGTAGAAAAAAATTCTTGTTGTTAATAGGAGATGGAAAATAAAATGAAACGTTTATCTTTTCTAGATCGATATTTAACACTATGGATTTTTCTAGCTATGGCTGTTGGGATTGGTTTAGGGTTTGTGTTTCCTAATGTAGTAGACGGACTAAATACATTACAAGTTGGAACGACGTCTATCCCGCTCGCTGTCGGTTTAATTGTCATGATGTATCCACCATTAGCGAAAGTTCGTTACGAGGAAATGGGCCGAGTATTTAAAGACGTAAAAGTGTTGGTTTTATCTTTAGTACAAAACTGGATTATTGGACCTGTACTTATGTTTGTTTTAGCAATTATTTTTCTTCCTGATAAGCCAGAATACATGGTCGGGCTCATTATGATTGGTTTAGCACGCTGCATTGCAATGGTGATTGTTTGGAACGATCTAGCAGATGGGGATAAAGAGTATGCAGCAGGTTTAGTGGCTTTTAACTCAGTATTCCAAATGTTATTCTTCTCCGTTTATGCATACGTGTTTGTAACAGTCATTCCAGAATGGTTAGGGATTGAAGGGGCTATTGTCGATATTACAATGGGAGAAGTAGCGAAATCAGTATTTATCTATTTGGGAATTCCTTTTATAGCAGGTATGTTGACACGTTTTGTACTCGTTAAGTTAAAAGGAAGAAAGTGGTATGAAAAGGTGTTTATACCGAAGATTAGTCCACTTACATTACTTGCATTACTATTTACAATCATCGTTATGTTCTCTTTAAAAGGGGAAATGATTGTTAGCGTACCATTAGATGTAGTAAGAATAGCAATTCCGTTATTCATCTATTTTATTGTGATGTTTTTTGTTTCTTTCTTTATGGGAAAAAAAATTGGTGCAAACTATCCAGTGACAACAACGTTAGCATTTACAGCAGGTAGTAATAACTTTGAGTTAGCAATTGCTGTAGCAGTTGGTGTGTTCGGTATTCATTCGGGCGCAGCATTTGCAGCTGTTATCGGGCCATTAGTTGAAGTACCTGTAATGATTGCCCTTGTAAACGTCGCTTTTTGGTTTAAGCGTAAATATTTTAATAATCAACCAGTATAATTTAAAAACAAAGGCGGAAAACAACATGGAAAACAAAAAGACAATCTATTTCTTATGCACAGGAAATTCATGCCGAAGTCAAATGGCAGAAGCATGGGGCAAACAATATTTGGGAGATAAGTGGAATGTATATTCTGCAGGAATCGAAGCGCACGGAGTAAATCCAAATGCTATTAAAGCGATGAAAGAAGTAAATATCGACATAACGAATCAAACATCAGATATGATTGATGCATACATTTTAAATAACGCTGATTTAGTCGTTACCCTTTGTAGTCATGCGGATTCTGTTTGTCCTTCGACACCTCCACACGTAAATCGTGTTCATTGGGGATTCGACGATCCAGCAGGAAAAGAGTGGTCTGAATTTCAACGTGTTCGCGATGAAATTGGTGAACGTATAAAGCGATTTTCTGAAACTGGTGAGTAAATAAAGAAAAGAGTCAATCTTCTATTCCATAGATGATTGGCTCTTTTTTTATTGTACATAGTCATGACTGCATTGGTTTACAAAAATTATCAGAAAAATAGAGAATATTCTGTTAGAGTGATAAAGTTAGAAATGTATTTAATCGTGTAGGTGTTCACAAAAAATAAAGTCATTTAAAAGATAATATAGTTGTTTAGAATTAGAGAAGGTATGATGAATAATCACAATATCTTTCTCGTTTTATGTATAATTAAATAAGAGGATTTTTAGATATTTAAATAAAGGGTAGTATATTAGCGCAAGGGGGAGAAGGATGGATAAGTTGTTACAAGAAATCATAAATTGGTTAAGGATGAGTGATGAACAAATTGTTATTGGTATTTCAGGACATGGTGCAGCTGGAAAAACAACGTTTGCTAATAGACTCGTAAACTTATTAAATCAAAATGAAGTAAATTATATTAATACAGATCCTTACATTGTCAGTTCGGATATTCGTAAGCATGCAGTGATTCACTATACGTATCAAAATGAAAATCATTGTTATAAAATGACAGCTTGTCATCCAGCGGCGCACAATTTGGCAGCTTTAGAAAGAGATATTCAGATGGTTAGATCGGGGCTAGATTTTTATACGATAGATACGCATTACATGAAAAGTAATTTGATTTCTTCGAAAAATAAAGTAACGATTGTGGAGGGAATGAGCGCTGCATTTATTAATCCTGATTTATTTGATTTGAAAATTTATTTTTACACAGATGGCGAAACGGAACTAATGAGAAGATCAAGCCGGGATATAGCTGAAAGGGGAGCTGATATAAATTATTTAAGGCAGTCTCATGAAGAACGCCGGATTCAATATGAAGTATTTATGCATTCGTATAGTCAGCGTTTTGATATCATTATCAAAACTTCTGATGAAACAATATGTTTAGAAAAAAATACATTTGAGTTTTATAAAGTTTAAATGAAAATCCTCAATCTATTAATTTCATTATGACGGTTAATTTTTCTTATTTAGTACTTGTATTAAACAAATGTATTATTTAATCAAAAATACATTCACTATGAAATAATTAGATTTTAAAAAAATTTTAGCAGCCTTCTTTCATCTACATAGATAGAAGGCTATTGTAATTTTGGCGACAAAATTACATAACCTTATTATTACTACACAGTAGAGTATGATTTTTATTTGAATAAATTAGGTGTAACTTAAAAAATCCTCACTTTAAAAAGTTTTTATTCGGAAGTACAAAAATGAATTTTTTACATAAAGGGAGAATCGGATGAAACACATAATAAGAAATGCAGTAATGAGTTATTTTGAAGAAATTCATTCACTAGCAGTGGAGGAAGAATTACATAAGGATAGTTGGAATACCGATCTACACTATAAAATTATGGTGAATGGAAAGCGGTATTCCGCACGGTTTATGAATAGCAAGCGAACAATCAATCCAGCTTTTGGGTCGTTATCAAACGAACAACTGATGGAGCAAGTACGGTTTACGTATTATGTACGCGAACATGACATTCCTTTTATGCAGATAAACAAGAATAGGGCAGGAGAGCCATTTACACTTGTCGCGTGGGATGATGAACAATACAGATTTGTATTGTCTAATTGGATTGAGGGAGAACATATTACACATTGTACAGAAAATATCGCAAAAGCCTTCGGAAAGGCAGCAAGAAAGATTCATGATATTTCTTACGCATTTCAAAGCTCGATTTTTCAAAAGAAATCTCACTTGGATGGGTATGCCCAGTTTATTCATATGCTAGAAAGTAAGGCAAGCACATGTGGAGGATTACGAGAGTATATAGATCTCGCTAAATATCATATAGAGTGCGCATATACGAGTGAATTAGAATTTATCGTACAAACAGATTTGAATCCTTTGAATGTTTTATGGGACTCAAGTGAACAGGTAAAAGGAATTGTAGATTTTGAATCTATTAGTTATGTAGACCGTATTGAAGGATTGTCCTTTTTAATAAAATGGTATTCTCGAACAGAAGGAATACATTCGCATGAAGTATGTTCAAGTGTCGCTAGTGCATTTTTAGAAGGGTATAAGGCTCATAATATTGTAACATCAAATGATTACAAAAGACTTTCTTCGTTACTGTGGCTATCCGGTAGCTTGAATTGGAATTTTGTGAAGAAAACGCTAAGTGTAATAAGTGATGAGAGGGAATTAGAAGAACATTTGGAAGTTTATAGAGTGAGGGGAGAAAGGCTATCTTCATTGTTAATTTGTACATAACATATATTCTCCTAATTTGGGATTCAAATAAGAAAAAATAGGAGGTGTTCTAAAAATGAAAATACAAATTGTATTATTTGACGGCTTCGGAGAGCTCGTCTCCTTTGCACCTTTTGAAGTATTAAACAGAGCGATAGAAGAAGGGGCTCCATTTACAGTTGAATTCGTTTCAAGTGAACCAAAACAAGAAGTTACTACTTCATTTGGAGTTACGGTTAAACTACATGATTTTTTAAGGGTGGATAATCGTCCAGATTTGTTAATTGTGCCTGGTGGTGGCTGGAATCATAAAGCTGAGCACGGGGCACGAAAGCAAGCTGAGCTTGGCACTTTAACTAAAATAATTAGAGAGATGCACAACGAAGGAACGATTGTTGCTGGAGTTTGTACTGGAGGTATGTTATTAGCTGCATCTGGTATATTGAATGATAAAAAGGCAACAATGCATCATTTGGCGCAGAGTGAAATTCGTACATATGGGGCAGAGCCTCTTCCATACAGAATTGTGGATCAAGGGAATGTTATTACTGCAAGAGGAGTTACTTCAGGACTTGATTTAGGACTTTGGATCACGGAAAGATTTGCAAGTCCAAAAATTGCAGCTGCTGTTGAATATAGAATGGAATATGAGCGGCGAGGTGTCGTTTGGAAGTGATTTGACTGTAATCATAGTTTTTTTTGCTGTAGAGTGTATTAGATATTGTAAAAGAGAAAGAGCTAACTCATACGAGCCGGCTCTTTCTTTTATGTATTCATTTTCTATGTTTAATAATTTGGCTGAATATAACCTAATTTTATTCCCTTCGTGACAGCTTCTAAAATGAGAGGAGTTCAACATAATGGACATAAACGTTGCTTATACATGTAAAGGAAGATGTCATAAAATGAATAAAGACTGCTAATTTTTGTGTACTTTGATTATGTAGAAATAGGGGAGATGACATGAAAGACAATACGCCTAAGAAAATTTTATTTATTCAATCAGGCATTCCTTTTTATTATCCAATGATCGAAGAAGCAATTTTGAATAGTTTACAAAAGGTAAACAGTAATACAATTATGGTGAACCCAGAACGAGCGATAGAAACCGCATTAAAAATGAAACCGGATTTTATTTTGGTACTTGGTGGTTTAAACGAGGGAATTATTAGTGTCATGCCAGTACTAAAGAGTGCAGGTTTTACTACTGGACTTTGGCTGACAGATGATCCGTATTATACGGATGTAACACAACATCTTGTGCCGTACTATGATTACATATTTACGCAAGATTTAAATTGTATCAAGTTTTATAGAGGATTAGGATGTAAGAATGTATTTCATCTTCCGTTAGCAGCAAATCAAGATGTGTTTAAACCTTCTCAGGAAGAAGATACATATAAATATGATCTTAGTTTTATAGGTACAGCATTTGAAAATAGACTTACCTTTGTTGATTCTATTTCAGAGTATTTAGCAGAAAAAAATATAAAAATTGTGGGGTTCGGTTGGGAGAAGTTAAATAATTATGAAAGATTAAAGGATAAAATACAACTCTTGCCACTTGCGAAGTATGAGGATGCATTGCAATATTACGTAGCTACTAAAATTAATATAAATTTACACCGTTCACCAAATGATCAGGAATTGAATTGTAATGCAGCAAATATCCAAGCATATTCAGTAAATAATAGAACGTTTGAAATTAATGCTGTAGGCTCTTTTCAATTAACTGATATACGACCAGATGTAGCAAAACATTACATACCAGGTGTTGAAATAGAAACTTTTTATAGTGCACCAGAGTTTATACAAAAAGCAGAGTATTATTTGGAACATGTACAAGAAAGAAAACAAATAGCAAGAAATGGACTGGATAGAACTTTGAAACATCACACATATGATAAACGTATATTACAACTATTAAACTATATTAATTTCATAGGCGTGAAGATGTAGTCTAATCATTAACTTAAATGATAAGCGGTCATTAGAAGAAGAAATCACCCATTACGAGAAAGATTTTGATGAATATATTTTTGACAGTAAAGAAGCATTCATCCAATCAGAAAAAATGGTTTACAGCAGGTGGTCACCATTAATAGAACATGCGGTTTATGATTTAATGAGAGAAGAAGATAATAAAGTGAAATGGCATGCTACTGGCGATACCGCTAGAAGTGTAATTAAGTTTCAATATACGGTGTATAAAACGTTGAAATCTAATAAAATTAAAAATGATATTTTATTATTGTATTGTGATCTTCCGGATAATTATTTAAAAATAAGAGAATTGCAGATTGCGGAATTGAAGAAGCGTATTGATATTACGACTAAGCTGTATAGAGATACAGGGCACTTAATGCATTGGGATAGACCAGAAGAGATTGCTGAGGATGTTTTAAATTGGTTCATATAAAGGAGGTCCGTTGTTCGAATTTGAGCAACGGATTTTCTTGATACGTTACCTGAAAAAGAAACTAGTATCTCTAAACTAGAGGAAAGTAAAAAATAAAGAAAAGAGGTTGCCTAAAAGTAACTATTTAGCGACTTTTGGGACAACCTCTTCTTTTGGTTATGGATTTTAAAGAAAATTTAGAATAAAATAAAAATATAGTCACCTACCTATTATTCACTAATGAAAAGAAAAGAGGCTAGCGAAATGCAATTGAAGTATGGGAAGCACATTAATATATTATCTATTGTTCTAACTTTGTTCTCCTTTTCTGTAATTGTAAGTTTCTCTACCTGGTTGAGTGGATATTCAATTCCCAACCTTTCTACAATGCTTAAGGTAACAATGTTGAGTGCATTTATTCTTGGAATTATAGGGTTTAGACAAGAGAAAAGCGCACTAGCGATTATAATTATGGGAATATGTGCCTTTGCTCTAGTCGTTCTATATATTTATGCGGTTATAAGTTTTCTTGAGCATTAAACACCATAAAAAAGAAACGAACATTTTTGTTCGTTTCTTTTTTATGGGATGATTATTATAAAATAGCCTCTTCTAATGATTGAGTGCTGAATCCAAGAATTAATTTTTGAATGTTATTTTCATGATCTTTTACAATGATATATGGAACGCCCTGTACGTTAAAGGATTCAACCTCTTCTTTTTCTTATGGGGTATTAGGGGTACCCCCCATGCCCATCAACTTAAGAATTCAGAATTACCCCAAAACGAAAAAATGAGATTTTTGTTACAAGTTAGCACAAAATTCTGTTCCGGGGTACTATAAAATATTAGCTTGATGGGCATGGGGGCCGAACAAATACGCAGAACTATGGATATTTGTGTTAAAGTTCGGGTTCTGGGCATAGGTTATTTGAGTTGTAAGACAATTGTTTTTTTAGAAAATTAACTAGATTAATGATTCAAAACTTCAGGAACTAGAGGAGTTGATGATGCTTTCGAATCTCATACAGTGGTTATTCAATAGTCATTTTTATAATTATCTGCAATATTTAAATCTCTATATAAAACTTAAGAAATTTGTTCTGCTACCAATTCTGAAAGAGTTTTAATTCCGTAGTCAATTTCATTTAAGGATGCATAAGAATAAGAAATTCTTAAATATTGATCAGAGTGAAACTCATACAAATCTCCAGGGTGAACAAGTATTTTCCGACTTAAGGCTTTAGTAAAAAGCTGGTACATGGATATACCTTCATTTAACTTAAGCCAGATGAAATATCCGCCCTTAGGAATATTCCATGTACCGATACTGGTAAAATATTTCTTTAATGCTCCAAGAGCAACATCTCTTCGGAGCTTAACATTTTTCCTCATTATATCGTTATGCTGATAATAAAGACCACTAGAAAATAGTTCTGTGATTACATTCTGGGAGAGTGAGCTGGTTCCATAATCAGTTTGCATTTTTATATCTGCCAATCTTTCAATGACTTTTTCTGATCCAACAATCCATCCAATCCTAAGACCAGGACTTAAATTCTTCGATATCCCACCAATATATAATACAAGTCCATTGTTATCAAATGCCTTTATTGGCTGTGGAGGTTTTTCATCAAACCAAAGCTCCCTATATACATCATCCTCGATAATGGGCAAACGTTCCCTATCACACGCATCAACAAGCGTTTTTCTTCTTTCAAGTGACATGACGCTTCCGGTAGGATTTTGAAAAGTAGGTATTGTAAAAAGCATTGCTCCTTTTCTCCGCCTATGTCGATCAATCAATTCTTTTATTTCTATACCTTCTTCATCCAGCTTAATTCCCGAAAGCTGCATTCCGAGGGATTGAAAGGTTCTAAGAGAGTATAGGTAGGATGGCTTTTCAACATATACTACTGAGTTCGTTTGCAAAAGGCCAAGGGAAATAAGCTGTAGTGCCTGCAAAACACCAGAGGTAATCAAAACTGAGGATGGATCAGCTTCTATTCCTATTGTTTTAAGGTATGTGCATACTTCTCTTCTTAGATGGATATTTCCTTTTGGTTCTTCATAACCCAGCGATCCCATAGAATTAGAGAGTTTTTTTAGTACTCCCTGAATCATTTTGTTAGGTATTAATTCGGGGGAAGGTTCGCAGGACCCCATTCGGATGATATCAGGTTGGAATTCAGCCTGATTGATCTGCTGCATTATCTTTTGATTTGTTTGATGTAATCCCGAAGAAATATAGGGAAGCCAATTATGTGAATGATTAATGGACATTAATGTCCATGTATTGTTTATTACTCTTGTACCTCCACCAGCGTTACCGTTAATAAGGCCTTCAGCTGCCAGCTCTTCAAGGGCAGATACTACGGTACTTCTGTTTACACTGAAAATTTCAGAAAGTGTCCGCTGACTTGGCAATTTGAAACCAACCGGCCATTCTCCAGTTGCTATTTTGTCCTTTATGAAGTTAACAATCTGTATATTCAATCGAGTAGGATTATTTCTATCAGGTCTCCAGTTGATATCTAACATGAAATTCCTCCAAAATCATAGTACTTTTACCATATCATTTGGTTGGTTAAATAACAACCAAGGATGGTTGGAGACTTTTTGTTGTTGTTCAAATACAATTACATTAACAGATATTAAAATTTTAAAGGAGAATGATAACTATGGTACCAATAAGAATTCTAAGTGATAATGATGTTAAGAACATTCTTGATATCAAGAATACAGTAGCATGTGTAGAAAAAGCCTATGCGCTTAAAGCCAACAATCAAGCGAGACTATTCTCCATGGTATCTGAGGTGATTTTTGAGGATAGGGCAGAAATGGATATTAAATCAGGGATGCTTAATGAAGAAGATGTGTTTGGATTAAAACTCGTTTCATGGTTTGGTGATAATAAAAATCAAGGACTTCCAGCTATAACAGGGATGACTATGTTATTTGATTTGAAGAATGGATTTCCTAAGGCAATGATCAACGCAAGTTATTTGATAGGAATGCGTACTGGAGCAGCAGGTTCAATAGGCGTGAAACACCTGTCAAAACAAGATTCAAAAACACTAATGATTGTTGGGACAGGAGTTCAGGCGATTTTTCAAATAGCAGCCACTCTATCTCAAGTTCAGACAATAACCAAGGTATATATATATGACCCCATAAAATATGAAAATGCATCAAAATTCCAGTATTCAATAAAGACGGAACTAGAAAAAATTATAAATGATATCAACGATACTTATAATAAGAGCTGGAAACAAAGAATTGAGTCAGTTCAGTTTGTAGCTGTAGAAAATCCAGTGAAAGCTTTGGAAGAAACCGATGCAGTAATTACGATAACGCCTTCTCGAAAATCACTGATTTTTAAGGAGTGGATTAAGCCAGGCATACATTTCAGCTGTGTGGGGGCAGACATGACTGGAAAACAGGAAATAGATGAAAAGATCTTTGAGGTAGCTTCTGTATATGTAGATGATATTACACAAGCATCGACAGTCGGAGAAACACAAAGTGCTATAAGGGCTGGTATATTAGGCAAAAACAATTTGACTGAAATCGGACAATTCATACTTGGAAATGCGAAAGGACGTACAAGTGATGAAGAAATTACGATTTTTGATAGTACTGGCATAGCATTGCAGGATCTTGCAGTTTCAAATTATATTGTATCAAAAGCAGAAGAAATGAATGTTGGGACAATCGTGCAAATATAAAATCGATATACAATTTGGAGGGATCATATTATGAAGGTAAAAGTTTATACATTAAATTCATTTGCAAAATCCATTGAGGGAGGGAACCCTGCCGGAGTGGTACTTAGCGCTGATTATCTATCAGATGAGGAAATGAAAAAAATAGCAGGTATCATCGGTTTTAGTGAGACTGCTTTTGTCATGAAGTCAGACCTTGCTGACTTCAAGGTTAGATTCTTTACACCTAATGAAGAGGTTGATCTTTGTGGCCATGCAACGATAGCAGCGTTCTATACACTTTCAAGCCAAGGATATATTAAACCAGGAAAATATTCTCAAGAAACAAAGGCTGGAATTTTAAGTGTAGAAGTAATGGAAGACCTATCAATTATGATGGAGCAAAATGCTCCAAGCTATTATGAAATAATAGACAAGGAGGAAATTGCAGATTCCTTAAATATTACTATAGATGAAATGTTGGGGGATCTATCAGTGCAAATTGTATCTACTGGCCTTAGGGATATACTTGTACCGATTAAAAACTTAGATATATTAAATTCTATAAAGCCAGATTTTGAAAAAGTAACAAATATCAGCAGTAAATATAATACCATTGGTTATCATATTTTTACCCTTGAATCACTAAAGGGTTCAAATGCTCACTGTAGAAATTTGGCACCTTTATATGGAGTTCCCGAAGAATCTGCAACTGGTACATCCAATGGTGCCCTTTCATGTTATCTATATAAATATGGTAAAATCAAACCTGAACATGTTATTAATATATCTGTTGAGCAAGGTTACTCTATGAAAAAACCTTCGGAAATAGTTATAGCGTTAACCACTCAAGGGAAAGAAATTATTGAGGTAAAGGTAGGCGGAAAAGCATTGAATTTATCTGAAACAGAGGTTGAAATATAATTGGGGTACCGCCACATCACTATCAACCTAAGATAAATTTATATCCATAATTCAAAGAAAACGTTATTCTTTTTGTAGAAATATACAGAAAGAATAACGTTTTTGTATGAATTTATCGATTTTAGATGAACTAGAATTGTTTTCTAAAGAATTACAACGATATATGTCACCGCATGCTTTAGAACAATTAGCTAGAGAGATAGGGGTTGTTCAACGAAAAAGTAAATACAGTATTAGAAAAAAATATATTTTGATGCAAATTTATGGTGTAAGCAAGAGCATGAAAGTTCTATCGCCAATTCTTTTTTTGATATAATGGATGCGTGGCAGAAAATAGATAGAAAGATACTGCTAGTAATTTATACTTAAAATGTTGGGAGATTGAACAGAGTTATGGGGACAGAAAAAGAAATTAGTTCCGCTAAATTAATATGGAAGATGACGCGCCCGCATACATTAACGGCGACGTTTTCTCCTGTAATTTTAGGGACAGTGGCATCACTTTATGTTGCCGAAATTCATTGGCTTTTATTTATTGCGATGATGGTTGCATGTTTAGCATTGCAAATAGCAACGAACTTATTTAATGAGTACTATGATTTCAAACGTGGATTAGATACAGCTGAGTCTGTTGGAATTGGTGGCGGAATTGTCCGTCATGGATTGAAACCAAAAAATGTGTTAACAGTTGCACTTTTATTGTATGTAGTAGCAGCACTTATCGGAATTTATATTTGTATGAATAGTAGCTGGTGGTTAGTCGTCATCGGTTTAATCGGGATGGCGGTTGGCTATTTATATACAGGCGGTCCATTACCAATTGCGTACACTCCGTTTGGAGAATTAGTTTCTGGCTTGTTAATGGGGACATGTTTTGTACTCATTGCTTTCTTTATTCAAACGAATACGATAACGATTGAAAGTGTATTGATTTCCATTCCAATTGGAATTTTAGTCGGTGCAATCAACATGTCGAATAACATCCGAGATATCGAAGAAGATATTAAAGGTGGAAGAAAGACATTAGTAATCCTCCTTGGGAGAGAAAAAGCTGTAGTAACACTAGCTGTAGCCTTTTTCGTTGCTTATTTATGGATTGCGGTAATTGTATTAATGGGTTATATAAGCCCTTGGGCATTAGTTATGTTCCTAGGTTTTAGAAAACCAATCTCTGCAATTCAAAGTTTCCAAAAAGGGGCAAAGGATCCCGGGTATATGCGCATCGCAATGAAATCAACAGCGATGACAAATACAATTTTCGGCTTCTTATTATCAGCAGGATTATTAATTAGTTACTTGTTTTAAATAAAAACCCCCAGTTTCTCAATTTTAATTTAGAGAAACTGGGGGTTTTTATTTTTGTTTCTTTAATGTTAAAAATACGCTTCGTACTATAAAACTAGAAACTACTTAGTTATTTCCTCCTTGAAATGAGGATAAAACAAGTCTATTAACAATTACAAGAAACTTGGTTAGTGTAGAGTGTATTGGTTCTATAGACGAAAAGTATTTCGTGCTGTCGTAAGGAATTATTAAATTATAGGGCGCTATAAAATAAAAAACAGAATTTTCAGACTTATATTTAGCAATAATTTATATGTTTTTTAATCTTAACATATTATCCAATAAATGTTATTTTAAAAATTCGAATATATGTTTTTGGTTTAATTAATCAGAATTTTTAATTTTTTATTTATGTTTACTAGTTTACATTTTTTATAAAAAATGTTATTTTATTGGTAATAATTTGAAGGGGGTGAAAAGTGTGAAAAAGAACACAAGTGTAATTCATGGAACACAACCGGCTTTTAACAACTGTGGCTGTCAAAAACCACCGTCACCACAAAAATAGTAAATTTAAACATTATTAGACATAATAACTTTTAAATCCACTGGGGCTACTTAGTTCCCAGTGGATTTAAAAAATAATTAAAAATATATTCTGTAAGGAGGAAAGAATAATGTACATAATCCTTTCTAAGGATGTTATATTACGTGATGAGCATCACTATATAAATTCAGAAGCTCGTTTTTTTTATAATGCTAAAACTAGACATTCAGAATTCCTTTCAGCAGCAGCCTTTGAATTATTAGTATACCTTTCGAAATCACGAACTATAGAGGACGCCTGGGAGTTCTATCATAAGCGCGCTATGGAACTAAATGAATTACCTCAACGGGAGGAATTCAATCAGTTTATCAATGAAATGATTTTAGGAAATACAATTTTAAAAACCAGTAAAAAAGAAAATGTTACTAAGCCACTTTCAAACTTAAAAATATCACCACCCGCTTCTTTTAAATATACACCAATGACATTTCCTACAAAGGTTAATATAACTAGTACTATGAGATGCAATCTTGCATGCAAACATTGTTTAAGAGAATCATCTCCATTTGTAGATATTTCTGATGAACTTAATACTGATGAGGTAATTCAATTGTTTTCTGAATTAGACAATTTAGGCGTTATAGAGCTCGCTTTTTCAGGAGGAGAAACAACAACCCGAAAAGATATATGTACAATTTTAGAACATGCAGGTACCTTAAGATGTTTTTTTGAATTTTTCACTAATGGTCATAGAGTAAGTGATAAAGTTTATCAAACTTTATTAAAAGTAAAAGAAAAAAAACAAAGAGGGCTACAAATACACCTCTCCTTAGATGGTGATGAATTTTATCATGATCAAATGCGTGGAAAAGGTTCATATAAACGCGTTATGGATACTTTAAAGCGATTTGCACAAGATAAATTTTATGTAATTGTTGAATCAGTATTAGTTCCGGATTGTGTAAAATCTGATGGAGTTAGAAAAGTTGTAGAAGCTTGTATAGAAAATGGGGCAAATGGAATAAGTTTTCACCCAGCATCTGTATCTGGAAGGGCTAGTTTAAACCCTGATTATTTTCAATTTACTTTGTCTGAATTAGATTATTTTCATAAACAAGTAATACAAATAACAAAAGAATATCCTTCTACTAAAATTGAATTTCAGACTTATTATTATCCAGGCCCTAAAAATAAAGATAATGATTTCGAATTACCACCCAATGTTGGGCCGCAAGGAATGTACTTATTAGCAATTGGAGCAAATGGAGATATTTATCCTTGTACAGAATCCATAGGTGATACATCACAAATTATTGCTAATGTAAAAGATGAAGGTGGTGTTCTTTCTGCATGGAATAGTCGAAAATGGGATTTTTATCGTGGAGGCTGGGAGTTAGATGAATTAACTGCTTGCATAGGTTGTAAATTCCATGGAGATTGTACAATGCAAACTTGTAGATGCTATGCTCAAAGAGTTTTATTAAACAAATACGACGCTATGCCAGAATGTTATAAAGTGAGGGATGAAATATGGGGAAAATCAAAGATCTAAGTTTTCCAGAATTAAGTAACAATATAGAAGAACTTTTAACATTAAATAAAGAGGACTTTTTGCATCTATGTTCAAAACCAGAAGATTGGAATACGCCTAAAATTTATTCGACATTTGTTAATGAAAATGAACAAATGATATTAAAATACAAAGAATTCCTAGCATATCGTCCAATGCATTGGGCATGGTTCTTACGAATGCTGAAACAACAGGGGATAAATAAATCTTTTATATCTATTCCTCCTAATCTTTCAGAAATTATTAAAGAACCATGTATATTTGTAATCCCGCATTTTGGACTACATATGATAGTACCTCATATTCTCGGACATTTTATTAAACCAGAATCACATATACTAGCATCAGGGTACATAGATGCAGAAAGTGTTAATAGTAGCATTAATAATATTTTACCAAATGTTCAGGTGGAATTTATGAAAATTCCAGACATATGGATTTTAAGAAAACTTATTCGTGGCTATAACAATGGAAATTACCCTATAATATATCCTGAAATTTCTTCATCAGAAGATAAAACTTTCTTTGAATTAAAATTGTTGGGAGAAAAAGTATATGTTCCAATGGGAGTTGAACATATAGGTCGTTTATGTAAAAGTAAAGTAATTCCTATAGCAATGACATATAATGAAAAATATGAATTACATCTTGGTCCTACTCTTAATTATACTGAAACAGGGAGCATTCTCTTACCTCTTTTTTCTTGGATCGAACAGCTTATTCAAAATACTCCCTACCAATGGTTTGGTTGGCAATTCATGGAAGAGATGATGGTGAGTAAGGCGATTAAAAATGAACTCTCTTTAGTACAAAAACAATGAACAAACAAATAAATTCTATTATCATTGCAATGGGAGTTCAATCATTTCAAAGCAGTTTAGTCTTTTTAGCCATGGCATGGTATTTTACTAATATAACTCAATCACCACTAATATATGGGTCTCTTATGGCATTTCGTTATGTTCCAGGAATTTTATTTACGATGTTAAGTGGTATAGCAGTTGATAGAATGAAAAAAATTCCTCTTGGAATTTCAGCAAGTATTTGTAATATAATTTCACATTGTTTTTTATTAATTGCGGGTCTTCTTAATCTTTCAACAGAAGGAATGGGATATTGGATTTATGCTGTAATTGTAATTTTAATGGGCATCTCTTCCGCTATATTAACGCCTCTTGAAAGGACACTAATTCCGTCCTTGGCTCAACCAGAAAAACTAAAATCTATTAATAGTATTATTAGTATTGTCACACAAAGTATTGCTATTATAGGAACAAGTTTAGCGGGTGTTTTCCTTTTGATAGGAGGATTCTCTTTAGCTATGGCCGTCGCAATTTTTATGGCCATTATATCATTAGCTTGTTATATTTTTCTGTTCCTTACTGTTAAATTAACGGAATCACCATCAAATTCTAGAGGGGTAATTAATGCGTTCAAATCTACTATAAAAATATTAAATCACCAGCGGTGGATATTTAGTGCTATTGCATCTTCAATATTTACCAACATGGCATTTGTTATGATTATGGATGTTTTGTTGCCAAATCTTTTTTCTGGATTGAAATTCAACGGTTCTGCTGCATTAGGAATTTGTTTTACAGTAATGGGAATTGGAACTTTACTAGGTGCGGCAATGACATATAAAGTAAAAAGAATAAATTTTAACATAGCAATGGTTCTCTATGTTTTCTCAACAATATTTGGTGCAATAGGCGGTCTTATGACAAACTCAATCATAATAAGCATTGTATTATTTGGTCTATTTAGTTTATTCGCCGCTCCTGTATCAATAATATATCAAACCGAACTTCAACAAATAATACCGAATCAACATCTTGGAAGTACTATGGGATTTATTGCTTCAGGAGTAACAATGGCTCAGCCATTAGGTGTAATTTTAGCTGGATTTCTTTTACTCAAATTAAGTGGAGAAATTATTTTAATTATGGCTTGTGGGATTTCATTAATCTCAGTTCTAATTGGTTGGTGGCATATATATATACAAAAAGGTAGAATCATGAACCAACATGTCAAAAGAGAAACTAGTATGTAAATCGTTCTATCAAATAACTTTACATTATGATTGGAAGGGAATGCTTGTATGCTGACCTGTACTGCACTCCCTTTTTGAAATCTCCCCATGTCTATTAACTGAATAAGCAAATCTTTACTAAACGGAAACATGAATTGTTAAGTAAGTTTTTTATAAAATCATCAGCGTGTTCGTTCTTATTCCATATCCTTCCTCATTTCCACATGCCCCAACACTTTTTTAGTTAGTACATATCTCTTCGCAATGACATATACATTTTTTTCTGCGGCAAGCGGATTAAATATGTATGAATCTTTACATTCCCTATATATAACCATTAGAAAAAAATCGCACTTAAAATTGACTTTTCATAAGTTTAGCTAGATAACGATATGATGATATTTTATGCCTATCAACCCAACAGAACAAGTTATTCAAAAATAATAAAAATGAATTTTATTATTATAAAAGATGCCAATTTTTCGTTTAACTAGAAGAAGCAAAGTGGAAAATAATTGAGATGAAAAAAATAGTTATTCAAATCGTCTCATTATGGAGAGGTTCAAAATAAAAAATGTTCAAGAATGTCATCTTAGTAATTGAAAATAGAATCAATCAAGATTATTATATTGTTATTGTAATTATAAATGTAATTACATTTTATTGAAGGAGGATACATAGATGAAAAACTCAAAAGGCTCTATTGAATCAGAGATAAGCAAAGCAATTACGCACTGGGAGAAGGACTACCTAGGACGTGGATCTATATCCGTTAAGACAGATATATTACGAGATATGATTATCGTAAATTTACAAGGTATTTTAACACCGGCTGAATATACTGTTTGCGAAACGAAAGACGGTATGCTAACGATAAAGAAAAATCGTTCGGAGCTAGTTGAATCTGGAATTGACGATTTGAAAGAGATCATACTAGAATTAACTGGAGAAAAAGTGAAAAGTTTTCATACGGATATAAGTTCGCGTACAGGTGAGCGAGTAATGATTTTTAAATTGGTTCATAATCTTGAGGAAAAGTTTTAAAAATTAAAACCACCGTAGTGTTAGTGGGAGATAATTAAGAAACCTAAAAGTTTTGCACTTTATTTATATTTATTAACATGATAATAATTAAAAACTTGAAATTATTTACGTATAATGAATTTTGATTGAAATAACGCTTGAAAAAATGGATAAATAAATTGACAAACAGCTTAATATGGTTTATCTTATAATTGTTTTAAAAATTAATAGATGCTTATTTTAACTGTTTGCTATAATTAAGGCTTTAGCATTTTTTTAATATGTAATATTGACTAAATGAAAAGGTTTCTTAATTGAAAGATAGCGCATAACATAAATTGATATATTGATTGCATAATCTAGGAGATCAGAGATATACTGTTATTTTTAATAGGAGTAATACATACATTATTATCCGCTATAAAATGGGAGCTCTTCAAAAAACTTTATTGAAGTTAGTTGAAGTGAAACCGACAATCTCCATAATTCAATGATGATATAAAATCATTGGATTATGGAAGTTGTCGGTTTTTTTTATGGAAAAAACGATGTACGAAAAAGAGTGAATGAAAATTGAAATTAAAAAAATCATCGTAATGAAAAGGAATTTTTATAGGTTATTTTCGTTTGGAAGGGAGTATTTTACATGTTAATTTCGCTGAGTTCATCAACACTGTTAACATTATTTTTTATCGCGCTTAGTGCTTCTTGGTTAAGTGGATTGTTGTTTTTACATGCAAGGATGCCTTTACGTTTTGTTCATATCCATATTGGTATTGCTGCTTTGCCTTCATTGGTTTCTTTACTTGCACTTGTTAATAACAATGGAGATAGAGTTGTGGGGCCTTGGCATCTAGATACTTTAGCTTGGTTAATGGCTTTCTTTGTTCTTACAATTGGTTTAATCATTCAGCGCTTTTCTGTACGTTACTTAATGGGGGATCGCTCATATCGAAAATACTTTGCACTTTTTACATTTACTACAGGTGTATCTTCGGTTGCATGGTTAAGTGATGATCTTCGCTTCATGATTATTTGTTGGGGCGCAACTCTTATAGGATTGGTACTACTCATAGGGCTAAATAAAGGGTGGAAAGTAGTTAGTGAAGCAACAAAAATCTCAGGCTATTTATTTACAATAAGTTGGATTGCCTTACTAGCAGCTATCATTTGGTTGTTTCAAATAACTGGACAGTGGCAGTTAACATCCGTTTTAACGAATGAAAATGTAGCTCAATTTGGAACATTGGAGAAAACAGGAATTAACTTATTGATTATAGTAGCTATGATGATTCCAGCAGCACAATGGCCTTTTCACAGATGGTTAATTGAATCAGCTGTTGCTCCAACTCCTGTTTCTGCTATTATGCATGCGGGTTTAGTAAATGCTGGCGGTATCATATTAACTAGATTTTCGCCACTTTTTCATGATGATATTGCACAAATCATTTTACTAATTTTCTCTAGTATTTCTGTCTTAATAGGAACAGGAATTAGTTTAGTTCAAGTTGATTATAAACGTCAGCTAGTAGGATCCACTATTGCACAAATGGGATTTATGCTGATTCAATGTGCATTAGGCGCTTATTTAGCAGCTGTTATTCATTTAATTTTACACGGTTTATTTAAAGCCACACTGTTTTTACAAGCTGGTTCTTCCGTACAACGTTTTGAGGGAGTGAAGCAATCTAATAATGAAAAGATGTCCAATTTATGGATTATGTTCGGACGTGTTTTAGGATTATTTATAGCAATTGCTTTCTGGTTTACGACTTCTGGAGAGGGGTATGAATTAGTTAGTGCGTTAATCTTAGGGTGGTCATTATACTTCTCGTGGAAACAGCTTGTTGTTTTTGGAGAGGGAAGAATGGGACGAATTGCCGGCTTAATAGTTTTGAGTGGATTTTCTCTCATTTACTTTACTGTTCATAACTCTCTTTATAAATGGTTGCATACTGACATTTATCAGAATGCTCAACCGTCGGCTTCAGCCGTTATTTTTGTTATAAGTCTCTTATTATTTGGTAGTGCTATTAGTACTCTCGTTACTCGTAATCAATCTTCTACAATATTTGCTGTAATGTATCTTTGGTTCGTTCGAGTAGGTGAAGCGAGACAAAAGTCAGTAGAAAGTCATCCAAGCTATCTGAAACATTATGTATCAAAGGGAGGTAATTCGTGATGAGCATACAGTCAATCGTAACGAAAGAAACTTTAAAAAAGAAAGATACAAACATTGATATACAAGAAAATAATATAAATGATCTAGTTACATCTGCTAGCCGAGTTATTGCGCCACTTTGGCCTATCTCTACATTTGCGGCTCATCACCCTTGGATGGGGCTTGAAAAGCAATCATTTGAACAAGTCGCAAATTGGTTAAAAGAAGCTCGTAATGTAGATATTTATCCTAGTGCCTCCATGATTCATTCGGCAAAGGCGAAAGGTGAGATTGAGGAAACATTTTTACAAATTGGCTTGTCTCGTTGGCTTGATTCACAATCTTTTCATATTCCGCGAGAGAGAGAGGAGCGTTTTTGCCAAGAAGCTTTAAAGTTAGAGAGATTACCTTCTAGTTTATTATCATCGCCAGAATTAAATAAATTCGCAAAGGAAATGAGTTATGTAAATACAGGGAGTATAGAAGACTCTTCTATGCAACCAATCAGTTCACTTATAGAGAATCAAAATGGTGACAACTTATCTGATATTCTTAATTATCACATCATTAAATGGTGTAAATTATATCTTGATGACTCCGGGGCAAGTTGGACGATGCCAAACCGTGAGAAAGGTTTTTATCGTGCATGGCACCACCTTATTACATTTGATCCAGCGCTCAGTAAAAATGAGCGTAAAGTTTTAAAAGATTGGCCACAGGATGCCCAGGGAGCTTTAACAAAAGCATTATCTGAACTAGGAATTCCTGAATCTAACAGGCAAGCTTACCTTGAAGGGCACTTACTTTCTTTGCCTGGGTGGGCAGGAATGATACGATGGCGCTCCCAACAATCAATTAAGGAACAGGCACTCGTTATAGAATATTTAGCAGTTCGAATTTCAATGGAGCTGGCTATTGTAAAACCTTATTTACCTTTAAAAAATCAAAAGGCTGAGAAAAAAGTTTCGATTGTCCCACTTATAGCTTCTTGGATCTATTGGGGGGATATTTCAACACGGGAATGGTTACAAATGTCTGCCGCTGAACAAAGCGAATTATTAGCATTTGCTTATCGTTTTGATGAAAACATTCGTAAGAAACTTTGGCTGGAAGCTTGGGAACAGACGCATGCAGAGCAATTAAAGAAGAAGATTTCTTCTAAACAACGTGCAACTAATGATAAAAAGCGTGTAGTAGCTCAATTAGCATTTTGTATTGATGTACGTTCAGAACCGTTTCGTCGCCACCTTGAAAAATTAGGTCCGTTTGAAACATTTGGAATAGCTGGTTTCTTTGGGTTACCAATTGCGACTAGTGAACTAGGCAGTAATAACAGCCACCCTTCTTTGCCAGTTATACTAAAACCGAAACATCAAATAAAAGAGCTCACAAATGAAAGTGAACTTAAATCTTATGAGCAACGTAAGAGGGTAGGTAGTTCGGTGCGTTATACATTTAAAACGATGAAACAGAACGTACTGACAAGTATGGCGCTACCTGAGTTAAGTGGTCCTTTACTTGGTCTACAGATGGTGACAAGAAGCTTTGTCCCAAGAGGAGTTGGTGGTTTCATTCGTAACCTTCGCAAAACGATGTTACAAAAACCGGATACAACATTCTCGCTTAATCATGTTCATGACACAAAAGGTGAGATACCTATCGGTTTTACGAAAGAAGAAAAAGTGAACTATGTGCGTCAAGCTTTAAAAATGGTGGGACTGACAGAAAAATTTGCTCCTTTAGTTGTAATGTGCGGACACAGTAGTCAAAGTACGAACAATCCTTATGCTGCAGCACTTGAGTGTGGTGCGTGTGGGGGAGCAGCGGGAGGATTCAATGCAAGAGTTTTCGCTACTTTATGTAACCTTCCAGAAGTAAGAGAGGCGTTGTCTGCTGAAGGAATTAAAATTCCTGAGGACACCATTTTTGCAGCAGCTGAACATAAAACAACCGTGGATGAATTGGAATGGATTTACGTCCCAGAACTTTCGGAAGCTGCGCAAGAAGCATTTGATTGTATTGAGTCGATTATGCCAAATGTGAGCCAAGAGGCAAATAGAGAGCGTTTAACGCAATTACCAAATTTTAAAACGAAAATAAAAAATGCGAGTAAAGAGGCACATCGATTTGCAGAAGATTGGAGTGAAATACGTCCGGAATGGGGATTAGCTTGTAATGCATCTTTTATTATCGGGCAGCGTGAATTGACTCAGGATTGTGACTTAGAAGGTAGGGCTTTCCTTCATAATTATGATTGGAAACAGGATGAAAGTGGTGATATATTAGCTAACATTATAGCGGGACCAGGAACAGTAGCGCAGTGGATAAATCTACAATATTACGCTTCAACTGTAGCTCCTCATTATTATGGTAGTGGAAACAAAACAACCCAAACCGTTACGGCAGGTCTCGGTGTTATGCAGGGAAATGCAAGTGATTTGTTATCAGGCTTACCTTGGCAATCCGTTATGCAGTCAGATAGTGAGACGTATCACTCACCACTTCGTTTACTAATTGTAATTCAAGCGCCTATTGAATATATAGAACGCTTGCTAAATAATGATTTCACATTTCGAGAAAAAGTTCAAAATGGATGGGTCAGACTTGCAAGTGTTGATCCAGAGGGACGTTGGAAAAACTGGTAACAATCATGTAATGAATCATTGTTACTAGCTTAAAAGTTTTATAAATACAATCATGAAGAAGGAGTGCTATATATGAATGCAAAGAATAAAAAGGTTTTATTGTTAACAGACATTGAACACGGAATAGAGCCTATTATCCAACAAGTAACTAACATTCAACAAGAAAACATGTTGACTATACACAGCTACGATTCTGTAATTGTACATCCTTATGGAGATATAATGAGATCTATCATTATTGCTATTTATCAAGAAAATGTGGAAGAAATTTTTATTGTCGGAATAGAGGATAAAGAAACTGATGCAGTTAATCTACAAATTCAACGTGATTCCATAAAAAATAACAGGGAACTAGACTATCTCTTTGAAAATTGCATGCCTGAATTTTCAAGTGGTAGCCTTGAGGAATGGCTAAGTGGAAAAGAAAATGTTAGTGAAAATATTGAAAAGAGTATAGATATGATTCGTCATCATCCACTAGTACCTTCTAATGTTAAAGTTCATGGCTTCATGATTGATAAAACAGGTGGAAAAGAAACGGTTATTAAAATTCCTACTAATAAAATAGTTGAAAAAGTTAACTAATTTATTAAGGACAAATAAATTCTTATGTATGAATTGCTGTTGTATAATAAAATTTATTATGTTTTAAGAATCAGAAGGGGTAGCCATGCAAAATAAAATTATCGTTATGTTTCAAAAAGATTTTCGTTTATATGATAACCCAGCTCTATTTGAGGCTGCTCAGTCTGGTGAGGTCCTTCCAGTATATGTACAAGATGAAGCTTTTTCAATGGGGGAGGCATCAAAGTGGTGGTTACACCATGCAATAATAGATGTAAAGAAGCAACTTGAGGCATTTGGCTCTACTTTAATAATTCGTAAAGGAAATACGCAGGAAGAAATACTTTCTCTCATAGAGCAATTAAATATAACGGCTGTATATTGGAATATTTGTTATGATCCGGACAGATTACAATCTAATCAAAAAATGAAAATGATGTTAGAAGATGAAGGTATGATCTGTAAGGAATTTAATTCACATTTATTATTAGAGCCTTGGATTATTAAAAAGAAAGATAACACTGAATATAAGGTTTTTACGCCCTTTTATAATGCATTTCAAAAGCAGGTAATACCTAAACCTACTAGTAAAGTGCAGAGTATAAAGGGGATAAGCACTTTACCAGTGAACTTACCTGTTTCAGCGCTGCACTTGCTGCCGACTATACCGTGGACATCTCATATGGAATCAATATGGGAGCCTACAGAAGAAGGGGCATACAAAACATGTAAGAAATTTTTCTCTAGCAAATTAGTCTCTTATAGTGAAGGAAGGGATTTTCCAAATCAAAATGCTCATTCGATGTTGGCACCGTATCTTTCATTTGGTCAAATATCAGTAAAGCTAATGTATCATTACTTAATAAATAAAAGTAACGAAAAACAATGTAGTCTTTTTGAACAACAAGTGAATAGCTTTATACGTCAATTAATTTGGCGAGAGTTTTCTTATTATTTGCTATATCATTATCCATTTACAGTATATAAACCTCTTAATAAGAACTTTGAACATTTTCCGTGGAATAATGAAGAGGAGTTATTAAGAGTATGGCAGAAAGGTGAAACTGGTTATCCGTTTATTGATGCGGGGATGAGGGAATTATGGCAAACAGGTTTTATGCATAACCGAGCAAGAATGGCTGTAGCCTCTTTTCTTGTAAAGCATTTGTTAATTCCGTGGCAAGAAGGAGCAAAATGGTTTATGGATACACTATTAGATGCTGATATTGCAAATAATACAATGGGGTGGCAATGGGTTGCTGGAAGTGGGGCAGATGCATCACCGTACTTTCGTATTTTTAACCCAATCACACAAGGGGAAAAGTTTGATAAAGATGGGGAGTATATAAGAAAATGGGTACCAGAATTAAGAGATATACCGAATAAATATATACATAAACCGTGGGAAGCACCTGAGCATATTTTACAAAAAGCCAATATAAAGCTAGGAGATACATACCCTTTGCCAGTTGTTGATCATAAGGCAGCACGAGAGAGAGCCCTTTGTGCATATAAAAGTATGAAAGAATTTATATAAAATACACGAGTCAATATGAATTTGATATGTAAAGGTTATAATGTCTATTTATGTATTAAAGTTGTATTCATTGAAAGAGCATACGAATCATATAGAGTTTCTAAAACCTTCTATTAAAAAGGAGAATGTTTATGAAAAAATCTAGTATTATAGTATTTTTACTAACATATGGTTTGTTTTATGTTTCTAGTATTGTATTTCCTATTGATCGCACTTGGTACGATGCGCTAGAAAAGCCGTCTTGGACGCCTTCTGGCATGACAATCGGAATGATTTGGGCTGTATTATATGGACTCATTGCATTATCCGTTGCAATTATTTACAACAAATATGGATGTAAGCCAAAAACATTTTGGTTTATATTCCTTTTAAATTATATGTGCAATCAAGCGTTCAGCTACTTTCAATTCAGTCAAAAAGATTTATTTTTAGCAACAGTAGATTGTTTACTAGTCGCTATTACTACGTTGATTCTTATTGTGTTTTCTTCTAATTTATCTAAAGTATCGGCATGGTTGCTAATCCCATATTTTTTATGGGCTGCATTTGCTACATATTTATCTTGGACAATTTACAGTATAAATTAAAGAAGTAAATAAAAACTTGAGCATAATAAAAATGCTCGAGTTTTTATGTTTATTAATGATAATCTAAAATATAGAATATATACATCTTAGGGAGGTCGTCTTTGTGAAGAAATGGATAAAAATTACGCTGTACTCTTTACTTGGTATTTTACTTATAGGAAGTATTAGTTTTTTTGTTTGGTCTCAGTTTAGTTACAAACCGACGAAAGAGGCTTTGTCGTTAGTGGAGGATAAAAAAGATGAAGATCATATAGTTTTTGGAGAGAAAGATGCTAAAATAGGGGTTATTTTTTATCAAGGAGCTAAAGTAGAAGCTGAGGCTTATAGTTACTTAGGGGAAGCACTTGCAAAAGATGGATATTTTGTAGTAATGCCTAAGTTACCATTAAACTTAGCGATACTTGGAATCGATGAGGTAGACAGTGTAATTGAAAAGTATCCTGAAGTTCAAAAATGGTATGTTGCTGGGCATTCAATGGGAGGAGCTATGATTTCTAAGTATGCCTTTCAACATGAAGAAAAAGTAGGCGGAATCATTTTCTTAGGTTCTTATCCCGCAGATGATTTCTCTACGAAATCGATTCCGATGCTATCTATTTATGGAGAAGTAGATGCTTTAGCAACTGTAGAAAAAATAGAGAACAATAAAAAGTTCATGTCAAAGAATACAACTATGCATATGATAAAAGGGGGAAACCATGCTAATTTTGGCATGTATGGTGAGCAAAAGGGTGATAATGCGAGTTTAATTACTTCAAAAGCACAACGAGATGAAACAGTGAAAGTAATTGAAGAATGGTTATTAAAACAATGAATTTGATAAATTTATCAAAAGAATGCTTCACCCTTAAGTTAACACAGTGATAGACGGGAGAGGTAATAAAAAGCCAACTCATT